>CAXMOD010000197.1:0-16273 GCA_964194905.1 uncultured Desulfobacterales bacterium | reverse complement strand
ACGCCGGGACCTCTCGCCGATGATCAGCCACCGCTTCCCGCTGGCACGCTTCGCCGAGGCGTTCGCGGTGGCGCAGGACCCTCGGTCCGCCGGCAAAGTGATGATCGAGATGGAGGACAGGCCGTGAGCGACGCGCGCGTGACGTTCGATTACTCCGGCTGCCGCGTGCTGGTGACCGGGGGCACCCGCGGAATCGGAGCCGGCATCGCCCGCGCCTTCCTCGCCTCGGGCGCCCGCGTCGCGGTCACCGGAACGCGCGCCTCGGCGGGCGAATACGAGCAAGACCTGGCGGGCTTCGACTACCACCCGCTCCAGGTGACCGACGGCGCCGCAATCGCCCGGGTCGCGGACGACCTCGAGGGCCTGGACGTGCTGGTCAACAACGCCGGGGCGAACCTGCCCGGCGGGCGCAGCGAGTACGAGCCGGAGGTGTTCGAGGAATCGGTGGCCATCAACCTCTTCTCCGCCTACCGCATGGCCGCGGCCTGCAAGGCGATGCTCGCCGCCAGCACCCTCGACGGCGGGGCCAGCGTGATCAACCTGGCGTCGATGTCGTCGTTCTTCGCCGTCCCCATCGTGCCCGGCTACGGCGCGGCCAAGGCCGGCATCGTGCAACTCACCAAGAACCTGGGGGTGGCCTGGGCGGGCGAGCGCATCCGCGTCAACGCCGTGGCTCCCGGCATGGTGGAGACAGACATGACCGCGCCCATGAAAGGCGTCGAGGTGTTGGAGAAGCCGCAGCTCGACCGCACGCCCCTGGCCCGCTGGGGCACGCCCGAGGACGTCGCGCCGGCCGTCCTCTTCCTGGCGAGCCCGGCGGCGCGCTTCGTCACCGGACAGACCCTCAACGTGGACGGCGGCTACAGCGCGGCCTAGGGGACAGACCCCAGACGCCGGCGACTCCCTCACCAGTGCGCAGCTTCGGCCTGCAAGCGGGCGGCGGGGAATCCCGTGCGCCGATTCGAAGATTCTTCTGGAATGTGGGTATTACCCCTCATTCTGGACCCAAGGCGCGCCGATACGCCACTACGATGGGCAACCTCCCCCCCGGCCCCACACCCGAAGTCCACCCGGGAACCCGATCCGCGGGTTTCACCCTCGTGGAGCTCGCGGTCAGCCTGGCCATCGCGGCGGTGCTGGGCGCGATCAGCTTGCCCGCGTACAGCGCCTACATCGAACGAACACGGGTCAAGACCGCGATCTTCGACATCCGTCAGCTCGAGAAGGCGATCGAGGCGTTCGAGCTTCAGTGGGAGGCGTACCCGCCCACGCTGGCCGACGTGGACGCGGCCAACCTGCGCGATCCATGGGGGAACCCGTACTCGTACCTGCGCATCCAGGGCGCCGGCCTGAACGGCTTGGGGGCGCTCCGCAAGGACAAGTTCCTCAACCCCCTGAACAGCGACTTCGACCTGTACAGCGTGGGTCCCGACGGAGACAGCCGCCTGCCACTGATGGCGGCGGCCAGTCACGACGACATCGTCCGGGCCAACAACGGCGGTTTCGTCGGCCAGGCAGAGGACTTCTGAGCATGGCCCGCCGGATGAAAGGCTCCGCCCTGGTCAAGAGCCGCGTGGCGCGTCGCCTCGTGGGTCTCTTCCTGCTGTGCGCACTCGTCCCGACCGCGGGACTCGCCGCGGTGGCGTTCCATCACGTCTCCGAGCAGCTGCGCGAGCAGAGCCGACGTTGGATGCACCAGAGCGCCAAGGCTGCGGGCCTCTCGGTGGTGGAGAGGCTGGGCTTCCTGGAGAACGAGCTGCGCGTGCTCGCCACGATGCCCGCCCACACCCGGCAGGCGGAGACGTGGCAAGCCCTACGCGAGCGCTACCGCGCGGTCTCGCGCCTCAGCGCGTTGAAAGACGGCGCTGTCAAGACGCTCTTCGGACAGCCGCTTGCTCCTCCGCCCAAGGGCAGCCGCGCGGAGAAGCAGCTCGCCGCCGGCGAGCCGGCGCTCTGGGAACGGTTGGACGGCGAAGGCGTGCGCCACTTCGTGCTGGCCACGACCAGGGGCATGGGCGAGCCGATCCTGATGGCGGAGATCGAGCCCGGTCACCTGCTGGGCGCGATCCACGACCACGCCCAGGGCGGGGGCCCGGTGCTGTGTCTGCTCGACTCGGCGCGAGTGCCGCTGGGCTGTTCCGAGGAGTACGTGGATCCCGCGCGGCTTCGCCCCCGCGTGGGAACGGGTCCCGCCGGTGCGTTCGAGTGGACCACGGCCGAGGGCGAGGTCTACAGCGGCTACCACTGGACGGTCTTCCTCGGCGCCCGCTTCGCCGCCCCGAGCTGGTACGCGGTGGTGACGCTGCCGCGCGCCGAGGTCGTCGCGCCGCAACTCGAGTTCGCGCGCTGGTTCCTCGGGGTGGCCGCCGTGGCCATCGGCGTGGTAGGCGTCCTCAGCCTGGTTCAGATCCGCCGCAGCCTGGTGCCGCTCCGGAAGCTGACGCGAGCCACGGAACGGATCGCCGAACGTCGCTTCGACACGAAGGTGGACGTGAACAGCGGGGACGAGTTCGAGGACCTGGCCGTCGCGTTCAACAGCATGACGCAGCGGCTGGCGCGCCAGTTCCGGGAGATGGCCAGCCGCCACGAGCTCGACCGCGCGGTCCTCACCGCGGTCGAGCGCGGCGACGTGGTGGACGGAATCCTCGAACATCTGCCGCTGGCCTACGACTGCGAGTCCGTCAGCGTGACGCTGCTCGAGCCGGGCGGGCCCGCGCGCCTGCACCTGGCTGTCCCCGGGGCAGGCATCCCACCGCGCTCCGAGGAGGTGAAGGTGGCACCGATCGAGCAGGCGCAGATCTTCGCGGACCCGGTCGGGCTCGACATGCACGGGGCAGACGAGTTCCCCCCGTTCCTCGCGGCCCACGCCTACTGCGGCTCGCGCTTCCTGCGCGTGCTGCCCGTGGGAGACGCGGACGCGCCGATCGGGATCCTCGCCCTCGGCCAGTGCGAGGTGCCGCCCCACGACCCCGGCGAGCGCATGCACGCCCGCCAGCTCGCGGACCAGGTCGCGGTGGCTCTGGAGAAGGCGCGCATGCACGAGGCGGTTCACTTCCTCGCCTACCACGACAGCCTCACCCGGCTCCCCAACCGCCTCTGGGTGCGCGAGGCCGTTGGGCGCGCCATCCCGGCCAGCGACGACGACGGCACCGTAGCGGGCCTGCTCTTCCTCGACCTCGACCGCTTCAAGCGCGTGAACGACACCCTGGGACACACCGTCGGCGACGAGCTGCTGTGCGCCGTCTCGACTCGGCTGCGGGAAGTCATCGACGAAATCTACAAGGAGTTTCCCGAGCCGTGCTTCGACGTCGAGCTGGCTCGGCTCAGCGGAGACGAGTTCACCGTGTTGGTTTCCGGCGCGCGCTGCGCCGAAGAAATCGAGGGCGTCGCCGAGCGCGTGCACCGCGCGCTCACGCAGCCCTTCCACCTGGGCGGCCACGAGCTGGCCGCCACGACCAGCATCGGCGTGGCTCTCTCGCCGCACGACGGCACCACCGTGGCAGCGCTGTTCAAGAACGCCGACGCCGCTCTCCACGATGCCAAGCGCCATGGCCGCAACCGCGTGCGCTTCTACGTGCACTCCATGAGTCAGGGAACGCTGGCGCGCATCGGCATCGAGGCCCACCTGCGCAGCGCGATCGAGAACGACGGCTTCCACCTCGTCTACCAGCCGATCCTCGACGTGCGCAGCGGCGCGGTCTCGGGCGCCGAAGCGCTGGTCCGCCTCAAGGACCCGGAGTTCGCCCAGGTGGGACCGGCCGACTTCATTCCCGTCGCCGAGGAGACCGGCCTCATAGTGCCCCTTGGCGAGCAGGTGATGCGCGAGGCCTGCGGTGCCGTGCGGCGTTGGACCGACGCCGGCCACGCGGACCTGCGGGTCTCGGTGAACCTCTCCCCCGTGCAGTTCCGCGGACAGAAGCTGGTCGAGGCCATGACCATGATCCTCGCAGAAACGGGGGCGCGCCCTCGCAACCTCGGACTCGAGATCACCGAGTCCACGCTGCTCGAAGCGCGCGAGGAGAGTATCGACACCTTGCGGCGGCTGCGCGCGCTGGGCATCCGCGTCTCCGTGGACGACTTCGGCACGGGCTATTCGTCCCTCGCGTACCTGAAGAACTTCCCGGTCGACGCCCTGAAGATCGACCGCTCCTTCGTGCGCGACCTCGGGTGGAGCGCCGACGACTCCGCGATCACGCGCGCCATCATCGCGTTGGGGCGCAGCCTGAAGCTGCGCGTCGTGGCGGAGGGGGTCGAGACCCAGGAGCAGTTCGCGCTGCTGCGAGACGAGGGCTGCGACGAGATCCAGGGCTTCCTCATCGGAAAACCGCAGGACGAGGAGGGCTTCGCCACGTCGTTCCTGGACGATGCGGTCCTCTAGGTCCCGACCGACCGGCCCCCCAGCCGCACGCGCGATCCCGCGCTAGCCTGCGTCCTTCTGCGTCGGGATCGAAAGGGGCCCCCCGTGAGCCAACCGTCCCAACTTCCGTTGCGCGTCATCCAGTGGAGCACCGGCAACGTAGGCGCCTTCTCCCTGCGCGCCGTGATCCACCACCCCGGGCTCGAGCTGACCGGTGTGTGGGTGCACGGCGAGAAGAAGGCCGGCCGCGACGCTGGTGAGCTGTGCGGGCTCGGCCCCGTCGGCGTGATCGCCACGCAGGACGCCGACGCGCTGTTGGACAGCGACGCCGACTGCGTCGTCTACACCGCCACCGCCGACCTGCGCCTGATGGAAGCGGTGGACGACGTCTGCCGCATCCTGCGCGCGGGCAAGAACGTGGTGTCGAGCTCGCTGGTGAGCCTGGTGCACCCGAGCCACCTCGGGCCGGACATCCAGAAGAAGCTGGAGGATGCCTGCCACGAGGGCGGGGCTTCGGTCTTCTTCTCGGGCATCGACCCGGGCTTCGCCAACGACGTGCTGCCGCTCACGCTCTCCGGGCTGTGCGAGCGCTGGACCGAGATCCGCGTGCGCGAGGTGGTGAACTACGCCACCTACGACCAGCCGGAGGTAGTGCTCGGCACGATGGGATTCGGAAAGCCGATGGACGAGACGCCCATCCTGCTCATGCCGGGCACGCTCACGGTGGCCTGGGGAGGCACCATCCGCCTGCTGGCCGAAGGCCTGGGCCTGGAGCTCGACCGCATCGATCAGGAGTTCGAGTGCCTGCCCGCACCGCGCGACCTGGAGACGCCCATGGGCACCATCGCCGAGGGAACCCGTGCGGCCCTGCGCTTCGAGGTACGCGGCGTGGTGGACGGCCAGCCGCGGCTCGTGGTGGAGCACGTGACGCGCATGCACGACGACCTGGCGCCGGACTGGCCGCGCAGCGAGGGCGGCTACCACGTGATCGTCGAGGGTGTGCCGCGCATGGTGTGCACCCTCGACATGGAAGACGAGCACGGCGACCACGCCGTGGGCGGAGTGGTGCTGACCGCGACGCGGCTCGTGAATGCGATCCCGGCGGTGGTGGCGGCGGAGCCCCGGCCTCTCTCGGCCCTCCACCTGCCGCTGGTCACCGGCGCCGGTCTGCTGGAGCGCTGAGCCCGCCCTAGACGGGGCGCTCCCCGATCACGGTCACGCGGTCCATCACGCGCGGCTTGGGCCAATAGTCCGAGGAGGCGTAGTGCTGGGTGCTTCGGTTGTCCCAGAACGCCACCACGTCCTTCTCCCAGCGGAAGCGCACCTGGTACTCGGGGATGGATGCCTGGGTGTAGATCTCGGTGGTCGCCGTATCATTAAAAAACCGCTCCATCCCCACGATGTGGCTCGTGAAGATGGCGTTGACGTAGAGGATCTTCTCGCCGGTCTCCGGGTGGGTACGCACTACCGGGTGGATCGCGGGCGGGAACTCCTCCTGCTTCTTCTTCAACTCGTCGGGCGGCAGGGCCAGCCCGAAGCTGTGGCTGAAATCGTGCACGGCCTCGAGCCCGTCGATTTCATCTCGCACCGCATCGGGCAGCCCGCGCCAGGCCGCCGCCATGTCGGCCCACAAAGTGTCGCCACCGACCTCCGGCACTTCGACGGCGTGGAGGATCGAGCCCAAGGAGGGGATCTCGCGCCATGACACGTCGCTGTGCCAGATGTTCTCCACACCCCGCATCTGGGCATCCTTGGAGAAGCGGATCACCTCGGGTGCATCTCCCTCGGGCAGGAAGGGGTGCTCCTCCAGCTCGCCGAAGCGTCGCGCGAACGCCACCTGCTCCTGGGGAGTGATCGGCTGATTGCGGAGGAAGATCACCCTGCACTGGAGGAGCGCGCCACGCAGCTCCTTCAGGGTGTCCTCCTCGAGGGGCTTGCGCAGATCGACGCCCTCGACTTCGCCCCCGATGGTGGGCGAGAGCATGCCCACCCGGATGCGCTCGTAGCCGTCCACGAACCCGTCCCGTTCCGGGACGGGCTCCACGTAGCGCGGTCCGAAGTGTCTCGGCAACTCCATGGGGGTCTCCTCTTCTTCTAGTCCAGGACCTTCCTTAGAAGGCCGCCGGCCGCCTTGCCAGCCTCGCCGCCGATCTGGCGCTGGAGCTGGAGGGCCGCCTGGTCGGCGCTGACGGCCTTCACCACGGCGCCTGTGAAGGCGGCGAGGACCTGCTGGCTGATCTGATCGGGCGTGGCGCCCGACGGAGCGCCGAGGTTCCTGCGACGCACCGTCCCGAGTTTGGCATGGAGGGGCTGCTGGTTCGGGTCCACCGCCGAGAAGTCGGCGTGCACCGAGCCCTTCTCGATCGCCAAGTCGCGGATCACGAGCTTCGCCGGCTCGCCCTCGGCAGGCTCGGCGGCCGCGTTGTACCTCGCCACGTTGCTCTGCAGCGCGCCGAAGTTGGAGCGGGCCTGCGAGTCCACCTCGTAGTTGGCGACCGGCTCGGCCACGCGGATGCGCTGGACCACGATCGGCGACGAGTTGAGGCTGCCGGTGTCGAGGGCCAGTGTGATCTCGCCCAGGGTGAAGGCGTCGCCGCGGGAGAAGCCGTCGGGGTTGGCCACACGCAATCCGCGGATGGTGCCGCTGCCGGCCCGCAGGTCGATGGAGACCGAGCCCACGCGCACCGACGTGCCGGCGACGCGGCTGCCTTCCTGCTCGATCGCCGACGCCACCAGGGAGTTCAGGTTGGAGAGCAGCAGCCACGCGGCGAGGAGCACGCCCGCGACCAGCACCACGCTTCCAACGATCAGGATCCGTTTCACGCCGCTCCTCCGACCCGCCCCCGCCAGCGTAGCCGGTCGCTGTGGCCGGCGAATCTCCCCAGCCCAGCCACAGGACGGCCATATGTCGCGCCTAGCCTGGGATCGTGGAGGCACTCCCGATGGCCCGATCCCTGGGATTCCTGCTGGTGATGGCGCTGCTGGTCCTGCCTGCCCCGTCCGTCTCGGCCGGCGGCGCCCGCGACATCGAGCTGGTGCTGGCCCTGGACACCACGGGCTCCATGGGCGGCTTGATCGGGCGCGCCAAGGAGGAGCTCTGGACCATCGTCGACCGCCTGGGCAGCGCGCGGCTCATACCCCGCGTCCGAGTGGGGATCGTCGCCTACCGCGACCGCGGCGATGTGTACGTGACCCGGGTGTTCGAACTCGACGCCGACATCGACGCGGTATACGCACGGCTCATGAGCCTCCAGGCCGGAGGCGGAGGCGACGGGCCCGAGTCGGTGAACCGCGCACTCCACGACGCCGTCAACACCATCGCCTGGAGCGATCGGCCCGGCGTGGAGCGCGCCGTGGTGCTGGCGGGCGACGCGCCGCCGCACATGGACTACCCCGACGACGTGCCCTGGCGCTCGAGCGCCAGGACGGCGCGCCGCAAGGGCATCGCCATCCATGCCATCCAGTGCGGCGGCCATCCGGGCACGCGCGAGGTATGGACCGCGATCGCCGCCGAGGCGGGCGGAGTCTACGCCGCGCTGGACGCGCAGCCCGGCCGGAGCCGCGGCACTCCGTTCGATTCACAGCTCGCCTCGTTGAACCGCGAGCTGGCCGGCACGCTGGTGCCCTACGGCGACTCGGCCGCGCGCGCGAAAACGCGAGCCACCGCAGAGCGCGCCGCCGAAGCCGAGGGCGCGGCGGCGGCCGCGCGCGCCTCGTACCTGGGGCGCCGCGGGTCCGCCAGCACCGCAGCGGGCGGTGACCTCGCAGCCCGCCTGGCCGACGGAACGCTCGACTGGGACTCCGTAGACGAAGACCAGCTGCCGGAGCGGCTGCGGGCGCTCCCGCCCGACCAGCGACGCCAGCACATGGAAGACCAGATCGCCCGACGGCGCGGGTTGCTCTCGGAGATCGCCTGGCTCAGCGAGAAGCGCGACGCCTGGCTGCGCGGGCCCGAGGCAAGCGGCGGCTTCCAGGGCGCCGTGCTCGAGGCGCTCGCAGGCGACTCGCCGTGATAGGCTCCAGGCGCTGCTCGCACCAAACCCACCTGGAGACCCCATGCTCGTCGTCGCCGGAAAGATCCGCCTCGACCCCGCCCAACGCGAAAAGGCCGTCGCAGCCTCCCTCGATGTCATGAGCGACACTCGCGAGGAACCGGGCTGCATCTCCTACACGTTCTCCGCGGACCTGGCGGACCCGGCGGTCTTCCACATCTTCGAGGAGTGGGAATCGCAGGACGCCCTCGACGCACACTTCAAGACAGCGCACATGGCGACCTTCCAAGCGGCCATGGGCGGCTTCGGCATCCAGGAGATGACCGTCCAGAAGTACAGCGGCGCCAGCGCCGGCCCGCTCGTGGGCTGACCTCGTGATGGGCTGACCCCGGGTGACGAACCCGCCTCAGTCTTCCCGAAGCTGGCGCACCTCGTTCGGGCCCGGGCGGAAGCGTCCCCTCTTCGCCCACTCGATCGCTTCTTCGATGGAGTCCGCTTCGATGAGGTAGAAGCCTCCGACGGGCTCCTTGCTTGGCGTCGCCAACCCCTTCTCGAGCGAGAGCGCGCCGTCGGCGTGCAGCCGCACGGTGGCGGCCTCGTCGCTGGGGCGGAGCCCGTAGCAGGCGATGAACCGCTCGCCGAGCGCCGCCTGGAAGTCGGCGTGCCGTCCGGCCACACGCTCGCGCTCCTCGGCCGGCAGCCCGTCCCACTCATCCTCCACGTCGGTCATCGAGATCAGGAAGCGCATGGCTCTCCTCCCCGGGCGGTTGCGCCCACGATTCGTGGACACGTGTCGCCGCCCTCTGCTTGTGGTCGAACGAAGACGGTCGAGATCGACACCATCCTATCCGCGGGAGCCGGCCGCGCTACCCTGGCCGCCATGCCCGGACCCTGCCGCCCGCCCGTCGCCATCGCCCCGGTGCTCGACGACCCGGAGATCGTACGCGAGCTCCTCGAGCAGACCGCGCCCCATTTCCCGGTGCAGCGCTACTTCGAGAACGCCGCCGAGATGCGCGCCCAGTCGGGGTCGGGCGACATGATCATCGCCCCCAACTTTCGTGGCGACTGGGCCACCGCCGCAGGGCGTGTCGCGGGCATCGAACCGATTCTCGAGAGCGTGCGCCTGCGCGACGCGGCGGCGCAGCTCTTCGGGAGCGAGCTGGTGCGACCCTGGGGCGTCTACAGCAACATCACCTTCCAGCTCCCCTTCGACCAGGGCAAGGGACACACTGACGTTCCGGCGTTCGTCGGCGTCGATCGCAGCGCCTACCCCACGTGGTTCCTCAACGCGATGGGTCATTCGGGCCTCTTCGAGAAGGAGCGCGTGGACATCGCGACGGCCGTGGCCTGGTTCTATCGCGGCAGCGACGGTGGCTTCACGTACTGGCCCGACGGACCCGATCGCCCCCCCAAGGTGCACGAGGGTCGCATCTACAACACGGGCTTCGTGGGCGACAACGACCGCATGTATCACAGGGTGCGCCCAGCGGGCTCGCGGGAGAAAGGGCTGCTCACCGGCATGACCCTGGACACACGCCTCGAGCATGACGGCGGCGGGGCCTGGGCGATCCGCGAGAACGGTGACACGCTGGCCGAGATGGACTTCGAGGCGCTGCGCATCAGCGTGTCGTGGAAGGCCTACGTATACCGGGACGAGGACCAGCTGCGCCGCCACCTGGAAGGCAGCGACGCGCTCACGCGGGAGGCGGTGCTGGGGCGCATCTACGACGACCTCAGAGCGCGGGAGGTCTCCTTCCAACTCCCCACCGACCCCCTCCACGAGGAGCCGTTCGTCGAGGTGCTGACGGAGACCTACGTCCGAACGCCCAGCGTCTTCGACGCCTGAGGTCGCCGCCGCGCCCCTGATCCGACCAGTCTTCGCCTTTTGGGCCGGCCCTCTTGCGTGCCAATTGCGCCATCGCTTCTGGTAGGATCGGCCGGTTGGCCTTTGCCTGGCCTCGTCCGGACCGGAATCGCCGAGGGCGCGCAGAGGTCGTCGCCAAAGGGCGTGCGTGACGCCAGAGACGGCCGGACGAGTTTCTCACCGATCTCTGTTCCGACCCGACCGGGGGGCGAAGGAGCCCCGACGGCACGCGCGAAGGAGAGCGGTTGGGATGAAGACCTCGGTCGTCGCCAGGGCCTCGGGGCCCGCGCGTGTCCCGACCTCATCCGCTTGGGTAGCGCGGTGCTCGGCAGCCGCCTCTGCGCCGCATGAGGCAGACCAGTGAGCAAGAGGATCTACGTAGGAAACCTGACCTTCTCGACGACGGACGAGGAGCTCGAAGAGCTCTTCGCCCGCCACGGCGCCGTGGAGTCGGCGAAGGTCATCACCGACCGGGAAACCGGCCGCTCCCGGGGCTTTGGCTTCGTGGAAATGGGGGCGGACGACGCTGAGAAGGCCATTCAGGCGCTGGACGGCCAGGACGTGGGCGGTCGGCCGCTGCGCGTGAACGAGGCGCGCGAGCGCACCCGAGACGGCGGGGGTGGAGGCGGTTCGCGCCGTGACGGTCCGCCGCGTGGGCGCTATTAAACAGGAGAGCGGGGGCCCATGGGACGCCGAACGAAGACATCCTTCCAGAAGCGCGAACGCGAGAAGCGCAAGGTCGAAAAGGCCTCCCGCAAGCGCGAGCTGAAGGAAGAGCGCTCCCAGGAGCCCCGCGACGTCTCCGAAGTGGTCGCCACCGAAGACGACCTCGCGGGCTACGGGCTGGCGCCGGAGCCCGAAGAGCCCGAGTAGGCGCCCGGCCGAGCCGGCTTCCCTCTCCAGCCTCGGAACCAGAGTCACTGGAGGCTTGCGGTTGTGTATATGACGTATACTACGCCGTATGCACCGCCATGACACAGCACTCTCCCGCGAAGCGATCGTCTCGAGCGCCCTCCACCTGACGCGCGACCGCGACCTGCGCGACCTCACGCTGAAGGCCATCGCCGACGACCTGGGCGTGACGCCGATGGCGCTCTACCGCCATTTCCCGAACAAGGCCGCTCTCCTGGGTGGCGTGCTCGACGCGTTCGTCGGCGGGCTTGCGTTCACCGACCACGGCGTGGACCCGGCCGATCCCGGCGCCTGGCTGCGCGCGACCTTCGACGCCATGCGCCGTGCGCTGGTCGAGCGGCCCGGCGTGTTGGCCCTGTTGGCCGACGGCAACCACTACGGCGCCGGCGCGCTGGGGGTGGTCGATCCGGTGCTGGGCGTGCTGCGCGGCGCCGGTCTCGATGCGCGGGACGCCGTCGAGACGTTCTCCGCGCTGATCGCCTACACCCTCGGCTCGGCGGCGCTGGAGATCGCCACCCGGTCCTCAGCCGAAGGCCTCGACGGCGATCCCGGCGAGCGCGCCCGCCAGCTCGAGGCGAGCCTCTCGAGCCTCTCCCGCAATCAGCACAGCCGCGTCGTGGAGTGCGCCCCCCACCTCGCCCGCAGCGCATTGCGCTACCCCTTCGAGGCCGGGCTGGAACGCCTCCTGGCCGGCCTCTCCGCCTGAAGCGAGGATTCCCCATGGCCAAGCGCCGCGACGCCATCCGCCTGAGAGACGAAGAGCTCTGGCCCTTCATCGAGAGCCGCCGAAGCCTCCAGGTCGCGACCCTGGGTCGCGACGGTGCGCCGCATCTCACGACGCTGTGGTTCGCGATCGTGGACGGCATGATCTCCTTCGAGACCTACAGCAAGAGCCAGAAGATCCTGAACCTGCGGCGTGACCCTCGCATTGCGGTCCTGGTGGAGGACGGCAGCGAGTACAACGAGCTGCGCGGTGTCTCCATGAACGGGCGCGCGGAGCTGGTGGACGACGCCTCGCAGGTGGAACGCTACGCGGCCGCCGTGATGAAGCGGAACCACCCCGGCCTCTCGGAGGAGCAGGTCGGCGACGCGGCGAAGATGCTCGCCAACAAACGCACCGCGGTGGTCTTCCATCCCGAGAAGATCGTCTCCTGGGACCACCGCAAGCTCAGCGGCAGCTACTAGCCGGGTTCTGCCGTGGCCGTCCTCGAACCCCGCACGCCGGTCCTGGTGGGCGCCGCCGCGGTAGTACAGCGAGAGCCCGACCCCGCGTTGGCGCGCGAGCCGGCGGCGCTCATGCAGGAGGCGGTGGAACGCGCGGCGCAGGACGCCGGGAGCCGCGCCCTGCTCGACCGGGTCGACACCGTCCACGTACCGAAAGGCACCTGGTCCTATCCCGACGCAGGACGGCTCGTGGCCGAGGGTGTCGGGGCGGGCTCCGTACACAGCCACCTCGCGCAGCTCGGCGTGCTGCAGACCGCGCTCCTGGGGCGGGCGGCGCAGGACGTGGCGCAAGGACGCTCCGACGTGGCGCTGGTGGTGGGAGGCGACGCAGCGCAGCGCGCACGCAACGCCCGGCGCGCCGGCGTTGCCGCGCCCGAGACGCCGCAGCCGGGCGCCGAGCCCGATGAGGTGGACGTTCCCCACGGCACCATCATCAACGCGGCGGAGCTGCGGGTGCGAATGATCTCGGCCGTGAGCCAGTACGCGATCATCGAAAACGCGCTGCGCGCGGCCGAGGGCGAGACGCCGGCCGTTCACGAGCGTCGCGTGGCGGAGCTGTGGGCCGGGCTGGGGCGTGCCGCTGCGCAAAACCCCGACGCGTGGTCGAGCAAGCCGCCCAGCCCCGATGAGATCGCCACGTCGGGACCCGGCAATCGCATGCTCGCCTACCCGTACACCAAACGACACTGCTCGCAGATGAACGTCGACCAGGCAGCGGCGCTCATCGTGTGCAGCGTGGAGACCGCGCGGGCGCTTGGCGTGCCCCGCGAGCGCTGGATCTTCCCCTGGGCTGTCATCGAGTCCAACTACATGGTGCCGCTCACCGAGCGCCGCGCGCTGCATCGCTCGCCGGGTTTCGCCCGCGCCGGCGAACGCGCACTGGCCCACGGCGACCTCGACGTGGAGGACGTCACACATCTCGAGCTCTACAGCTGCTTCCCGTGCGCGGTCCAGCTGCAGCTCCGCGAGATCGGCATCGCGCCCGACCGCCCGCTCAGCGTGACCGGAGGCATGGCCGTGGCCGGCGGTCCGCTGAACAACTTCGTGCTCCAGGCACAGGCGCGCATGACCGACGTCCTGCGCGCGGACCCGGGCTCCGTCGGCATGGTGAATGCGATCTCGGGTCTGAATACGAAGCAGGGCGTGAGCCTGTGGTCGACGGAGCCGGCGCCGCGCCCGTTCGTCTGGCAGGACGTCGGCGATGCGGTGGCTGCCGAGGTGGAGACCGTGGAGCTGCCCGACGACGCCCGCGGCGAGGGCCGCATCGCCTCGTATACGGTCGTGCACGACGGACCGCGGCCGCGAACCGTGCTGGTCGTGGACCTCGACGCGGGCGGTCGCGCCGTGGTCTCGGAGGCGGACCCGGAGCTGGCCCGGCGGGGCACGCGCGAGGAGTTGTGCGGCCGGCGCGTGCACCTGGACGCGCGAGCCTCGCTCGTCTGACTCGCACGAGGCCTTACACGGAAGGAGAGCGGAATGTCCGAACCCCACCTGCTGGTGGAGAAGCACGACGGGGTGATGACCCTGGTCATGAACCGACCCGAGGCACGCAACGCGCTCTCGCCGGAGATGTTGATCCGCCTGTCCGACGCCTGGTACGAGTTCCGCGACCGCGCCGACCTGCGGGTGGCCATCCTCACCGGCGCCGGCGACGAGGACTTCTGCGCGGGAGGCGACCTCAAGCTCACCATGCCGCTCGTCACGGGCGCTCGGAAGCCCGAGGACGAATGGGACGAGCGGCTGGTGTCCGAAACCCAGCGCTTCCTCGACGCGATCCTGCGCGGCTTCGAGCTCTACAAACCGGTCATCGCCGCGGTGAACGGAAATGCGCTCGGCGGGGGCACCGAGATGACCAACGCGTGCGACCTGCGCGTGGCCGCGGAGCACGCGGTGTTCGGGACGCCGGAGGCCAAGGTGGGCCTGCTCCCTGGCGGGGGCTCGCTGACGCGCCTGCCGCGCCAGATCCCCTGGGCCAAGGCCATGGAGATCCTGCTGATCGGCGACCCGTTCAGTGCCCAGGACGCTCTGGCGATGGGACTCGTCAACTACGTGGTCCCCGGGGAGCAGCTGATGGCGAAGGCCCTCGACCTCGCGGAGCGGCTGGCGCGCAACGGCCCGCTGGCAGTGCGCAAGATCAAGGAGGGGATCGTGCGGGCCAGCGGCGAGACGATCGAGCGCGGCCTGGCCATCGAGAACGAGGTCTCGGCCGCCGTGATGAGCAGCAAGGACGCGCGCGAGGGCCCGCGCGCCTTCAAGGAGAAGCGCTCGCCTCGCTTCACAGGCGAGTAGGTACCATCGTTTCGACCCACCCAGGAGACTCCCCATGGCGATCCTCGAACCCATCCCGTCCGACGGCCCGCGCCGCAGGCTGCGCGCGCTCTCCCCCGTCACCCTGGAGCCCATCGGCGAGTTCGACTGTGCCAGCGCCGACGACGTGAGCGCGGCGGTGGAGCGGGCGCGCAAGGCCCAGGCCGCCTGGGCACCACTCTCTTTCGAGGAGCGCGCCCGTCACCTGTGGCGCCTGCTCGATGAGTTCGTCGCCCGGCAGGACGAGGTCGTCGACGCCGTGGTGGCCGAAACGGGCAAGGCGCGCACGGAGGCGATCTCCATGGAGGTCTTCGCGCCGTGCGACGCCCTCACCTACTACGCGAAGAATGCCGGCAAGATGCTGGCGCCGGAGAAGAAGCGCGTTCACGGGATGATGGGCCTGATGAAGAAGCTGCGCATCGTGTGGGAGCCGCTCGGTGTGGTGGGCCTCATCACCCCGTGGAACGGCCCGGTGGCGCTCGCCGTGGTACCGCTGGCGCAGGCGCTCATGGCCGGCAATGCCGTGGTGCACAAGCCCTCGGAGGTGACCCCGTTCTCGGCGTTGTTGGTGAAGCGCTTCACCGAGGAGGCGGGCCTGCCGCCGGACCTGTACCAGGTCGTGCAGGGCGACGGAGAAACCGGCGCCGCACTCGTCGAAGCGGACGTAGACAAGATCGCCTTCACCGGCAGCGTGGCAACCGGCCGCAAGGTCGCCGAGGCCTGCGGGCGGCGGCTCATCCCCTGCACGCTGGAGCTCGGCGGAAACGACGCCATGGTGGTCTGTGCCGATGCGGACCTCGACCGCGCCGCCCAGGGCGCCGTCATCGGCTCGTGCATGAACACCGGCCACTACTGCTGCGCCACCGAGCGCATCTACGTGGTGGAAGAGGTGTACGACGCCTTCCTCAGCAAGGTGATGGAGCGCGCCAAGGAGCTGCGCCAGGGCGACGAGGGCGAGTTCGACGTGGGCGCGGTCTTCTGGGACGAGCAGATGGGCATCATCGAGGACCATGTGGAGGACGCCCGCGCCAGGGGGGCGCGCGTGCTCATGGGCGGGCGCCGCAACCCGAACCTCCGGGGCTTCTTCTACGAGCCCACCGTGGTGACCGACGTGACCCACGACATGAAGCTGATGCGCGAAGAGACCTTCGGCCCGATCGTCGCCATCCAGAAGGTCGCCGACGAGGACGAGGCCGTCGCCCTCGCCAACGACTCCGACTATGGGCTCAACGGAAGCGTCTGGACCCGCGACACCGACAAGGGCTTCCGGATCGCCGAGCGCATCCACACCGGCGGCGTCTGCGTAAACGACATGGCCATCACCTACGGACTGGCGGAAGCGCCCTTCGGCGGGCGCAAGGCGAGCGGTGTCGGCAAGGTGAACGGCGAGCTGGGGCTGAAGGGCTATTGCCATCCCAAGCCCATCAGCGCGGATCGGCGCGGCAAGGGACCCGTCCAGGGGGGCTACCCGTACACGCGCAAGGGCGAAGCGGGCATGCAGAAGTTCATCAAGCTCCTTTACGGCACGCGCCTGGGGCGCTGGCTGGCCTGATCGCGTCGCGATGAGTCGCCCCGTCGCCGTCGAGATCGCCGGACTCCACAAGCGCTTCGGCGCTC
>CAXMOD010000196.1:0-34426 GCA_964194905.1 uncultured Desulfobacterales bacterium | reverse complement strand
TGTTCTACGGCCCCGATTTCGGCGTGATGAACGATCTGCTCGGCTTCCTGACCGAGGACTGCTGCCGCGGCGCGTGTGCGCCGCCCACGCGGCGACGGCGCCGCTGACTCGACCCCTTCCCACGATCCAAAGGAGGATCCCATGCGACTGCAACTCGCCCTCAACGTGAAGGACCTGGACCGCGCGGTGAAGTTCTATTCGAAGCTCTTCGGGGTCGAGGTAAACAAGCGCAAGCCGGGATACGCCAACTTCGCCATCGAGGAGCCGCCGCTGAAGCTCGTGCTCTTCGAGCTGCCTGACGCACCGGAGCGACTGAACCACCTCGGCGTCGAGGTCTTCGACGACGAGGACGTCGCCATCGCCACCGAGCGCCTCAAGGCGCAGGGCATGGCCGACCTCGTCGAGGACGGGACCACCTGCTGCTACGCCAAGGCGAACAAGGTGTGGGCGCAGGAGCCCGACGGCCTCCGCTGGGAGTGGTACCGGCTCGTCGAGGACTCGGAGACCTTCGGTGAGGAGCCTCCGGCAACGCAACCCGAAGCGCGCCCCAGCACCTGCTGCTGAGCCCGTGCCCGCGGCTCCCGACCGCCGCGGGCCGCGGGGTTCGTGTGGTACGTTTGGCGGGCGCGTCGAGGCGCGATCGCAGGGTCCCGCTCGATCGACGGTTTTCGTGAACTCCGTCAGGTCCGGAAGGAAGCAGCGGTAGCGGGGGCCGCGAGGCGAGCGGGGGTGCCCTGCGATCCCTCCTCGGCGTGCGCTTCATGCAGCACCATCCAGGAGACCCGGCGCCCCCCTTGAGCTACCAGGTACTCGCCCGCAAATGGCGGCCCACCGGATTCGACGACGTCGCCGGTCAGTCGCACGTCACGACGCCGCTGCGCAACGCCATCCGCACCGATCGCGTGCCCCACGCCATCCTCTTGTGCGGACCGCGCGGCGTAGGCAAGACCACGCTCGCGCGAATCCTGGCGCGCTGCCTCAACTGCGAAAAGGGCCCCACCGAGACGCCCTGCGGTGTCTGCACCTCGTGTGAGGAGATCGCCGACGGACGCTCCACCGACGTGCAGGAGATCGACGCGGCGAGCCGCACCAGCGTGGACGACGTCCGCGAGGTGATCGAGGCGATCCGCTATGCGCCGTCGCCGGGCAAGCACCGCATCTTCGTCGTGGACGAGGTGCACATGCTCTCGACGGCGGCCTTCAACGCCCTGCTCAAGACGCTGGAAGAGCCGCCTCCCAGCAGCCTGTTCATCTTCTGCACCACGAACCCGGAGAAGATCCCCTTCACCGTGGTGTCGCGCTGCCAGCGCTACGACCTGCGCCGCATCGGCACGGTGGAGATCGTGGCGCGCCTCGAAGAGGTGAGCCGCGCCGAGAACGTCTCCATCTCGAAGACCAGCCTGGGCGCTCTCGCGCGCGAGAGCGAGGGCTCCCTGCGCGATTCGCTCACGCTGCTCGACCAGGTGCTGGCTGCCGGCGGCGGCGAGGTGGACGACGCGCGCGTGGCCGAGATCCTCGACCTGATCGATCGCCGCGTGCTGCTCGACATCGCCACCGCCTGCGTAGACGGCGACGCGGCGGCTGCCCTGGCCGCGTGCAGCCGGGCGGCCGACGCCGGTGTGGAGCCGCGCCGCCTGGGCGGCGAGCTGCTCCAGACCCTGCGCGACCTGGTGGTGCTGCGCGTGGCCGAAGACGCCGCCGGGCGCGGGCTGGTCGAGGGCTCCGACGCAGAGCTCGCCGACCTGCAGGCACTGGCCGAGCGCTCCGAGGAGGTGCGCCTGCGGCGCATGTTCCGCGCCTTGCTGCGCGAGCAGGAGGACCTCGCCTGGGCGCCGCAGCCCTACGCGGTCATGGAGATGGCCCTGATCCGCCTCGCCGGCATGCCCGCCGGCGATGACGTGAGCGCGCTGTTGACGCGCATCGACGCCCTCGAGCGCCGGCTCTCGGACGACGCCCCGCCGAGTCCGCCCAAGGGCGGCGGCGCAGGCACCCGCGGCGGCGGTGGCGGCGGAGCGCGGCGCAAGCCGCAGGGACCCAAGCAGGACCGAAGCCCCGCGGCGCCTGAACCCGAGCCCGCGGAGGCCGCATCAGCCGAGCCCGTGCCGGCCGAGCTCGCTCCGGCGGAGCCCGCGGCGGCCGAGCCGGTGCCTGCGGAGCCCGAGCCGGCGCTGCCCGCCGCCGAACAGTCCGTGGCTGAGGACGCGCCGCTCGACGTGGTCTTCGACCAGCTGCGGCGCTTCGCCCAGGAGAGCAACCGCGGGCTGTTCGCGGCTCTCGAAGGCGGACGCCTGGCTGCGCGCACCGGCGAGCGGCTGCGCATCCTCCTTCCCGAGCCGTTCGCCGCGCGTCGCCTCGAGTCGCGCCGCGCCGATCTGGAAGCCGTGTGCACGCGTTTCTTCGGCCACTCCGTTCGCGTTGAGGTGGAGTGCGAGGGCGAGGAGCCCGCGCCGCCCGGCGGACGCCCGGAGGAATCCGACCTGGCCCGCCGGCGCCACCAGCAAGCCCTGAACCATCCGGCACTCAACGACACCCTCGACATCCTGGGCGGGGAGATCGTGGAGATCCGCCCCCTCGGAGGTCCGCGCACGTGAGCCAGCCCGACCTGAGCGAGATCCTCCAACAGGCCCAGCAGATGCAGCAACGGCTGGCCGAGGTGCAGCGCGCACTGGCCCAGCGCCGCGTGGAGGCGTCGGCCGGCGGCGGCATGGTGACGGCCGTGGCCACCTGTGACCTGCGTATCGCCGAGGTGCGAATCGAGCCCCAGCTCTTCGAGGGCCAGGACCGCGGCATGCTCCAGGATCTGGTGGCCGCGGCGGTGAACGCGGCCCTGGCCGAAGCCCAGCGCACCGCGTCCGAGGAGCTGGCCCGCGCAGCGGGACCGGGCCTCTCCTTCCCGGGGCTGCCGGGTACGCCCGGCGTGGGCGCCTAGGCACCCGGTGCGCACGGCACCGCCCATCGAGCGGCTCGTAGCAGGCCTCAAGCGACTTCCCGGAATCGGTGAGAAATCCGCGACCCGCCTCGCTTTCTATCTCCTGGGCGCTCCCGAGCCGCAGGTCCGCGAGCTGGCCGACGCCATCGTCCGGGTAAAACAGGACATCGTGCTGTGTGACGTCTGCTTCGACCTCACGGACGAATCGCCCTGCACCATCTGCCGGGACCCTGGGCGC
The DNA here is from genome assembly GCA_964194905.1 of uncultured Desulfobacterales bacterium. Classification (GTDB taxonomy): domain Bacteria; phylum Myxococcota_A; class UBA9160; order UBA9160; family JAFDET01; genus JAFDET01. Next base: position 31,259 of record CAXMOD010000196.1, on the reverse strand, counting down.
GACAGCGGCCTGATCTGCGTGGTGGAAGAGCCCGCCGACCTGGCCGCGGTGGAACGCGCCGGGGGCTTCCGCGGCTTCTACCACGTGCTCGGCGGAGCGCTGGCGCCGATCGACGGGATGGGGCCCGAAGCCCTGCGGATCGCCGAGCTGGAGAGCCGCGTGGCGGGCGGCGGGGTGAAGGAGGTCATCCTGGCCACCAACCCCAACGCCGAGGGCGACGCCACCGCCCACTACGTGGCCGACCGCCTGCGCAACAGCGGGGTCCTCCTCACCCGCATCGCTTACGGGATGCCGCTGGGAGGCGACCTGGAGTACGCCGACCACGTGACCGTCGGGCGCTCGCTCGCCAACCGACGGGAGTTCGACTAAAGACGGCGCCCTGCCGGGCCGACAAAGCCCCAGGACGTGGCTTGCCTTGCGCCCCCAGCGCGGGGTAGAGTGCCTTCGTAAATCGCTTCTGTCCTGGGGGGTTACAGAGGCTCGTGCCAATGACGGACACCCAGCTGATCATGTACGACGAGGATCTGAAGAAGATCCTCGCGGTGATTCGGAAACTCGTCCGGGATGCCAACGCCAAGGGCATCTTCCTGGTCGACAAGAACGGCCAGATGATCGCCGAGGCGGGCGAGATGGAAGGCATCGACACCACCAGCCTGGCGTCGCTGACGGCGGGCAACATCGCCGCCACCGGGGGCCTCGCCAAGATCATCGGCGAGGAGGAGTTCCCGACCCACTTCCACCAGGGCCAGCGCGACAACCTCCACATTTCCATCGTGGCGCAGCGCATGATCCTGGTCGTGATCTTCGACGACCGCAGCTCCCTCGGCCTGGTGCGCCTGCGCGTGAAGAAGGCCGGTGCGGAGCTCGGGCGACTCATCGAAGACATGCAGAAGAAGTCCGATCAGGCGGCGAGCGGTGATGGAAGTCCCTTCGCCGAGATCACGGACGACGACATCGACAACCTGTTCGAGTAAGGCCGGGCCGTGTCCTTCATCAACTACTCGTCGCGCGAGATCAACTGCAAGATCGTCTACTACGGTCCCGGCCTGTGCGGAAAGACCACGAACCTCCAGTACATCTACGGGAAGACCGCCCCGGACGCGAAGGGCAAGATGATCTCCCTCGCGACCGAGACCGAGCGGACCCTGTTCTTCGACTTCTTGCCGCTGGCGCTGGGCAAGATCCGCGGGTTCAAGACCCGCTTCCACTTGTACACCGTGCCCGGTCAGGTCTTCTACGACGCCAGCCGCAAGCTGATCCTGAAGGGCGTGGACGGCGTGGTCTTCGTGGCCGACAGCCAGATCGAGCGCACGGAGGCCAACCTCGAGAGCCTCGACAACCTCAAGGTGAACCTCCAGGACCAGGGCTACGACCTGGAAAAGGTCCCGTACGTGGTCCAGTACAACAAGCGCGACCTGCCCAATGCCGCGCCGTTGGAGGAGATGCAGAAGCTCCTCAACCCGTCCGGCGTGGTCGACTTCGAGGCTTGCGCCACCGTGGGCAAGGGCGTCTTCGAGACCCTCAAGGCTGTCGCCAAGGGTGTGCTGACCGACCTCAAGAAGATGGGCAGGTAGCAGTCGCCCGGCGGAGAGGAGTCCCCCCCCGCTCCATGGCTCGCCCGCGGACGGCTCGAGAGGTGCGCGGGGGTGCGCCTTCGCTGGCACGACCCGGTCAGCGGGCTGCGCTTTACTTCCGCTCCGGGGGACTCCTCTCCGCCGGACGCAGCGCTCGGGGTAAGATCGGTGCATGCCCGTCGCCGATCTCGGCACTCACTCGCTGTACTACGAGAGCCATGGGGAGGGGGACCCGGCCCTGGTCTTGATCATGGGGCTCGGGGGGTCTTGTCAGGGGTGGCTGCCGCTCCAGGTGCCGGAGTTCTCGCGCACCCGCCGCACCCTCATCTTCGACAGCCGCGGAGTGGGCAAGAGCACCGATCCGGGGGGCAGCTTCGGCACAGCCGATCTGGCAGACGACGCGGCTGCGCTGCTGGCCGCCCTGGGCATAAGCTGCGCCGACGTGCTGGGCTCGTTCCTCGGCGGCATGGTGGCCCAGCAGCTCGCGCTCCGGCACCCCGACCGCGTGCGCCGCCTCGTTCTGGTCGGCACCTACGGCCGTCCGGACCGCAAGCGGCGAATCCTGCTGGAGCAGTGGATGCGGATGGTGGCCCACGGCATGCCGCTCGAGGTGCAGGTCAACGAGCGCCTGCTCTGGGGCCTGCAGGACGAAACCCTCGAGCAGGGAGACCTGATCGACGCCATGGTGAGTTTCTTCGAGCGCGAGGGCGCTCCGCTCACCGGCGACCTCTTCGCGCGCCAGTGCGAGGCCTGCCTGGCCCACGACGTGCAGGACACGCTGCGCAACGTGCGCGCGCCCACCCTGGTCATGTGCGGCCGCAACGACCAGCTCACCCCGCCGCGCTTCCACCGGGAGATCGCCGACGAGATTCCCCACGCCCGACTCGTGATGCTGACCTACGGCGCGCACCTCATCGCGGCGGAGGCCGCCACCCGCTTCAACGAGGTCGTGCTCGAGTTCCTGGACGAGTCGCTGCCGGTGCGCGCAGGCTCCTGAAGCGGAGCTCGCCCAGGGCCGGCGCCAGCAGCTCGCTTGCCGCAAGCGCGCGGCGCAGGCCCGAGGCGTCGAGTCCCCGCGGCCCACCCACGGCGATGCGGTTGTCGTAGTCCTCCACCGCGATCTGCACCGCGGCGGGGAAGAGCTGGGCCATGCGGCGCCCGACGGCCGGCGCCTCGTCGAGGGCGTTCGAGACGAGCAGGCCGCCGCGGGCCAGACGGCGAGCCGCCACGCCCAGTCCCGGCTCCGGGAGCCAGTCGGGCTTGCGCACGGCGCGCCCGCGGCCCACGAAGACGTCCTCGACCACCACGTCGAAGCGCCGGCGCTCCCGCGCCAGGTACTGGCGGGCGTCCGCCACGACCACTTCGAGGCCCAGCGCGTCCAGGTCGAAGGCCTGCCGCGCCGCACGCACCACCTCGGGATCGATCTCCACCCCGACGATCAGGGCTCGCGGGGCCAGCGCCCGGGCGAGGCGCGCCGCGCTGCCCCCGCCCAGACCCAGCAGCAGCACCGAGCGGCGACGCGCCCGCGGAAGCCACAGGAGCGGCGCCGCCAGCGCATCCCAGACCGGGCCGCTGCGCGCCCGCCCCGGCCGGTAGAACGAGGCGAAGGTGCCGTCGACGTGGAGCGCGCGAGCGCCGCCCACGTCCCGCACCGCCACCCGCGCGCGCTGCGCCCTTCGAGTGCGCGCGCGCCTCCCGGCCGGCCCCTGCCCCATCTACACTGCCTCCATGCCGAGTCCGGCAACGCTCTGTGCCGCCGTGGCCTTGCCGGTCCCGGTGGACCGCCTGTTCGACTATGCCGTACCGCCCGCGCTCGACGCCGCGGCGCGACCCGGCTGCCGCGTACAGGTGCCCTTTGGCTCGCGCCGGCACACCGGGGTGATCGTCGAGCGCCGTCCCGCCCAGGGACGCGAGCGACTGCGCGCGCTGGGGCGCGTGCTGGACGATGAACCGGTGCTCTCCGCTGCCATGCTCCAGATCCTACGCGACGAGGCCCGGGAAGTGTTCTGTCCGTTGGGCATCGCAATCGCCGCCGCGCTCCCGGCTGGGAGCACGCCGCGCCGCCGGGTTCGTCACGCGCTCACCCCGTTCGGCCGCACCGCCCTCGAGAGCGGCGCGCTGCGCGGCGCGCTCCACGCCGTGGCCGAGCGCCTCGCCCGGGGGCCGGCGGGCGCCGATGCGCTGCGCCGCGTCAGCCCCGACGCGGCCGATGCACTCCGCATCCTGGTCGCAGACCGCCTGGCGCTGCGGATGGAGGAGGAGCACGACGGCGTGGCCGGCGCCACGGAGCGTGTGGCGACGCGCACGGCTGAGTCCGAGAGTGAGGATCCGGACACCCTGGCGCGCCGCGCGCCGGTGCAGGCGCGCCTGCTGGCGGTGCTGGCCGCCGAGGGCACACTGGCCACCGCCGAGCTGGCCCGGCGCATTCCCGGCGCCGCCGGCGCTCTGCGCGGCCTCGAGCGCCGCGGCCTCGTAACCCTCAGCCGGCGGCCCCGCACCAGCGACGTGCTGGGCACGCCCCTCGAGCCGGCGACCGCACCGGTGCAGCTCACCGACGCCCAGGCCCGCGCCCTCGAACCCGTCGCCGCCGCCGTGCGCGCGCGCCGCTTCGAGCCGTTCCTGCTGCACGGCGTGACGGGCAGCGGCAAGACGGAGGTCTACGTGCGCGCCATCGCGGAGGCGCTGCGCAGCGGGCGCCAGGCGCTGGTGCTGGTTCCCGAAATCACGCTCACCCACCAGATCCTGGCGCGCCTGCGCGCACGCTTCGGCGACGGCCTGGCCGTGCTGCACAGCGGTCTGCGCCCGCGCGAGCGCTGGGAGCAGTGGACCCGCCTCGCCCGCGGCGCCACACCGCTGGCCCTGGGCGCGCGCTCGGCGCTGTTCGCCCCGCTGGAGGACCTCGGGATCATCGTGATCGACGAGGAGCACGACGGCGCGTACAAGAACGACGAGGGCTTCCGCTACCACGCCCGTGACCTGGCGCGACGGCGCGCCCAGGCCGCCGGCTGCCCGGTGGTGATGGGCTCGGCCACGCCATCGGTGGAGACCCGCCACGCCGCCGAGCGAGGCGAGGTCGGCCTGCTGCGGCTGCCCGAGCGCATCGGCGGCCGCCCACTACCCGCGGTGCAGATCGTCGACCTGGAGAAGGAGCGCGCCGCTCAGCCCCGCGGCCGCAAGCTCATCCTCTCGGGGCCCCTGCGGCGCGCCCTGCGCGAGACCCTCGACGATGGCGGACAGGCGCTCCTGCTCCTCAACCGGCGGGGCTTCTCCACCAAGGTGTTCTGTTTCGGCTGCGGCCATGCAGAGCACTGCAAGCACTGCGACATCGCGCTGGTCTTCCACGCCGCCGACGGACGCATGCGCTGCCACTACTGCGACTACGAGATGGAGCCTCCGGAAGTGTGCTCCGGTTGCGGCGCCCCGGACACAGCGCTCCTCGGGATCGGAACCCAGCGCGTCGAGGAAGAGCTGCGCGCGCGCTTCGGCGACGCGCGGGTGGCCCGCCTGGACCGCGACGTAGCCAGCCGGCGCGGCGCGACCGAGGCCGTGCTGCGCAATCTCCGCGAGGGCCGCGTAGACATCGTGGTGGGGACCCAGATGGTCGCCAAGGGTCACGACTTCCCCGGCGTGCGGCTGGTGGGCGTGGTGCTCGCGGACCTGGGGCTGCACATCCCGGATTTCCGCGCTGCCGAGCGCACCTTCCAGCTGCTCACCCAGGTGGCGGGCCGCGCAGGACGCGGGCGCGCTCCGGGGCGCGTTGTGGTGCAGACCTTCGCTCCGAAGCACTACGCAGTGGCGTCGGTGCTTCAGCACGACTACGAGTCCTTCTACGCCGAGGAGATCGGCCACCGCGCTGCGCTCCGCTACCCGCCGTTCGGCCACCTGGTGCACGTCCTCGTCTCGGGACCCGACGAAGACGCGGTGCGCGCGGCCGCCGAGAACCTGGCTGGCGTGGCGCGCCAGGCCGGGGGGGACGCCGTCGAGGTGCTCGGCCCGGCGCCGGCGCCGCTGGCGCGTCTGCGCGACCGCTACCGATTCCAACTCCTCGTCAAGGGCGCCGACCCTGAATCGCTGCACCGCACGGGCCGCGCGCTGGCCGACGACGCCGCCCAACTGGCCGCCCCGCTGCGCGCCAAGGTGGACCCCAACCCTTTGAACATGCTATGAATTCAGGCACTTATGGCCCTGCGTCCGGTCCTCCAGTTCCCCGACAAGCTCCTGCGCCGCGTCTCCGAGCGGATCGTTGAGGTGACGGACGAGATCCGCGCGCTGGTCGAGGACATGCTCGACGTGATGTACGACGAGCCGGGCGTCGGCCTCGCCGCACCGCAGCTGGGCGAAGCGATCCGACTGATCGTCGTCGACACGGAGTGGACGGACGAGGATGCCGATCGCGATCCGCTCGTGGCCGTGAACCCGGAGATCGTGGCCAGCGACGGCAAGTTCACCTGGAACGAAGGCTGCCTCTCGGTGCCCGACTTCACCGCCGACGTGGAGCGCGCTGAGCGCGTCACCCTCCACTACACGGACCTCGACGGTCGGGCGTGCAGCGAAGACGCCGAGGGGCTGCGCGCCGTCTGCTTCCAGCACGAGATCGATCACCTCGACGGCGTGCTCTTCATCGACCGCATCAGTCGCCTGAAGCGCAACCTCTACGTGCAGAAGCGCAAGAAGGCGCTGCGCCGCGAAGAAGAGGACGCAGAAGACGCCTCCGCTCCCGGCGCGGGACTCTGACCACCACGGCTACCCTTCGCATCGCGTTCTTCGGCACCCCGGCCTTCGCCGTACCGACGCTCGAGCGGCTGCTCGCCGGGCGACATCCAGTCGTGGCGGTGGTGAGCCAACCGGACCGACACCGCGGGCGCGGCCGCAAGACATCGCCTTCCCCGGTGACGGCGAGCGCACTGGCTTCGGCCGTGCCGCTGCTGCTGAGGCCGGAACGCGTGGGCACGCCGGACGTGGAACAGGCGCTGCGGGAGGCGGCGCCGGATCTGGGCGTGGTCGTCGCGTTCGGCCAGTTCATTCCCAAACGCATCCGTGAGCTGCCCGCGTGCGGCTACCTGCTGAACGCCCACGCGAGCCTGCTGCCTCGCCTGCGCGGCGCGGCGCCCATCGCGCGAGCCATTCTCGAGGGCGAGCGCGAGACCGGCATCTCGGTCATGCGCGTGGAGCGGGAGATGGACGCCGGCGCCGTGGCGCTGGTTCACGGCACACCGATCGGGCCCGAGGAGAACGAAGGCGAGCTCTCCGAACGGCTCGCCGAGCTGGCCGCCGAGGCCATCGTCGAGGCCGTGGACGCGGTGGCGGAAGGCCGCATCCACTGGACCCCCCAGAATCACCCGGCGGCGACCCTGGCGCCCAAGCTCACGCGCGCCGACACCCGACTCGACTTCCGCGAGCCGGCGGAGCAGCTCGTGCGCCGCGTCCGCGCGCTGGCGCCGCGCCCGGGGGCGACCGCGTGGCTCGAGGGAGGGCCCCTGCGCATCCTCGTTGCGCGTGCGCACGGAGGACCTGTGGACGCGGCCCCGGGCGTGCTGCACCCCCGCGACGGCCTGCGCGTGGCCACCGGTGACGGCTGGTTCGAGCCGCTCGTCGTGCAGCGCGCGGGCAAGCGCGCGCTCGGCGTGGACGCGTTCCTGCGCGGGCAGCGCCTCGACGAGGGCATGCGCTTCGACGAGCCGCCCACCGACGGTGGAGAGGGCTAGACTCCGCGCGGATGTCCCTCCCCCCCCGAACGCAGCGGCCGCGCCGCGGGCGCCCGCAACGCGCGGCTCGGAGCGCCTCCGCCCCCAGTCGCGCCCGGCGCGTAGCGCTGCGCGTGCTGGAGCGCGTGGAGCGCTCCAGCGCCTACGCGGACCTGGCGCTCCACGCGGAGCTGGGACGCGAGCGGCTCGCCCGCCCCGACCGCGCCCTCGCCACGGAGCTCGTCTACGGCACGCTGCGCTGGCGCGGCCGCCTGGATTTTCTGCTGACCCATGTGCTCGACCGGGACCTCGCGAAGCTCGAGCCCGTGGTGCGCTGTGCGCTGCGCATGGGCGCCTACCAGCTCTCCTTCTCGGACCGCGTTCCCGACAGCGCCGCCGTCGACGAAGCCGTGCGCTGCGTGCGGGCTGCGGGCCTCGAGCGCGCCACCGGATTGGTGAACGCGGTCCTGCGCCGGCTCGCCGCGGAAGGCGGCTCCATCGCGCTACCCGAGCTGGAACGCGACCCGCTCGGCCACCTGACCCACGCGCTGTCCCTGCCCGGCTGGATCGCGAATCGTTGGTTCGAGCTGGGCCCCGACGAGGCGGCTGCGCTGGCGAAGGCGTGCAACGCCGCCCCTCCGATCACGGTGCGCGCGAACCTGCGCCGCACCACTCGCGAGGCGCTTCTCGCCGAGCTGCGCGAGCGACACCCGGAGGCCGAGGCCTGCGCTCACGCGCCGCGCGGCATCCGTCTCGGGCACCGCGGCGATCCGAGCCGCGACCCGGCGTTCCTCGACGGCCGCTTCACGGTGCAGGACGAGGCGTCACAGCTCGTGGTGGAGCTGCTCGACCCCCGGCCCGGCGAGCGCGTGTTGGACGCCTGCGCGGCGCCCGGCGCCAAGGCTTCCGCCATCGCCGAGCGAGTGGGCGACGCTGGACGGGTCATCGCGCTGGACCGGCACGCCCGCCGGCTCGAGCTCGTGGCACGCGACGCGCGTCGCCTGGGCCTCGCCCACGTGGAGACGGTCGTGGCGGACACGACGCGCAGCCTCGGACCCCTGGCGGAGGCGCGCTTCGACCGCGTCCTGGTCGATGCACCCTGCTCGGGCCTGGGCACCCTGCGCCGAAATCCCGACTTGCGCTGGCGCGTGCAGCCGGAGGACCCGGCCCGCCTGGCGGAGACCCAGCTCGCCATCCTGCGCTCGGCATCGGCCGTGGTGGGTCCAGAAGGGACGCTCGTCTACAGTACCTGCACCTTGACCCGCGAGGAGAACGAGTCGGTCGTGGAGGCGTTCCTGGGACAGGAGAGCGGATTCCGGCGCGCGCCGCGGAGCGCGCTGCCGGCGGCCGTCCAGCCCCTGCTGGACGACGAGGGCCAGCTGCGTGCGTGGCCCCACAGGCACGACGCCGACGGCTTCTTCGCCGCGCGCCTGGAGCGGGTCCGATGAGCCGCGGCCCGGTGCGCATCGCGCCCTCCATCCTGGCGTGCGACTTCGCGCGCCTGGGGGAGGAGCTCGCCGCGGTGGAATCGGCCGGCGCCGACTGGATCCACGTGGACGTGATGGACGGGCACTTCGTGCCCAATCTCACGCTCGGCCCGCCCATCGTGGAGGCGGTTCGTCGTTCCACGTCGCTCCCGCTCGACGTGCACCTGATGATCGAGGAGCCGGAGCGCAGCATCGCCGACTACGTCAAGGCCGGCGCAGACACCGTAGGCGTGCACGCCGAGACGTGCCCGCATCTGCACCGCAGCGTCGCCCAGATCAAGGAGGCCGGGGCGCGCGCCTGCGTGGTGCTCAACCCCGCCACGCCTGCCCAGGCCATCGACATGGTGCTGGCCGACGTCGATCAGGTGCTCTTGATGACGGTCAACCCCGGCTTCGGCGGACAGAGCTTCATCGGGGGCGTCATGCCCAAGCTGGCGACCCTTCGCCGCTGGGTGGACGAACAAGACCTGCGCGTGGACCTGGAGGTGGACGGCGGCGTCGCCCTCGGCACCATCGGCCAAGCCGCCGCGGCGGGCGCCGACGTCTTCGTCGCCGGCACGGCCGTCTTTGGCGCCGAGGACTACGCACAGGCCATCTCCGCGCTTCGCGGCGAGGCCGAACAAGCGAGCTAGACTCGCCGTTCGGCGGGTGTCAGGAGAGCGGATGCGACGCGCCCACGTCGCAATGTGGATCGGCTTGGCGGGGCTCACGGGAGCCGCAGGGCTTGTGCGCGCCGACGGCGCCCCCGGCGTGTACGAGGACGCCCTTCCTCCGGACGCGCACCTGACCGGCGCGGAGATCTACGAGCGGGTCGTCCAGAACCGTTTTCGCTCGTACATCCAGGAGGTCGCGCTCTTCTCCAGCGACCGCGGCGGCTCCGTGCAGGAGACCCGGCTCACGGTCACTTGGGAGAACTTCCGCAAGAAGGAAAGGGACGACGCGCTCTCCAAGACCGTCGTCCGCTACACCCACCCCTTCGACGTGCGCTTCTCCGGCTTCCTCATCATCAACAACCTCGACCGACCCAACGATCAGTTCTTGTACCTGGCGAGCATGCGCCGCATCCGGCGCGTGAACCTGCGCGGTGAGAATCTCTTCGGCACGGACTTCAGCTTCGAGGACGTCGTGCCACGCGAATTGGAGGACGCGACCTACCGGCGTCTTCCCGACCGTGTGGTGCAGGAGGTTCCGGTCTTCACTCTCGAGGCGACGCCGCGCTTCTCCCAGGACTCGGAGTACTCCCGATTCGTACTCCACGTGGAGAAGGAGCACTACGTCCCCGTCGAGAACCACTACTGGGACGAGGCGGGCGTCGAGGTAAAGCGGCTGTACGCACAGCTGGATTCCATCCAGGAGTTCGAAGGCGTGTGGATGCCGACGCGGGCCACGATCCGCCACCTGCTCCACGAATCGATGACCCGCCTGCGCGTCGACAAAGTGGTCCCCAATCCCGACCTCCCCGGACGCACCTTCGACATCCGAGCCCTGGAGACCCACTGAGTCGAGGGCTACTCCACTCGGCCGAGGAGGGCGGGGAGCAGGATCAGGTCGGCCACCACGCAGAGAAGCATCGTGGTGGCCGAGAGCAGGCCGAACTCTCGGAGGGTGGCGAAGCCCGACAGGGCTACCACACCGAAGCCGATGCTGAGCATCAGCGAGGTGACGGCGATGGGTCGTCCCACCCGCCGACCGGTCTCGCGCACCGCCTCCTGCGGCGAGCGTCCCTCTCCGCGCTCGCGCCGGTAGCGAAACAGGAAATGGGCGGTGTCGTCGATGGCGATGCCGAGCGCGATGCTGCCGATCAGGCTGGTAGGCAGCGAGAGGGGCGCCACGCCTGCGCCGAGCAGCCCGAAGAAGAGCAGCACCGGGAGCAGGTTCGGGAGCATCGCCACCGCACCCAGACGCAACGAGCGCAGCGCCAGCGCGATCAGCACGAAGATGGCCAGCGCAGCCACGCCCACCGTGCGCGGCTGCCCCTCGGCGATGCCGTCGGCGCTGCGGTTCAGCAGGACCACGTTGCCGGTGACCGCGCCGGCGACGGGCAGATTCGCGTCCGTCAGGGCTTGCTCGAGCCGCCCGGTCAGCGTGCGCACGGCGGCCGACCCCACCTCGCCCGTGCGCACCACCAGGTTCGCGCGGCTGTGATCCACGTTCATGAAGCGCGCCAGCTCTCCCTTCGGGACCATGAAGAGGAGCTCGGCGATTCCGGCACGGCTGTCGGGAATCCGCTCCTGGGCCGGGTCGTCGCGCTCCATCGCCCGGTTCAGGACGCGCAAGGTGTCCAGGAACGAAAGCGTGCGGCTCACGCCGGGGGTCGCATCGAGGCGAGCCTGGAGCGCCTCGATCCGGCGCAGCAGGTCCGGATCGCGGAAGGTGCCGGGGGGACCCACGAGCGGAACGTAGATCGGCACCGCGCCGGCGAGGGCGTGGTTCACAGCCTCGAAGTCGCGACGCACCGGATCGTCCGCGTCGAAGAACGACAGGTAGTCGGTATCGATTTCGATGCGCGGGATCGCGCTGGCCGCCGCCAGCGCCGTCAAGCCGCACAGGACCATGACCGCAACGCGGCGACGCGACGCACCTGCGACCAGGGCTGCGAGCCGCGCGTCCAGGAAGGCGTCGAGACGCTCGTTCCAGCCGCGCATCGGGCGCGGCGGGGGCAGCAGCGCGAGCAGTGCCGGAAGGCCCGCCAGCGCGATGACCGTGATCGCCGCCGTGCCGAAGACCGAGAGCGCCCCGAGCTCACGCACCGCGGGCACGTCCGACATCATCAGCGCCGCAAAGCCGATCATCGTGGTGATCCCCGCCACCAGCACCGGCGCGCGCAGGTGTGCCGCGGCGGCGTCCGCAGCGGCGAACGCTGTGCCTTCGCGGGCGATCTCCTCCTCCCAGCGTGCGTAGACGTGCACCCCGTACACGCAGCCGAGCGCCACGAGGGTGGGACCCAGCAGCGTCGTCAGGATGGTGAGCGGCCGGTCGAGCGCCGCCAGCACGGCGAAGGTCCACAGGTTCGCGACCAGGGCGGTGCCGAGGGGCAGGATCACGCCGCGCCGGGTTCCGAACGACAACCAGGCCGCCAGCGCCATCGCGACCAACGCCACCGGAATAAGCAGGGCGAGGTCGCGAACCATCATGTGGAAGACGCGCGTCTTCACGTGGGGCCGCCCCGCCACGTGGAAGCTCCGCCCGGGCACCGTCTCGTCCTGCAGGATGGCTGCGATGCGTCCGTCGAGGTCCTGACCGATGAACTCGGCATCCGACATCGCGCGAAACGACACGTTGAGCGCCGCGGCGCGCCCGTCTTCGGACACCAGGGTGCGCCGGTAGACCGGATTGGCCAGCGCCCGGGCGCGCAGGTCCGCCAGCTGGAGCGGGTCCTCCGGGATGTCCTCGATGAAGGGGCGCACCTCCACCCAGTCCTCGCGCGCGTCGTAGCGGAAGGAGTAGACGTCGATGAGGCTCGTCGCGCCCTTGACGCCGGGCAGGCGTCGGACGGCATCGCTGACACGCCGCAGCGCGGCGAGGTTCTCGGTGGTGAATACGTCCTCGGTCTGCATCGCCACGACGAACACCTCGTCGTTGCCGAAGTGCCGCACCGCTTCCGCATAGCCCTCGCGTGCAGGATCTCCGCTCGGCAGGAGCGGCTCCGTCGAGGGATCGATGCGCACTCGCAGCCCCAGCGGCTGCGGCCGCACCAGCACCGCGGCGGCGGCCAGAGAGACCAGCAGCATGATTGCCAGCGTGAGCCGCGGGGCGCGTACCGGAGCCCGCGGCCGCCATGCCAGGAACCCGAGGACCACGGCGTAGAGGCCGCCGCTCACGAGGGCGAAGACGACGGGATCCACGGGCGGCATCGACGCATTCTAGACGCGAACGGCCCCGGATTGCCGGGCCGATTCCGAACGCTTGCGGAGGTGGGGCGAGGCGCGATACTCCGTGCGCGGCGATGTCGGGGCGTGGCGCAGCTTGGTAGCGCGCTTCGTTCGGGACGAAGAGGTCGCTGGTTCGAATCCAGTCGCCCCGACCAGCCGCCGCCCTCCCTCTGTCCTCCTCGTTCGCACCCGCGCCCCCATCGAGGCTACGCTCGGGGGTCGGGGGCGGAGGATTCGATGCCCAGGCGGCTCCTTGGCTTGTTCGGCCGGTTCCTTGGCTTGTTCGGCCGGTGGGCTGTGGCCGTGGCGACGGCGCTGGCTCTCGTTTCGACTCTGTCGTGCGACGGGCGCGCGCCGGCCGCTTCCGACGTCGGCGTGCAGGTGGCGCGCGTCGCGTTCGACCCGCTCTCCAACACGCCGGTGATCATCCTCGAGGAGTCCGACGGCCCGCGCCAGCTCTTCATCTGGATCGGCGTCGCCGAAGCGCGCTCCATCGCGCAGCGCCTCGAAGACATCGATCTGCCCCGCCCCAACACCCACGACCTCGCACAGCGCCTCGTGGAAGGACTGGAGGGCAACGTGGAGCGCGTGACGGTGACCGAGCTGCGCGACGCCACCTTCTACGCCGTCATCGCGCTCCGCCGCGCGGGGCGCCGTGTCGAGATCGACGCGCGACCGAGCGACGCCATCGCGCTGGCGCTGCGCGCGGCTGCGCCGGTGTTCGTTCGCGAGGCGCTCTTCGAGGCGACCGCCGCGGACCCGGACGTACCTACGTTGATTCCCACGCCCGAGGAGCCGGAGCACCGTACGTAGGCAGTCAGGCGGCAAGTGGTGTGCCCGCGCGTCGAGGCGCGAAGGGGAATACGCCGTTCTACGGTTTCCGGCAGCGCGACCACAAATCGTGCTCGGTGCGCGATGTACTTGATCTAGCGAGGGAAAATGCCCCTCTGTTGCGTTGACAGTTTTCGGCACCGATGGCACGATGGCGCCGACCTCGCGTTCGCGTGGAATCCCCCGCGCCTCGCCTGGCTCACCCGAGGCCGTCCCAGGACGGATGCTGGAGCCCCAATGACTCATTCGGAACTGGCGTGGGAGTTTGCCGAGTTGTTCGGCGACCTGGACATCAAGGACATCAACCAGGTCCTGGCCAACAACGTGCCTCTCGAAACGCTCGAGTTCTTTTCGGCATACGCCGAGTGTTTCGGGCAGGCGGAAGGCGTGGAGGACAAGACGCGCGAGCGACTGCCCAACCTTCTCATGCTCGGCTACCTGCTGCGGGTCCTCGAAGACCGCCTGCTCGACGGCAAGGACCTCGTCTAGGCAACGCGTCACGACGGACCGGGCCCCCGCACCGGTGGGCCCGTACTCGCAGGCCATCGTGTCCGACGAGTGGGTGTACACGTCCGGCCAGATCCCGCTCGGCGCGGACGGCAAGCTCGTGGCCGGCGGCATCGAGGAGCAGACCGAGCAGGTGCTGCGCAACCTCGCTGCAGTGCTGGAAGCCGCCGGCTCTTCGCTCGCGCAGGTGGTCAAGACGACGGTCTTCATGGCCGACCTGGCGGAGTTCCCGCGCATGAACGAGGTCTACGCGCGCCACCTGGGCGGCGACCTCCCGCCGGCGCGCTCCACCGTGCAAGTGGCCGCCCTCCCCCTCGGCGCGCGCATCGAGATCGACTGCATCGCGAAGCGCGACCAGGGCTAGGAGTAGCGCCTCACCAGCAGCGTCAGGTTCACGCCGTTGATGCCGACGTGGGCGACGATCGGGGCGACGAGGTTGCCGGTGCCCTCGAACAGCGCGCCGAGCAGGAAGCCCGCGACGACGCTGAACGCGGTCCAGGGCAGCAGCTCGCGGCGCGGTGCGAAGTGGGCGAGGCCGAAGAGCAGGCTCGCTGCCACCAGGCCGACGCGGGGCTGGAGCGCCCCCCGGAAGAACGCCTCCTCGGCGATCCCGCTGCTGAGGGCCAGCAGCGCGATCTGGCCCGGGCTCGGTCGGCCCACCAGAGCGGCCAGGCGCTCGGCCAGCCGGCGGCCCCAGCCGATTCGCTCCGTCAGCTCACCGGACACGAAGATCACCACCGCGGCCGCCGCGGCGCCGACCCCCACGTCGCGCAGCCAGAAAACCCCCTGTGCGGCAGCCTCGGGCCCGGCGTAGAGCAGCGGCTCCCCGGCCCACCCGCCGCGCCAGGCCAGCGCCAGCAGCAGGAGCACGCCGTAGAAGACCCCGGCGGTTCGCACGAGCCGCGCGGCGGCCCTCTGCTGGGCAGAATCGAGTCGGGTCTGCGTTGACATGGGACTGAGGGCCAGTAGCCTTTTCCTGCTCGACGCCCTCCCCGGAGGGCGTCGTTCTCGTTTTCGGTGCCGCACCTCGGCCTGCGGCGCCTGATCGAGCGGGGAGGCCCCACGGGGGCACCCGCTTCACGCGCCGCTCCGGCAGCGGATTATACCGGGGAGAGCATGGTCGACCGCGTCCCGATGACCCGCTCGGGCTACGAGAGGCTCAAGAGCGAGCTGAAGCGCCTCAAGAGCGAGGATCGCTACCAGATCGTCCGCGAGATCGAGGCCGCCCGGGCCCACGGCGACCTCTCCGAGAACGCCGAGTACCACGCTGCCAAGGAGCGCCAGGGGCACATCGAGGGGCGAATCTCCCAGCTCGAGGACAAGGTGGCCCGGGCCCAGGTGATCGATCCGGGGAATGGGTCGCCCGAATCCGTGCGTTTCGGGGTCACCGTGGTGCTGGCGGACGTCGAGAGCGACGAAGAGGTGGCCTACACCCTGGTGGGCGAGGACGAGTCGGACGTGGCGGCGGGCTTCATCTCGGTGACCTCGCCGGTCGCCCGGGCGCTGCTGGGCAAGCGGGTGGACGATGAGGTCCAGGTCCGGGTGCCCAAGGGCACCCGCCAGTTCGAAATTCGCGACATCCGCTTCGACTGATTGAAGGTCCGGTGAATCCCTCGGTTGCGGGGGGTGCACATACCCGATTACGTTCAGGTTTACGACGGTGCCTCCGTCGGGGGGACGGGCGGCGGTGGGATCGCTCCAGATCAAATTCAGCGCGGTGTTGGTGGCCCTGCTCTTGGCTGCCAGCGGCGTGTTGGCTTGGCTCGCCACCCAGCACGAGAGCCGCGCTCTCGTTGCGGAAGTAGGCCAGCGCGGGAGTGCACTCGCGCGCAGCCTCTCCGGAAGTGCTGCCGAACCGCTCCTGGCCGGCGACGACCTGCGACTCGAAGCGCTCGTGCAGGAACTGCGCGGCGAGGCCGGTGTGGTGGGTGTGCGCATCCTCTCGCGCGAGGGCGCGATCGAAGCGTCGCTCGGTGAAGAAGAGCGAGGCCGCCCCGGACGCCTCATCGCGCGCACGTCCGCGGACCCCGTCGTGATGCGCGAGGACGCGCGCCTGCTCGTGGCTGCGTCCGTGGTCTACAGCGACGTCCTGGTCGGCGAAGCGCAGGTGGAGTTGGACCTCGACGTGCTGGTTGCACCGGTGGTGGCGGAGACCGCGCGCCAACTCGCCCTCGTTGCGCTGGCCGTGGTAGTGCTGGGCGTAGCCGCCGGGCTCGGCTTCGTGGCGCTCCTGGTCGGCCCGTTGCGCCGACTGCGCAGCGGCGTGGAGCGGCTCTCCGCCGGCGATTTTTCGGTGCGCGTCGCGCCTTCGTCCAACGACGAAGTCGGCGAGCTGACGCGCGCGTTCAACAAGATGGGAGAATCGCTCCAGCAGAAGGCGCGCTTGCAGAGCGCGTTCGGTCGCTACGTCAACGACTACGTCGTGAACCGCCTGCTCGAGAGCGGCGACGACGTTCAGCTCGGCGGCGCCGAGCGCGAGATCACGATCCTGTTCGCCGACATCCGGCACTTCACACCGCTGTCCGAGGGAATGAAGGCCACCGACGTGGTGTCGCTCCTCAACGTGGTGTTCCAGGTCGCGTCGGACCGCATCCTGGCGCGCGGCGGGATCATCGACAAGTACATGGGCGACTCGGTGATGGCCTACTTCGGCGCGCCGCTGCCCCAGGCCGACCACGCCGTTCGCGCCGTTGCGGCCTCGGTGGACCTCCAGCAGGCCATGGCGGCTCGCCGCGCCGAAGCCGAGCCCGATTCGGCGCTGGCCTCGGTGGAATTGGGGGTGGGCATCCACACGGGCATCGTCGTGGTGGGCAACATCGGCTCCGAGCAGCGCGCCGACTTCACCGCGGTGGGCGATGCGGTCAACGTGGCGCACCGCCTGGAGAAACTGGCACGGCCCGGCGAGATCCTGGTCTCCGAAGCGGTCCAGCGAAGGGTGCGCGACGCGTTCCGGCTGCGCTTCGAGGGCGAGCAGCAGCTGTCGGGCCGGCTGGAGCCGGTCCACACCTACGTGGTGGAGTCTCCCATCAGCACGGCCGCGGTGGCGGCGCCGTGAGGGCCGGAGCCATGCTGCTGGTACTGGTGCTGGCGGCATGCGCGTCGCCGCTGGAACGCGGCGAAGAGCTCTACCGCGCAGGCGACCTGCGCGGTGCGTTGGACACGTGGCGCGCCGTGCCCGACGGCAGCTCGCAGCACGCGGCAGCCCTCTCACGCCTGGACGACCTGGCACCGCAGCTCGAGAAGCTGACGCGCCGCAATCAGCAGCGCGGCGCGTGGTTCGAGGGGCGCGGGCGACTGGCGGAGGCCATTCTGTCCTACCGGCTCGCGGTAGAGCTGAAGCCCGACGATCGCGAGACGCTCGCGCGCGTACAGCAGCTCTCGCGCACGCTCTCCCAGCGCAAGCGCACGCACCGCGCCGAGTTCAAGGAGGCCTTCGCCGCGGGCCATCTGGGCGATGCGCGCCGCGAGATGGCCACGCTGCGCACCCTCGATCCGTTCGATGCGGAGAACCTGGCAGCCGAGCAGACCCTCGACGAGGCAGCCGGCCATGTGGTGCGGCAGCAGTTGTCGCGCGGCCGCCACCACTTCGTGGCGGGGGACCTCGACAGCGCGGAGGAGTCGTTCCGCAGCGCGCTCGAGATCGAGCCCCGCAACGAGTCTGCGCAGGGCTACCTCGCATACATCGCCACGCTCCGCGACATCGAGGAGAAGGGCGGCCGCACCCCGGGTGCGCGCATCCCGCCGCCCGCGCTCGCGGTCAGCGACGGGGAAGTCCGCGCCGAGGGCTTCTTCCGCAACGCGCTGGCCGCCGAGCGCGCGGGCGATCCCTACACCGCGTTGCGCTACGACCTGGCGGCGGTGGAGTCGGATCCCAACCATCGGGGCGCGCGTGAGCACATGGCGCGGCTGCGGAGTCGATTGGCACCGCGGGTGGACGGCCTCGTCGAGGACGGGCGCGTCGCGTTCGGACGCGAAGACCTGCAGGGCGCCCTCGAGCGCTGGCGACGCGCGCTGCTCATCGACCCGGACCACGACCGCGCGCGCGATTGGACCGAACGCGCAGAGCACCTGCTGGCCAACCTGGAGCGTTTGCGCGCGGAACCCGACGTCGGAGCGGGCCCGCCGTGAGGGCGCCCTGGGCCGCTCTGCTGATGGGCGCCGCCTGTGCCTGCGCGGGCATGCCGAACCTGCCCGGGCTGCCCGGGCGAAGGAGCGAGGCGCCGACGGCGTCGCTGGCCGCGCCCGCGGCGCTGCGGGCCGAGAGCGGGGAGCTGCGCCAGGTGCCGCTGGTCTGGCAGCCGGTTCGCAGCCCCGAGGTCGCCGGCTACGCCGTGGAGCGGGCGGGCCGCGAAGGCCACTTCGAACGCGTGGCCGTCGTGCGCGGCCGCTACCGAACCGGTTGGGTGGATCGTGACGAGTCGTTGAGCGACGCGACCGCGTACCGCTACCGCGTGCGCAGCATCGCACCCGACGGCGGCACGAGCGAGGCCGCCTCCCCCATCGCCAAGGCGGCGACCGCCGGAGCGCCGCCCCCTCCGCGCGGACTCGAGGTGATCAGCCAGCTGCCCCGGCGCGTCGCGGTGCAGTGGCGCCCCTCGTCGGACCCCCGTGTCACCGGCTATGTGGTCGAGCGCAGCCCGTCGGCGGAAGGGCCGTTCCTCGAGCTGGCCCGGCTGTCGGGCCGCTTCCACACCACGTGGGTGGACAACGGCCTCGGAGACCTGCGCGTCTTCTACTACCGCGTGGCGGCGCGAAATGCGGCCGGCCTCGTGGGCCGGCCGGGGCGCGCGGCACAGGCGGTGACCAAGGCCGAGCCGTTGCCTCCGATCGGGCTTCGCGTCGAGGACAAGAAGCTCGGGGTCAACCTGCTGGTGTGGGACCACAACGTCGAGGAAGACGTCGCCGGCTACCGGCTGCTGCGGCAACGCCAGGACTCCCGGAAGCCGGAGTTGGTAGCCACGCTCGGGCCCGACGCCACGCGTGCGCGCGACGAGGACGTGGGCTCCGGCGAGGAGATCTCCTACCGCGTGGTGGTATTCGACGACGACGGTCTCTCGAGCCGACCGTCGGACCCGGTCCGCGTGCAGAGCGAGGCCTACGCGCTGGCCGCGACGAGCGCCAAGGGAGGCATCGCGCTCTCCTGGAATCCCCGGAGCAAAGAAGGCTACGGCCACGCGCGCGTGTACCGGCTCGGCCTGCTGCGCCGGCGCGAGCTGGCGCGCGTGGCAGGCGGAACCTTCGTGGACGCCGACGTGGAGCCGGGGCATCGCTACCGCTACGCCGTCGTGCTCGAGCGCCCGGATGGAACCCGTGCTCCGGCTTCCACAGCGGTCGAGGCCCACTACGCGAGCCCCTAGGGGCCCGTACAGCCGGGGATGCGGCGTTCCCGGCCAGTCCCTAGACTCGGCCGCCGGTCCCCGGTAGCTCAGCTGGCAGAGCAAGCGGCTGTTAACCGCTGGGTCGTAGGTTCGAATCCTACCCGGGGAGCCAGTACTTCCCGACTGTTTCCGCCACGTTCGAGCAAGTCGACCGCCGCACCTAGTTCCCGATCTTCCCCCTTCTCAGGTCAACGACAGTGCCGCGAACCAGCGTGAGAAGGCCTGCCACCATGGGGCGTTGGTCATCTGAAGCACTGCCGGCAGTTGCGCGAGCACGAACACGGGGAGCATCACGGGCAAGACCCAGCGTCCCCTCCGAGCATCGCGTTCGACCCAGATGAGGCTGAGTATTACCAGGTCCGTGAGCCCGAAGGTGAACCACTGGTAGTTCCAGCTCGGTGCCGAGTCAGCCCAGTTCATGAGTCGAATGACCACTGGATCGATGAGAGTGAACCCCGTACCGATCATGAAGCGGGCGTGCAGCGCCGTGTTTCGACGCGTCAGCACCGCCAGCGCGTAGGAGACGCCGAACAATGTTACGAGGGAGACCTGCAGATAGAGCACGTAGGTCTGACTGGCGAAAGCCTCTCCTGCGAGTCCTGCGATCCGGCTGTGGCCCAACAAGATGATGCTGACGACAACCAGCGGCGCGAGCCCGTAGGAGACTCGACCGAGAGCCCGATGCCAGTTTCGGCGCCGCGTGCGAATTAAGGTGGGCTGAGCGATCAGCAACAGTATCCACAACGTCGCCAGGATCGCGTGAAGATGCGTATAGGCACTGTTGGCGCCGAGCTGCGAGAGATAGCTCGGCCAAAAGGCGACGAGCGCCACCAAGAGCATGCCCGCGAAGTACGGACCGCTTCGAGCGAGGTCGATCGCCCTCCGAGTGGGCTGAAGAGCAGAGTTTTCTCTGGCCACGACTGTGTCCTGCGTTCGTCCCCTCAGAGGCCACTTCTCCGAGCCATCTAACGGACTGGGCGTTCAGCTGCCGGCGGGAAGCTCCTGCCAAGGCTGAGACGCCAGAAGCCAGGGAATACTACCAGACGCCCAAGAACGGCTAGCGGCTAGCCGGTCAGCCGCAGCGCCTTGTTAGGCGGCGAAATACGCGGCGATCCTCGAACGAACGGACTACTCGACAGCCGAGGGGGTACTAATGTCGAAAAAGGCGGTTGTTACCCAGAGTCCCATTACAACGACCCAAGAGTAGGCAAAGACCCTATGAAAAACACGGCTTGCAGACACCACGCCAACAACTCCAAGTGATACCCAGGAGATCATAAGTAGCGAATAGGGGACCATCGGCGGCAGATCGAGGCCCAGGGGCATCAGGGGTGGAAGCTGTGTTGTTACACCTAACAAACTTCCCTTTAGCCAGGTGTCCGCTAGATCGAGCACACCGAGTGCCACAAAAGTGCCGAAAAACCACTGGCGATTTCCCAAAAAGTACGCAAGGAAATCCGACTCAGCGTCCAGGTTGTCTGGATACAGCAATGCAATGAGGAAATAGATCACGGCACCGTAGAGAAGGACGAAGAGCAGGAGAGGGACTGTCCACGTATCGAGGGATCCGAGCGTGAATGTGAACCACCAAAATGCAACGAGCCAGAGAAGGACGCTCCCGGTCCACGCAACATGAACCGAAACTTTACGATCTCCGCTGGTATGAACGATTTTGGCGAGGCCCGATAGAGCACGGGTAAGACCTAGGCCCGCGACAATCGATACAAGTGCTACCAGGTATTCAAACGGATTCATGTCGTTCGGTGATCATGCGAAGAGAACTCCGGGTGATCGCTCGATTGAGAGTGATTCTCCTGCCAGTCTGCCTAGCAGCCAATTCACTGGACGAACCCCTGCACCTTGCCGGGGTCTGTCGGTGAGCAGGATTGTACCCCAGTAGATACAGGGGCTTGCGTCACCCGCGGCTGCATAGCGCCCAGGCAGGATAGATTGAGGCCATATAAGCAGCCGGGTTGTTATCTGCCCGCGAGGACGCCGCACTCGCCTACAGCTCGGCGCGCGCGAGGATGGCAGAACCAACCAGCACCAACTAAGCGACACCCACCAGTGGGCGTTTGTACGCGCCAATGGCGGAAGGAGGTGGGGGGACTCTGGGGGGACTTCGGCTCGAAAGGCCCCATCCTGCCCCTTCCTCAAGAACCGCAAGTGCCTAACTCTCTGTGCTTCTTTGGCTTTTCCGTCCGCTTGGCCCGGCTGTTAACCGCTGGGTCGTAGGTTCCAATCCTCCCCGGGGAGCCAGGTCCACCGCGGCCGTCGCCGGGCCCGCTCGCTACACTGCGCCCCTGTTTCGGGCGGACGTGGGATGGGAGGGACCGACGTCATGAGCAACGCCGGGTGGCGAACGGCGGGACTGCTGCTCGCCGGGATCCTGTTCGCGGCGAGCGCGCACGCCGAGACGGCCTGGGTGCGCGGCCAGGTGCGGCTCAACGTGCGCACCGGGGCGAGCAACGAGCACCGCATCGTCGGCACGCTCGAGACCGGCGACCAGGTCACGGTGCGGCGTCGTCAGGGGAAGTGGACCGAGGTCTCCACCAGCGACGGCAAGCGCGGCTGGATTCCTGGCGGCTACCTCTCCCCCGAGATGCCTGCACAGATCCAGCTCGAACGACTGGAGGGCGAGGCCGCCGAGCTGCGAGCCCGCGTCGCCGAGCTGGAGACGGCCAACACGGGGCTCGAAGGCAGCAATGGCGCGCTCCAGGAGCGCGAGGCCGGACGCAACGCCGAGCTGGAACGGCTGGCCGCGGAGAACCGCGAGCTGAAGGCCGGCGCGCGCTGGCCCTACTTGATCACGGGCGCCACGATCCTGACGGTCGGCATGATCGCCGGTGCAGCACTGAGGCGCGCGGGCGGCCGGCGCCAGTCGCGCCGCATCCGCCTCTAGGCATCTCCCGGTGCCCTCACTCCCCCTCGCGTCGCAGGTCGAGTGCGGAATGGTCGTGGCGGGCGGCTCGCGCGAAGGTGCGCTCTCCCTCGCCCGACGGTGCGAGGCGCTCGGCTTCGACTCTCTGTGGGCCGGGGACCACGTCGCGTTCCACGTGCCGATCCTCGAGTCGCTGACGCTGCTCTCGTTCCTGGCGGGCGCTACCGAGCGTGTGCGCCTCGGCACGAGTGTGTATCTGCTGCCGCTGCGCCCGCCGGTTCTCGCCGCGAAGGCGGCTGCCACCCTCGACGTCCTTTCCGGCGGGCGCACCATCCTCGGAATCGGCGTAGGGGGCGAGTTCCCTCCGGAGTACGACGCGTGTGCGGTCCCGCTGAAGGAGCGCGGCTCGCGCACCGACGAGGCCATGCCGCTGCTGCGCCGCCTGTGGAGCGAGGATCGTGTGGAGCACGCGGGACGCCACTTCGCTTTCGGACCGGTCAGCCTCGACCCCAAGCCGCTCCAGGCGGGCGGACCGCCGCTCTGGGTGGGAGGCCGGCGCGCTCCCGCCTTCCGCCGCGCCGGCCGCCTGGGCGACGGCTACATCTCGCACATGTGTGCGCCCGAAACCTACCTCGCCAACCTCGACACCATCGCGGGTCACGCCGAGAAGGCCGGGCGGGATTTCACATCCTTCGGCACCGCGGCGTTTCTCTTCACTGCGCTCGACGACGTGTACGAAAGCGCCCTCGAGCGCGCCTCGGCGCTGCTGGCGGGCATCTACGCCCGACCCGTGGAGCAGTTCCGCGAAGCGGCGCCGCGCTACTGCCTGCTGGGCCGGCCCGAAGACTGCCTCGCGCAGATGCGGCGCTTCGTCGAAGCCGGAGTGCGCCACTTCGTGCTGTCGCCGCTGTCGAGCCCGCCGGAGTTCGCGGAGCGCGTAGCGGCGGAGATCCTGCCGGAGCTCGGCTCGCTGGGCTAGGGCTTTGGAGCCTCGAGCCACTCGCCCATCTTCCCGGCGTTCTCCACCGCGGCGATGAGCAGGATGCGGTCGCCGGGCGCTACGCGGTCCTCGCCGCTCGGCAGGCGGATCTCGTCGCCCCGGCGCAGCGCCGCCACCAGCACCCCGCGCGGCAGGCGCAACTCGGCCAGCGGCGCGGAGACCAGCCGGCTGCCCGCCACGGCCTCGGCCTCGACGATCTCCACGCGGTCCTCGAGGAGCGGCGCGACCGACGTCACGGAACCGCCGTGGACGTGGCGGAGGATCTGGCCGATGGCCAGCAGGCGCGGGCTGATCACGGCGTCCACGCCGACTTCGCCGATCATCTCCACAAGCGCCGGGTTGTCCACCAGCGCGAACGCGCGGGCCGCGCCCAGTCGCTTGGCCAGCAGGCCGGAGACGAGGTTCGACTCGTGGTTCTCGGTGAGGGCCACGAAAGCGTCCACGCGCTCCACGTCCTCCTCTTCGAGCAGCGTGCGCTCGGTCGCCGACCCGTGCACCACCACCGCGTGGGGCAGCAGCTCCGCGGCGCGGCGGGCTGCATCGCGCTGCGCCTCCAGCACGATCACCTTGCCTTCGTGCGCCTCGAGGCGACGCGCCAGGGCCAGGCCGAGGCTACCCGCGCCCGCGATCATGATGTTCCGCCGCCCCTCCTCCGGGGGCGCGCCCACCAGGGACTGCACGTCCCCTCGATTGGACTCGTCCATGGCGAAGTAGACGAGATCGCCCGCACGCAGCTCGTCGGAGCCGTGGGGAATGATCCACTCGTTGCCCCGGTGAATGGCGACGACCAGGGTGGGCTCGCCTGCGAACATCAGCTCCACGTGGGAGACGAGCAGGCCCGCGAAGTCGGAGCCTTCCCCGACCCGAAAGCCGGCCACCCACAAGCGCCCATCCAGGAAGGTGGCTACGTCGAGCGCGCCGGGCATCTCGAGAAGCGACACGGTCTGTTGAACCGCAGCTTCGTTCGGGGTGACGAACGCGTAGTCCACCCCGTGCTCGCGGCGCACCGCGGAGAAGCCCTCCACGTGGTCGGGCTCGCGCAGGCGCACCACGATGCGGGGCACGTCGAACAGCGAGCCCGCCACCAGGCCCACCACCATGTTGACCTCGTCCGAGTCGGTGGTCGCCACCACCACGGAGGCCTTCTCCACCCCGGCCTGCCGCAGCACCTTGGCGCTCGCGCCGTCGCCAACCACGAGCCGTACGTCGAGCCTGCCGGAGAGCTCGCGGACCATCCGCTCGTCGCGCTCGACCAGGGTCACGTCGTGGCCATCCTGGGCGAGCTTGGCCGCCAGGTTCGACCCCACGAGCCCCCCACCCACGATCACGATGTCCACAGAACGACCCCCCTCACAGGTCGGGGGGGAGGATAGCCATCGCCACGACATTCACCGCGAAACAGGCCAGGGCGATCAGGAAGGTGTATCCCACCACGTCCCCGAAGCGCAGCCGCGTCACCGCCAGGATGGGGATCGCGAAGAAGGGCTGGATCAGGTTGGTGGTGGAATCCCCGTAGGCGTAGGCGAGCAGCACACTGCGCACCGAGACGTGGAGCTGCTCGCCGGCGGGAATCAGGAACGGAGCCTCGATCATCCACTTGGAGCCGGCCGAAGGGACGAACAGGTTGACGAAGCCCGAGTAGACGTACACCACGAAGGGATAGCTGCCCGTCGTGGCGAAGCTCGCGAACAGGTCGCCCAGCCAGGTTCCCAGTCCGGTGTGGATGATGAGTCCGAAGATCCCGGCGTAGAACGGGAATTGGAGGATGATGCCCCACGCCGCCTGCACCCCGTCGCGGCAGGCCGCCAGGAAGGGCAGCGGCCGCCCGTGAAGGAGGAGCGCCGCCGCGAGGAACACTCCGTTGTAGGCGTTGATGGTCCACGTGCTGCCGAAGCCCCGCGTGAGCATCGAGTGGCCCAGCGGGTAGGCCAGCAGCAGCGCCGCCAACCAGACCCAGCCGCGGAAGGCGTCGAGGCGACCGGCAGGCGTAGGCGGAGGCTCGGGCTCCTCCGGTGGTGAGGGCAGGATGCGCGCTACCTGATCCGGCGTCAGTGTCACCGCATCGTGTCGCGGATGCAGCGCCACCGCGGTCGCCAATCCCACGCTGCCGATCACCAGCAGGTAGACCAGGTTGAAGGGTGCGAAGAGCGTCTCCGTCACCGGGAAGAGGCGGTCCACGACGGCGGGGCCCGAGACCGGCTCGAGCAGCGGATTGCCCGGCGTTGCCAGAATGAGCGGCGCCGATCCCGAGAGTCCGCCGTGCCACACGGTGCCGAGCCCGATGTAGGCGCCCGCCACCAGCACGCGCACGTCTACCTTCGGGTTGCGGCGCAGCACGAACGGCACGAACAGCGCGCAGGCCACCAGGTTGAGCGCCCAGTTGAGATAGGCCGTCACCAGCGAGAAGAGCCCCGCCAGGAGCACCGCCTGCACGGGCTTCTCCGGGTTGGGAAGTCCCGCGAGCCGGTCCAAGAGCCTGTACACCGGACGCGAGGCGACGCATGCGTGGGCGGCGACCATGGCAATGGTGAACTGCATCGCCAGGGTGAGCAGGTTCCAGACGCCGTTCCCCCAGGCCAGCGCAGCCTCCTCCACGCCAACTCCCGCCCCGAGCACGGCCAGCAGCAGCGCGATGCTCGTCAGGATCATGCAGATCACCCAGGAGTCCGGCACCCAGCGCTCGGTGAAGCGCGACAGGGCCGCTCCGGTGTCTCGCAGCGCGTCGAGGGCGGACATGACGGCCGCATACCCTATCAGACCCGCGAGGACCCGCGGGTGGACAAGGCCCCCGCGTGGGGTCAGACTGGCCCGTCGGTGGGGTCGGCCGATGCGGTGCGGCCCCTTTGCTTTTGGCCCCGAGGCGCGCCCGACGCAAGGGATCCATGGCAGGCCCGGAAAAGGACACGGTCGCGGAGCTTCGCAGGCTGGGCTCGGGAGGGCACGGCGACCGGCTGTCGTTCCGTCTGGTCCTCCAGATCCTGCTGCGCTGCCTGCCTCTGGTGAAGGGCGTGCGCCGCCACCTGCTGGCGCTCGCGGGCATCGCGGCCTTCCTGCTGCTGGCGCTGATGCCGTTGGTCATGATGGGATTCAACGTCTTCTGGAGCGGCGCGCTCCAGGGCGAGCCGTTGCCGGAGATCCAGGCCCGCCTGCTGCGGCTCGACCCCGCACTCGCAGTGCACGTGACGAACCTCTCCGACGCCGTGCGCCTCCAGGCCTTCGACCGCATGCTGATGGTCGCGGTCCCGGCGGTCCTGCTGTTCGTGCTGCCCGCAGTCGGAGTGCTCTGGTACTACTACGTGTGGATCACGCAGCGCATCAACCAGGCGCTGCGGGTGCTGCTGCACGACCGCCTCCAGACCCTCTCGCTGCGTTTCCACGCCGAGCACCGCGTCGGCGACGCGATCTATCGCCTGTTCCAGGACAGCGCGATGGTGTCGGACCTGATCGAGGCGCTCTTCCTCACGCCCATCCTCCAATTCGGACGCCACCTGATCGCCGCCACCGTGGTGTTCTTGCTCGACCCGCTGATCGGCGTCCTCTTCCTGTTTGCATGGCCGCCCATGCTGGCAGTGGGCTGGTGGATTTCTCGGCGTCTCCGCGTGGGCTTCCGCGCCGCGCGCGAGACCAACTCTGCCCTCACCGCGCGCATCCAGGAGATCCTGGTCGGGATCAAGGTGGTGAAGGCCTACGGCATCGAGGCCATCGAGCAGAGGAGCTTCGAGGAGCACTCACGCGCCGCCTTCCGGGCCGCGTTCGGCGTGCGCTTTCTGGTGAGCCTCTTCAGCGTGGTCGCCTTCGTGGTGGCCGCGACCGCGATGCTGGCGGCGACCGGCTTCGCCCTCGAGTGGACGCGCACGGGCGTAGCCGTCCTGGCTGCGGGGGTCCTCGGGCTCTTCGGCATGAGCAGCTGGTCGCTCGGCCTGTTCAACTTCTTCAAGGGCGAGATGGGCTCCGGTGCCACCAGCCTCCGGGTGATGCTGCGCATGTGGGCGCGGGTGCAGGACATGGCCATCGGAATCGACCGCGTCTTCGAGCTGCTCGACATGGAGCCGGAGGTGCAGGACGCGCCCGACGCCGGGCCCTTCCCCGACCTCGGCGTTGGCGTGGCCTTCCGCAACGTCTCCTTCCGCTACCAGCCGGACCGTCCTGTACTCCAGGAAGTGGTGCTCGAGGCGGCGCCGGGTACGGTGACCGCGGTGGTCGGTCCCACCGGATCGGGCAAGAGCACCCTGATGGCGCTCCTCTTGCGACTCTTCGATCCGGACGCGGGCCGCGTGGAGATCGGCGGCGTGGACCTGCGCAAGGTGCGTCTCCAGGACCTGCGCGCGCACGTATCGATCGCGCTTCAGGAGAACGTGCTCTTCGGTACCACGGTGCGCGAGAACATCCGCTACGCGGTGCCGGGTGCAAGCGACGCGCAGGTGCGCGAGGCGGCGCGGGTAGCCGGCGCAGACGAATTCATCTCGGCCCTGCCCCAGGGTTACGACACCCTGCTCGGAGAACGCGGCACCAAGTTGTCCACTGGTCAGCGTCAACGGCTCTCCATCGCGCGCGCCCTTCTGAAGGACGCGCCGATCCTGGTGCTCGACGAGCCGACCGCCGCCCTCGACGCGGAGACCGAGCTGCGCGTCATGGGCAACCTGCACGAGTGGGGACGCGGGCGCGTGATCTTCCTCATCACCCACCGGCTTTCCACGATCCGCCAGGCGAACGAGATCGTGGTGCTGCACGACGGTCGCCTGGTGGAGCGCGGCAGCCATGCGGCCCTGCTGGCCCAGGACGGCGGCGTCTACCGGGCCCTCGTCGAGCACGAGGAGCCGGCCGAACGCCGGGCAGCAGCCCCGTGAGAGAGACCTTCGAGAAGCGCGAGGAGCTCTCCAGCCGCGAAACTCTCGCGATTTTCACGCGTGCGTTCCGCTACATCGCGCCGTTCAAGGGGCGCTTCGCGGTCAAGGCCGTCCTCACGGTGCTCTCCCTCTTTCCGCCCCTGCTGCTGCCGTGGCCGATCAAGATGCAGATCGACCATGTGATCGGGGGGCTTCCGGTCGACCCCGCGGCGTATCCGTTCTTCATCCGCCCGCTCGCCGAAGCCATCGCCGGTGGCTCACCGGCCGAGATCATCATGATCACGCTGCTCTTCCAGCTCGGCTGCGTGGTGACCTTCGGGATGCTGGGCTCCACGGCCACCGAGCGCGACCAGGCCGACGCGCGGCTCTCTACCGGGCGCGACACCGCGACCACGACCGAGAACGACGCCAACTACGGGCACAGCCGCGCCAGCGGGATGCTCGGCCTCTTCGAGTTCCGCTGGACGCTGCGCCTGTCGCAGGACCTGAACCATCACTACCGCTCGCGCCTCTTCGAGCGCATCCACGCGTTGCCGCTCACCGCGTTCGACGACGAGCGAATCGGCGACGCCATCTACCGCGTCATGTACGACACTCCGGCCATCACCCAGGTGATCTACCGCCTGCTGCTGATCCCGGTCTACTCGCCCCTCGGCATCCTGCTGGTTTCGTGGACGCTTCAGGAGGTCTACGACACCACGCTGCTCGGCTGGTTCGCCGCCGCCGTCCTTCCGCTGATCCTGTTCGGGACGTTCCCGTTCGCGGCCCGCATCCGGCGCCAGGGCGAGGAGAGCCGCATGGCCGGCGCTACCACGGCGTCGACCATCGAGGAGGGGATGAGCAACGTGCTGGCGGTCCAAAGTCTGGGCGGCCGCGAGCGCGAGCAGAAGCGGTTCGACCAGCACAGCGAGGGCTCCTTCAGCGAGTTCCGCCGCTACATCCTGATCTGGATCGTCGCGGGCTTCGTCGCCATCGCGCTGGGCATTCCGCTAATCGTGGCGGTGCTGCGCTACGGAGTGGAGCAGGTCATCGCGGGCGTCCTGACCGTGGGCGACTTCGCGCTGATGGTCACCTACTTCATCCAGGTGGCGACCTACGCGGCCATCCTGGGAACGCTGTGGCTCCGCCTCCAGGGCAATGCGGCC
This sequence comes from uncultured Desulfobacterales bacterium, assembly GCA_964194905.1. Taxonomy (GTDB): domain Bacteria; phylum Myxococcota_A; class UBA9160; order UBA9160; family JAFDET01; genus JAFDET01. The sequence continues at coordinate 2,053 of CAXMOD010000196.1, read as the reverse complement.
GGACTGCACCGCGTCTTCCGGCTCATGGACCTGCCCGGCGAAGACGACACTCCGGGCGGCCTCGAGCTTCCGCCGCTGGAGACGTCCCTGTCCATCGAGGACGCGGATTTCGCCTACGAGGACGGCACGGTCGGGCTGCGAGCGGCGAGTCTCGAGGCTCGACCCGGCCAGATGATCGCGCTGGTGGGCGCAGCGGGCGCCGGCAAGACCACCCTCGCGTATCTGATCCCGCGCTTCCTCCGCCCGCAGCGCGGGCGCGTGCGCTTCGACGGCACCGACATCGCCGAGGCCGCACTCGAGTCGGTGCGCCGCCAGGTCGCGTTCGTGTTCCAGGAGACCCAGCTCTTCGACGCCAGCGTCGAGGAGAACATCCGCGTGGGCAAACCCGACGCCAGCGACACCGAGGTGCGCCGCGCCGCGCGCGCGGCCGGTGCCGACGAGTTCATCGGCACGCTGCCCCAGGGCTACCGCACGCGCCTGGGCCGCGGCGGCGGCAAGCTCTCGGTGGGCCAGAAACAGCGCCTGGCCATCGCTCGGGCTCTGGTGCGCGAGGCCCGCATCCTGATCCTCGACGAGCCGACCTCGGCCCTCGACACCGCCACGGAGCGGCGCCTCGTCGAGGCACTGCGTGATGCCGCACGCACGCGACTGGTGCTGGTGATCGCCCATCGTCTGTCCACCATACGCGAAGCAGACCAGATCCTGTTCCTCGCCGACGGACACATCATCGAACGCGGCAGCCACGAGGAGCTGATGGCGCGCGAGGGCGGCGCCTACCGCCGCTTCGTCGAGCTCCAGACGCGAGGCGCAGCGTAGGCGTGCGCGCGGCCGCGCTCTGGCTCGCGTTCGCGTGCGCCGCCCTCCCCGCTCAGGCGCAATTGCGCGCGGGAGCAGCTGCCGTGGAGATCGCCGTACCCGACGGAGTTCCGCTGGCGGGGTACGGGGCGCGCGGACCGGGCAACACGGCGACCGGCGTGCTGGAAGCCGTATCGGCGCGCGCGCTTCTCATCGAAGACGGCGCCGGAGGCGAGCGCGTTGCGATCGTGGTGCTCGACGCGCTGATCGTGACGCCGGACCTGCGCGAGGCGGTCGGCGCGGCGAGCGCGGACCTGGCCCTCGACGCACTCGTGGTCGCCGCGACCCACACCCACTCGGGGGCCGGTGGGTACCTGGACAGCCGCATCGGCGCGCTGGCGATCCTGGGCTGGTACCAGGAGGCCAGCCGCGAGGCGCTCCTGGAAGCGGCCGCGGCCGCGCTGCACGGGGCCGCCGCGTTGCGACCGGCGCGCCTCTCCCACGCGATCGCCGACGGTGCGGCACTGGCGCGCAACCGCCGCCACGAAGGCGGCCCACAAGACCCGGAGGTGCCGGTGCTGGTGGTCGAAGCAACCGACGGCGCGCCCATCGCCACGCTCTTCGCGCTGGCCGCCCACCCCACGGTGCTGGGTCCCACCAACTACCGGATCTCCCCCGACTATCCCGGTGCGGCCCGGCGCCGCGTGGAGGCGCTGCGCGGCGGGACGGCCCTCTTCCTGGCCGGCCCGCTGGGCGACCAGAAGCCGCATCTCGAAGGCGAGCCCGAGTGGCCCGACGACCTGGAGCGCCAGGCGGAGACGGCGCGCCTCGTGGGCCGCGCGCTCGGTGAGCGGGTGACGACCGCGGCCGCCGCCGCCGAGCCCGCCGGGCGCGCCGAAGTGCACGCGGTGCAGCAGAGCTGGCGCCTCCCGTCCATCGATGTAAAAGGGTCCTGCTTCGCGTACGTGGGTGCGCCGCTGATGTGGCTGGTCGCGCGCAGCTTCATGCCCGAGAGCGCGCCGCTCGTGGCGCTGCGCCTCGGCGACCTGCGGATCCTGGCGTCGCCCTTCGAGCTGGGGGTCGAGGTCGCCGCGGACGTGCGCGCCGCGGCGGGGCCGGGCCCGCTTCTCGTAGCCGCCCACGCCGGCGACTGGCTCGGCTACCTGCTGAAGCCCGAGGACTACGATCGCGGGGGCTACGAACCCTGCCTGGCCTACCACGGCCGCAACCTCGCACCCCGCTTCGTCGAGCGCAGCCG
>CAXMOD010000195.1:0-3907 GCA_964194905.1 uncultured Desulfobacterales bacterium | reverse complement strand
GTGATCGTCGGCCCGATCGGACAGACGACCTTCGGGGGCACCGTGCGCAGCCTCCTGGTCAGCCTGGGCCTCCCCGCTGCCCTCGAGCCGGTCTTTACGGGGCTCTTCGACGCCGTGGTGGACCTCGGCAACGGCGGACCGGGCAAGATCCTCGGCTCGGAGCCCGATGCGTTCTCCTACGGTGTCGTGGACGTCTTCGAGGATGCCGGCGACGTGACGCTGCGCTTCACCGCGCGGGGCAACCCCGACTACCTGGCCGGCGCCAATGATCCGAACGACGTGGTCGACCTGTTCAGCTTCGAGATGCCGTGAACCAGCGCCGGCGCTGATCCTACTCTTCCGGGTCGGACGGCGGGGGCGAGTGTGCCGAGCGCTGGACCGCGTCCAGCGTACGATCGATCGCTCGTTTCGCCCCGGCGGTGATGCCGCCTTGTACGTGCTGCTCCACCAGCACGTCCTCGATGCGCTGGAAGAGCTCGTCTACCTGGGACCCGTCCCCCGTCTGTTCCCCGAAGAGGTTCAGGAAGTGGTCGAAGCGCTGCCCGACGGCGAGCATCTGACGGAAGTAGCGCTCCGGGTCGTCCGGGTGGATCAGCAAGCCCAGCAGCGCGGAGCCCAGTCCGACCGGGATGAGTAGCACGTCGCGTAGCGCTTCGATGCCCACTTTGGCGGTGAAGACGGTCGCGTCTCGAATCAGGATCCAGCGGCGTTCTTCGGAAGCCATGGAAGCAGGCTACTTCGGCTGGAGCCGGCCCGCCGGGGCACGGCGCCGGCAGGCAGCGGAGCGCCGCGCAGGCGGTCAGTCGGGAGCGACCTCTTCGTCCACGCCGGTCTCGCCCTCGCTGCGCGCGATGATGGCCGCCCCGACCGAGTCGCTGAAGACGTTGACGGCCGTGCGGCCCATGTCGAGGGGGCGGTCCACCGCCAGCATGGCGCCGACGATGACATCCACCTCGGGTCCGCGCAGGTTGACGGCCTCGAGCACCAGGAAGATCACCACCAGCCCGGCCGAGGGCACCGCCGCCGCGCCGATGGACGCGAGCAGCGCGGTGATGACCACCATTATCTGCTGGGTGACGGAGAGGTCTGCCCCGAGGATCTGGGCCACGAAGATGACGCCCGCGCATTCGTAGAGCGCAGTTCCGTCCATGTTCACCGTGGCGCCCAGGGGCAGCACGAAGGACGAGGTGCGGTTCGAGACGCCCACCTTCTGCTCCACCGCGCGCAGGGTGACCGGCAGCGTGGCCGCCGACGACGACGTGGAGAACGCCATCGTGAGCGGTTCGACCATGTTGCGGAAGTGGATGTGGGGCTTGATCCGCCCGAGCACGATCAGCAGCAGTGGCAGGCTCACGAACATGTGGATGGTGAGCGCGGCTGCGATCGTGACCATGTAGAGCCCGAGCGCTTGGAAGGCCTCGAAACCGGACGTGCCGGTCACCCTGGCGATCAGCGCGAAGACCCCGATGGGCGCGACCCGGATGATTCCACCGGTGAGCACCATCATGGCGTCGAAGCCGCTCTGGAAGAAGTTGGTCAGGGTGGCCCGTGGCTGCTCCGGGAGCGCACCGATCGAGACGCCGAAGAGGATCGCGAACACGATCAGCGCCAGCATGTCGGGTTTGGCCGCAGCGTCCACCACGTTGACGGGGACCATGCGCAGGAGGAGCTCGGTGACCGAGTTCGGCGTATTGAGCTCGGGCAGTCCGCCGCCGCCCACGCCGCCGATCTCGGCGCCCACACCCGGGGCGATGGCGTTCACCAGCACCAGGCCGGTCAGGATCGCCAGCAGGCTCGAGAGCATGTAGTAGCCGAGAGTCTTGCCGAAGAGCCGTCCGAGCTGGCGGCCGCCGCCGAGCGAAGCCACGCCGCTCACGATCGACGTGAGCACCAGCGGCACGATGATCATCTTCAGCAGGCGGATGAAGAGGGTGCCGAGCCAGCCCACCCGGTTTGCGAACGCCTCGCCGCCCAGGGACCCGGCCACGGCGCCGAGCGCCATTGCGCCGAGGATCTGCCAGTGCAGCTGGCGGTACCAGGGTGTCGCGTCGGCCTCGGCCACGCGCCGACGCTACCCGGGCGCGGACGATGGTGCAAAGGAAGGGCGCGTAGTAGGGTGGACGCGTGGAGGGTATGGGGCACGGGCCCGACGCCGGGTTGGTCTTCGCGCTTGCGCTGGGCGCGGGCATGCTCGGGCAAGTGGTGGCCCGGCACCTCCGCATGCCCAGCATCGTCCTGCTGCTGGGCGCGGGTGTAGCGCTGGGTCCCGACGGCCTGGGTTGGGTCGTGCCGCGCGCCCTCGGTGACGGCCTGCTGACTCTCGTGTCGCTGGCCGTCGCGGTGATCCTGTTCGAGGGCGGCCTCAACCTCGAACGCGAACGACTCCAGCGCGCTCAGCGCGCGATCCAGCTGCTCGTCACCGTGGGGGCCGCGATAACGGCCGTGGGGGCGGCCCTGGCGGCGCACTGGGTCATGGGCTGGGAATGGCGGCAAGCCATCCTGTTCGGAACGCTGGTCATCGTCACGGGACCGACGGTGATTCGCCCGATACTGCGCAACGTTCCACTGCGCCAGCGCCTCGCCACGGTGCTCGAGGCGGAGGGCGTCCTGATCGATCCAGTGGGCGCCATCGTGGCGGCCGTTGCGCTCGAAGTGGTGCTGGTGCCCGCGGCGAGCGAGCTCGTCTTCGGCGTGCCCGACCTGATCGCGCGGCTCCTCGTCGGCACGCTGGCCGGCCTCGCGTTCGGTTTCGCCATGGGATTCGTACTGCGCCGCGAGGGCTGGGTTCCCGAGGGCCTCGAGAGCCTGGTCACGCTGGGCGGGGTCCTGGTGCTCTTCGCGGGCTGCAACACCTTGCTCGGCGAGAGCGGCATCCTCGCCGTGACGGTGGCCGGGGTGGTGGTGGGCAACCTCGGCCTGGGGCGCGACCTGCGCGAATTCGAGGAGCGCCTCACCCTGGCCTTGCTTGGGATCCTCTTCGTGTTGCTCGCGGCCGACGTGCGCCTGGCCGACGTGACCGGGCTCGGCTGGACCGGGGTGGCCACCGTGGGCGCGGTCATGTTCCTGGTGCGCCCGCTCAACGTGATCGTCTGCACTTTGAACTCGGGCATGAGCTGGCGCGAGAAGGCCTTCCTCTCGTGGATCGCCCCGCGCGGCATCGTGGCGGCCGCGGTGGCTTCGTTGGCCGCCGTCTTGATGGAGACCGGCCACCTGGACGGCGGCCCGGCCCTGCGGGCTCTGGTCTTCCTGACCATCGCCATCACCGTGATCGTGCAGGGCGGCTCCGCGCGGTTCGTGGCCCGCGCGCTCGACGTGCTCGCCCCGGGCCGCGACGCGGTCGCCATCCTTGGGGCCGAGGAGCTGGGCCTCGCCCTGGGCGAGGCACTGCGCAGCGAGAAGACAGACGTGGTCTTCCTCGACGCGAACCCCCAGCATTGCCATGCCGCGGAGGAGCGCGGCTTCGTGGCCGTCTACGGAAACGCCCTCGACGAGCGTGTGCTGGCGCGCGCGCGGCTCGACCGCTGCCGCGCTGCCGTGGGGCTGACCGCGAACGACCAGGTGAACACCCTCTTCGCCCGCGAGGCCTCCGACGACTTCGAGGTGGAGAACACCTACGTGGCGTTGGCGAAGAGCGAGCGCGGTGTGACGCCGCGCATCCTGGCCAAGCAGTCGAGTCGCCTGCTCTTCGACGGGGCCAAGGACGTGGAACGCTGGAACGTGCGCTTTCGCCACAGGCTGGCCGGCGTGCGCACGTTTCGCTCGTCGGGGCCGCCTCCCGAGGCCGAGGATCCGCCCGACGGCGCTGCGACGGAACCGAACACCCCGCCCAACAACGCCGAGGCCGGAATGGATCCGTTCGCCGTGCTCGCCGTGTGCCGCGGCGATCTCTGGTGGCCGATGCACGCGG
>CAXMOD010000194.1:0-1879 GCA_964194905.1 uncultured Desulfobacterales bacterium | reverse complement strand
GCTGGTGCTGGTGGACGGCGCCCAGGGCGTACCCCACCTGGCGGTCGACGTGGGCTCCCTCGGCTGCGATTTCTACGCGTTCTCGGGACACAAGGTGTTCGCGCCGACCGGCATCGGTGCCCTCTGGGCCCGCCGCGAGCTGCTCGACGCGATGCCTCCCTGGCAGGGCGGCGGCGGGATGATCGCGTCGGTGAGCTTTGCCAAGACCAGCTGGGCCGACGTGCCCGAGCGCTTCGAAGCGGGCTCCCCCAACACGGGGGGCGCGGTGGGCCTGGCCACTGCGCTGCGCTACGTGGCGGCCCTCGGCATGGACGCCGTGGAGCGCCACGAACGCGACCTGGTCGCCTACGCGCACGCGGCCCTCTCCGAGATCCCCGGCCTGCGTGTGTTCGGAGCCGCCGAGGGCAAGACCGGCGTGGTGTCGTTCGTGCTGGACGGCGTGCACGCCCACGACCTCGGAACGATCCTCGACCGCGAGGGCGTGGCGGTGCGCGCCGGCCACCACTGTGCGCAGCCGCTGATGGAACGCTACGGCGTAGCGGCCACCGTGCGCGCCTCGTTCGCGATCTACAACACGCGCGCCGAAGTCGACGCGCTGGTGCGCGGCCTGCACGCCGGACGGGAGATCTTCAGCGCATGAGCGACCTGCGCGAGCTCTATCAGACGGTCATCCTCGACCACAACAAGGCCCCGCGGAACGCAGCGCGTCCCGAGGGCGCCAACCGTGAGGCGCGCGGTGACAACCCGCTGTGCGGCGACAAGATCACCGTCTACGTGGTGCTCGACGACGGCGTGGTGAGAGACGCGGGCTTCGTCGGGACGGGCTGCGCCATCAGCCAGGCGTCGGCCTCGCTGATGACCGAGAGCGTCAAGGGCAAGCCCCTCGTCGAGGTGGAGAAGCTCTTCGACTCCTTCCACGAGATGGCCACGGCCCCGCCGGGCAAGCCCGCCGACACCGGCGAGCTGGGCAAGCTGGCCGTCTTCGAAGGAGTGCGCCAGTACCCGATGCGCGTCAAGTGCGCCACGCTCTCGTGGCACACGCTGAAGTCCGCCCTCGACGGCGGAGGGATGGTAACCACGGAATGAGCGAAGACACCCTGCGCGACCGCGTGATCGAGATGATCAAGACCTGCTACGACCCGGAGATCCCGGTGGACATCTGGGAGCTGGGTCTCATCTACGACGTAGCCGTCGAGGACGAGAGCAAGGTCGCGGTCACCATGACGCTGACCTCGCCCATGTGCCCGGTAGCCGAATCGCTGCCACCGGAGGTGGAGGCCAAGGTGCGCACTGTGGACGGCGTGGCCGAGGCCACGGTCGAGGTGACCTGGGACCCGCCGTGGAGCCCCGACAAGATGACCGAGGCGGCGCGCCTCGAGCTCGGGATGCTTTGAAGCCGGCCGTCGCGGTCCTCGGCCTGGCGCTCTTCTTGTCTCTCGTCGAACGCGTGATCTTCCAGCCCACCGCGGGCGAGGACTTCACGTCGGCGCAGCTCGGCATCACCGCGGAGGACGTCTTCCTCACCACCGAGGACGGCGTGCGCGTTCACGCCTACTGGCTGCCCGCGCCCGGCGCGACGCGCGCGCTCGTCTTCCTGCACGGCAACGCCGGCAACGCCTCCCACCGCCTGCCCAACGCCGCGGAACTCCAGCGTCTGGGCGCCCACGTCCTGCTCACCGACTACCGGGGTTACGGGAAGAGCGAAGGCACGCCCAGCGAGAAGGGCGTGTACGCCGATGGGCGGGCCGCGCTCGCCCACGTGACCGGCGCGCGCGGCGTTGCCGAAGAGCGCGTGGTGGTGTTCGGCCGCTCGCTCGGTGGCGCGGTCGCCGTAGACCTGGCGCGCGGCCGTCCGCTCGCGGGCCTCATCCTGGAGAGC
>CAXMOD010000193.1:0-3660 GCA_964194905.1 uncultured Desulfobacterales bacterium | reverse complement strand
GAGGTCGAGGAGCCCCAGCGCCTGGAGCGGCCGCGTCGCGCGGCGATCGTGGCCCATGCGGACCGCGGCTCCGTCGCGGCCGCGCTGCTGCTGGCGCGCGAGGTGCGCAGCCTCGAGGGCTTCTGGGTCTACCCGCAGGATGATCTCATGACGTTCTTCCGCAGCGTTGCGACCGACCTGCGCGGCGAGATGACCATCCTGGTCGTGGGCTTCACCGCCCGTCCGGCCTTCGAGGTGCTCCAGGCCGCGTCGCTGTATCAGGGTCGCCTGATCTGGTTCGACCATCACGAATGGCCGCCTGAGGATCTGGAGGCCATGCGACGCACGCTGGGCGAGGAGTCGGTGCACGTAGTGCCGGGTCTCGACTCGCCGCTTCCGATGGTGGTGGAGCAGTGCACGCGGCGCAGCCGGTTCACGGACAAGCTGGTCGATCTGGCGACGGCGCGTTTCACCGAGCACGACTTCACCCGCTGGGGTCGGCTCTGGTGGTCGCGCATCGGCACGCTGTGTGAGCGCCCCGGCGACCGCCGCGGCGACATCGACGGGCTCCTGGCAGGGCGCCCGAGCGACCTGGCCCGGGAGGCGTCGCGCCATGACCCGCCGCCGCTCCCGCCCGAGCTCGAGTGGGTGAGCGATCGCGACTTCGTGCTCCAGCACTTCGGCGGCTACACGCTGGCGCAAGTGCCGGTGGAGGCGGGCTTGAACGTGCACCTGGCCGGGCGCATCGCGCGGGAGCGCCATGCGGCCGAGCTGTCCCTGGCGTGGATGGAAGGCGACGACCTGATGGTGCTGGGGGGCGAAGACCGCTTCGACCTCAACGCCATGACGTCGCACCTGGCTACGAAGCAGGAATGGATCGAGGCGTTGCCGGGCAACGACCACGTGGCGCGCATCCGGGTGCGCGATCTGGCCGAGCACCTCGACGACGTGGTGGCCGAGATCGCCATGGGCCGCTCGATCCTCGACGGCTGATGAACCTGGTCGAGATCTTCTCCTCCGTGCAGGGGGAGGGGCCGTGGGTCGGCGTGCCGAGCCTCTTCGTGAGGCTCGGCGAGTGCGACCTGCGCTGCCGTTGGTGCGATTCTCCGCACACCTGGCGGCCAGCGAAGGAGGCGCGCATCGAAGAGGCGCGCGGCAGCGGGCGCTTTCGCACGCTGGCGAATCCCGTTTCGGTGGAGGCGGTGGTCGAGGCGTGCCGGGCGCTGGACGCGCCACGACACCGCTTTGCCAGCCTCACGGGTGGCGAGCCGCTCCTCCAGCCCGATGCCGTAGCGGCGCTCGCCCCGGCGCTGCGCGCCCTCGGCACCCGCGTCTACCTGGAGACCCACGGCTTGGCCACCGAGGCCTTGGAGCAGGTGGTGGACGAGATCGACGTGGTGTCGATGGACTGGAAGTTGGCGAGCGACGTGGAGCGCGCCGATGGCTCCGGCGGCCCCTTTCACGCCGAGCACCAGGCCTTTCTGCGGGTGGCCCGCCGCGCGCCCGAGGTGCTGGTGAAGCTCGTCGTGACCCCCGCCACCCAGGACACGGAGCTGGACCAGGCGTGGGCCTGCATCGCGGAGGTGGACGCCAGGGTTCCCGTGGTGATCCAGCCGGTGACCCCGTTCGGGAGGGTGCGCGAGGCGCCCCCGCCCGAGCGCCTCCTCACCCTGGTGGAGCGGGCGTCTCGGACCCTGGGCGACGTGCGCCTGATTCCCCAGACCCATCCACTCGTTGGGGCCCCCTAAAGCTTCTGGGGGATCCTCCCGATCTGTATTGGATGGAGAAGCGTGGGACTCCTCGCCGCAAGAAGCGCATGACCTGCGAGCTTCGATTCGACGGCCGCAAGGCCGCCGGCATCGTGCTCGACCTGTCGGAGAGCGGCATCTTCGTGCAGACGGCCGCCAAACCCGCCGTCGGGACCGTGGTCGACCTGCGTCTCTCGCCGGGCAGCGGCCGGGCCGACTTCGACCTGCGCGCGCGGGTGGCGCGCATGCGCCGGGTGGACCCCCGGCTGGCGCGTATCGAGGGTTCCGGAATCGGACTCCAGGTACTCGATGCGCCGGCCGAGTACTACGACCTCTCCGACTGAACGACGTTCTCGAGGACGCGTGTGACGGCGGCATCGAGGTCCGGGATCTCGGCCTCGCCCACGCGCAGGCCACCGGCGCAACCCGCGCGTAGCGCCATCTCCACGTCGCGTTCCGCGTCGCCGAGCACCCAGCTGCGCGCGAGGTCGGCGCCGAGCTCTCGGGCCGCGCGCTGGAGCAGGCCGGGAGCCGGCTTGCGGCAGTCGCAGCCGGCGTCGGGCGCGTGGGGGCAGAAGTAGGTCGCCTCGATTACGACGCCGGCTTCGGCCAGCTCGCCGAGGAGGCGTTCCTGGAAGCGTTCGAAATCCTGCTGCGTGAAGAGCCCGCGGCCGATGCCGCCCTGGTTGGTGACGATGGCCAGTCGGAAGCCGGCCTCGCGCAGCCGGAGCAGCGCCTTCGCCGTGCCCGGCAGGAGGCGGTAGTCCTCCAGCCGGTGCACGTAGCCCCGGTCGGCCACGAGCGTGCCGTCGCGGTCCAGGAAGACGAAGCGGCTCACGTGCGCAGGCTATCACGCAGGCGTCGCAGCGCCTCGTCCGGCCCTCCGTCGTGTTCGTGCGCTTCGTCCGCGCTGCGTCCGCCGAAGCGGACGCTCAGATACCCCTCGGTCAGGCTCTCGAAGGCGCCCGCGGCTGCGGGAAGCGCGTGGGCGACCTGACGCGCGAACGCCCGCGGCGGCGTGGCGGGATCGCGGACCAGGCCGCGCCGGGCCAACAGGCGCAGGGCCGTGCGGTACTCCCGCGGGACCCGCGGCTCCCGGGAACGTCGGCCACGCAGTCTCGACGCCGCGAGCAGTGCCGCCACGATTCCCGCTGCGACCAGCACGGCGCGGCCGTCCACCAGCGGCTGGGAGCGAGTGCCGCTCTCCGGTGCCGGCGCCGGCCCAGCCTGGCGTGTGCTGCGCCACCGCCGCCAGCCGAGCCAGGCCGACCGCGCCGCGCGCGCCTGGTCCGAATGGTCGAAATCGACGACCTGCTGGAACCACCAGATCTCGATCGCGCTGAAGAGCTCGGCGATGCGCCGGCCGCGGCCGAGCGCTCCCGCGACCATGCGCAGGTCCGGCGGCGTGGGATCGAAGCGTACCCAGCCGACGTCGGCGAAGTGAGCCTCCACCCAGGCATGGGCGTCCCCCCGCGTCAGCGTGACGAAGCCACCGATCCGGTTGGTCTGGCCACCGGCGAAGCCGTTCACGAGGCGCGCGGGGATGCCGAGGGTGCGCAGCAGCACGACCATCGATGAGGCGAAGTACTCGCAATGGCCTGCCAGCCCTCGCTGGAGGAAGGCCTCCACCGGGGCCGAGTCGCCGATCTCGGGCGGCGTGTCGGTGTAGCGTCCGTTGCTGCGCAGCCAGCTCTCGATCTGCTGCGCGCGCTGGCCGTCGCCGGCGGCGTTCGCCGTGATGCGGGTTGCGAGCTCGGCTACCCAGTGCGCCAGCGCGGGAAGCTGAAGGAAGCGCTCGCCATCCTGCTGCGGGATCTCCGCGCCGGCCTGCGGGGCGACACCGCGCGCCGGAGGCGCCGTGGTCACCGTGTAGATCACCCGCTGATCGGCCTGGTTTCCGGCGTAGAGGCCGCCGTTGGAGTCGCGTTCCAGG
>CAXMOD010000192.1:0-8580 GCA_964194905.1 uncultured Desulfobacterales bacterium | reverse complement strand
GGCTGTACTCGGCCTCGTCGACGATCCCGCGCTCCTTCAAGATCTGAAGGATCTCGGCGACCGCTCCCTCTTCCGCCTGCTCTGCCGCGAGCGCCGGTCCATTCAGGACGACGAACGCGAGGAGCAGGGCCCCCATCCTTGAACATTTCACGAGGCTTCCTCCTTGGAAATGAGATGGATCCATCTGGCCGACACCCTACGGGGATCGAGTGACGGTTGGGTGTCGAAAAAGGCGTACTGCGCGACGCGCACACGTCCGTGGTCAGGCGCTTCCCCTCGCGTACCCGCTCCGTCGCTTCGGAGGACGCCTTCTCCGGGGAGCCCAGTCGAAGGGCGGCCGCCGGGCGCATTCGACGGCGGGCTGGAGGGCATGGGCCAGCACCGCGCCTCCCGAGCGCGGTGATCTGGAGCGCCATGTGGATGCCGGATGAGACTCCGCGACGGGGGCCTGAGTCCCGCGGGGACAGGTGCTGACGCCCTTGAGTCCAGATGCTATAGCACCGTTAAAGCTATATAACGCTGTTTAAGAGACATTGTGCCCCCTCCATTCCAACCTCCGCAAGCGAGCGGAGCCCGGAAGCCGACCATGAGCATGAGTACGTCCAATGCCCGTCGCGAGCGCCAGCGCGGTGAGGCCCGCCGTTCCATCCTGGACGCCGCCGAGGCGCTCGTGGTGGAGCGGGGGGTCGAAGGCTTCTCCATGCGCCGGCTCGCCGCGCGCTGCGGCTACACGCTCCCGACCATCTACCACCACTTCGGCGACAAGCCGCGCCTCCTCGAAGCGCTGCTCGACGCGCGCTTCCGCGAGCTGGTCGAGGTGCTGGTCGGAGTGACCGCCTCGGACGACGCCTCGCGCGATCTGCGCGGCATGCTGGCGGCGGTCGTCGAGTTCGGGTTCGACAACCCGAGTCACTACCAGCTGCTGGTGTCGGCGCTCCAGGAGGGCAACGAGCCGCCCGCCGCGGAAGAGGCCCGCGCCCTCTTCGAGGCTCCGATCCTCGCGCTCCTCGCCGACGGTCGCCTGCGCGCGCCCGACGTCGAGGTCGGCGTGCAGGTCATCTGGTCCTTCATCCACGGCCTGATCTCGTTGCGTACCAGCCGGGCCGATTGGGACTGGCACCCCCAGCTGATCGACACCGCCCTGGACGGTATCCTGGGGGGCGTCGTCATCCAATCTCCTGCGCGCCCCGCGGAGATCCGATCATGAAGCTGGCGATACCGCTTGGGCTGCTGGTCGCGCTCCTCGTGGGCTGTGGCTCCGAGGCACCGCCGGAAGCGACGCTTCCGTCGGTGGTCGTGGTTCCCGTCGAGACGCGCGACGTGAAGGAACGCATCGAGGCGAGCGGTGAGCTCGTGGCGCGCCAGCAGGCCTGGGTGGCGTCCGAGTTGGCGGGCCGCATCACCGAGATCGTCCGCGACGAGGGGTCCGACGTCGCGCAGGGCGACGTAGTGCTCACCATCGACCCGGAGCGCCGGCGCCTCGAGGTCGCGGACGCGCGCGCCGGCGTAGCCCAGGCTCAGGCCTCCGCGGCCGAAGCCGAGCGTGAAGCCGCCCGCATCCGCCAGCTCTACGACAAGGGCGTCGCCTCGAAGGCGCGCCTGGAGCAGGTGGAGACCGAGCTGCGCCTCGCGAAGTCGCGGCGCGACGCCTCGCGTGCGCGCCTCGGTGTGGCGGCCCGCGCCCTGGCCGACGCTGAGGTGCGCGCACCCTTCGCGGGCGTGATCGCGGAGCGGCGCATCTCCGCCGGCGAGTTCGTGCAGCCCGGCACGCCGCTCTTCGAACTGGTTGCGCTCGACCCGATCGATGCCGAGTTCCGCCTGCCGGAGGCCGACGCAAGCCGCGTCGCGCTCGGCCAGGAGGTCGCCGTGCGAGTGGCGCCCTGGCCCAATCAGGTCTTCCCGGCGGCCGTGCGCTTCGTGGCGCCCACGGTCGATCCCGACACCCACACCCTGCTGGTGCGCGCCGCCCTCGACAACGCCGAGCGCAAGCTGCGCCCCGGCCTGTTCGCCTCGGTGGACCTGGGTGTGGCCAATCGCGCGGGCGTGATCGTCATCCCCGAGGAGGCAGTGCTGCAACGCGCCGACGGTGAGGTCGCCTTCCGCCTGACCGACGACCTGCGTGCCGAGCGCGTGTCCGTCGAAACCGGCGATCACCTCGACGGCGTGGTCGAGGTGACGAGCGGCCTCGGCGCCACGGACCGCGTGGTCGTTCGCGGCCACTATTCGCTGGTGGACGGTGTGCGCGTGCAGCCGCGCACACCCGATGGACAGCCTGCCACCGACCTCGCCGTGAGCGGGACCGGCGGCACGGCGCTGCCGTGAGTCTCTCAGACCTCTGCATCCGCCGGCCGGTCCTCACCCTGATGATGACCCTGTCGCTCGTCGTCTTCGGCGTGCTCGGATACAACCGCCTCGGGGTCGACCAGTTTCCGCGCATGGAGTTCCCGGTGGTGGCCGTCACGGCGATCCTCGAAGGCGCGAGCCCCGAGGTCGTCGAGGAAGACGTCACCGACGTCTTGGAGGAGTTCCTCAACACCATCTCCGGCGTGCGTTCCGTCGAGTCCAAGAGTCTGCACGGCGTGAGCCAGGTCGTGGTGACGTTCGAGCTGGACCGCGAGCTCGACAGCGCGGCCCAGGACGTGCGCGACAAGGTGGCCCAGGCGCGTCACGACCTGCCGCGCGACGTGGAGCCGCCCATGGTCGAGAAGTTCGCCATGGGCGACTTCCCGATCATGTGGTTCCCGCTCATCAGCGATCGCGGAACCGTCGAGAACACCGAGTTTCTCAAGTATCAGATCAAGCCGCGCCTGGAGACGATCGCGGGCGTCGGTGCCGCGCCCATCTTCGGCGGGCGGGAACGCAACATCCGCATCTGGCTCGACGGCGACGCGCTGTCCGCGCGGGGGCTGGCAGCCAGCGACGTGATCGGTGCGCTGCGTCGCGAGCACGTGGACGTGCCGGGCGGCGCGGTGGAGAGCGCGCGCGTTCAGTACGCGGTGAAGACCGACGCCCAGTTCCACACGATCGAGGAGCTGGAGGCGCTCGTGGTTGCATGGGTGGAGGGCGCGCCTATCCACCTGTCCGACGTGGCGCGGGTAGAAGATGGCGCCGAGGACGTGAAGGTCATCGCGCGCTTCCGGGGCAAGCCCTCCATCGCCATCGGCATCCTGCGCCAGCGCGGCGGGAACAGCGTTGCGATCGCCGACCAGTCCTACGAGCGCATGGCCAGTCTCCAGGATTCGATGCCCTCTGGCCTGGCGCTCGGCGGGCGCGAGGACACCATCGACTTCACTCACTCCATTCGTGAGGCGGTGGACGAGACACTCTTCGCGCTCATCTTCGGCGCGGTGCTGGCCGTGGTGACAGTGTTCGTGTTTCTGCGCCGTACCCGCCCCACGCTGATCGTGGCGGCGGCGATTCCGCTCTCCATCGTGGCCACGTTCGGCGTGATGTGGCTGATGGGCTTCACGCTGAACGTGATGACGCTGCTCGGTCTGGCGTTGGCCGTGGGCGTCGTGATCGACGACGCGATCGTGGTGCTGGAGAACATCGAGCGGCACCGCGAGCAGGGGGAGGAGCCGATGGAGGCGGCCTCCAAGGGCACCCGCGAGATCGCCTTTGCCGCCACGGCCGCCACCGTCTCGATCGCGGCGGTCTTCCTGCCGGTCGTATTCGCCGAGGGCATCGTGGGGAACTTCCTGCGCGAGTTCGGGATCACCGTTGCCAGCGCGGTCATGATCTCGCTCTTCGTGGCGCTGACCCTGACTCCGATGCTGGCGGCGCGCATGGCCCCGCCCGCCGAGCGCGCCCCGGGCAGCATCTACCACCGACTCGAGCAGGGCTTCGTCTGGCTCGAGGAGCGGTACCGCGTCCTGCTGCACTGGGCCATCGAGCACCGCGCGGCGATCCTCGGGATCGGGGTGGGCGCGTTCGCCCTCGCGTTGATGTTCGGCGCCCTCCTCGACACCGAGTTCGTGCCCGCGGAGGACAAGGGTCACTTCATGGTGGTGGTGCAGACGCCGCCCGGGACCGCTCGCGAAGCCACGCTCGAGATCATGAAGAGCAACGAGAAGTGGATCCTCGCCCAGCCGGAGGTGGCCGGGCTCTTCGCAGGCGTGGGTATCTCCGGGCCCGACCAGCCCGAGGGCGCCAGCAACACGGCTCTCATGTTCACCACGCTGAAACCGCGCAACAAGCGCACCCGCAAGGCACAGGAGCTGATGAAGGAGGCCCGAGAGGCCCTGAACCAGATTCCGGGCCAGCAGGTGAGCGTCTTCGACATGTCCATGGCGTCGGGCGGGGGGGGGCGCGACCTGGAGTTCAAGATCACCGGCAACCTGGGGCTCCACGAACTCGACGAGCTGGCGGACCGCTTCCTGGCGCGGCTCGGCGAGCGCGAGGGCTACGTGGACCTCGACAAGAGTCTCAAGCTCGGCCTGCCCGAGGTGCGCGTGATCCCGGACCGCGCCAAGGCCGCGGCGTTGGGCATCGACGCCACGTCTGTGGCCACGGCCGTGCAGGCGATGATCGGCGGCATGGACATCGCGACCTTCAAGGAAGGCGGTCGAGGCTACGACGTCCGGGTGCGCCTCGAACGCAAGGACCGCTCCGAGCCCGAGGCGATCAAGCGCCTCTACGTGCGCGGGCGGGGCGGTGAGCTGGTCGAGCTGCGCAACCTCGTGCGCGTGGAGAAGGGCGCCGCCCCGTCGGTAATCACTCGCACCAACCGCCAGCGCAGCGTCACCCTCTCCGGCAACCTGGAGAGCATCGCGCTGGGCCAGGCCAAGGGCGAGGTGGAAGAGATCGCAGCTTCGATCCTGCCCGAGGGCGTGGCCATCTCGTGGTCCGGCGAGTCGGAGCAGATGGAAGAGAGCGCGGCGCAGTTCGGCCTGATGCTCGGCCTCGCCATCCTCGTGATCTACATGGTGCTGGCGTCGCAGTTCGAGAGCCTGCTGCACCCGCTCACGGTCATGCTCGCGCTTCCGCTGTCGATGACCGGAGCGCTGGGCGCCCTCTTCGTGCTTTCAAAGCTGGGCGTCGATGGCATGACGCTCAACATGTTCAGCATGATCGGCATCATCCTGCTCTTCGGGTTGGTCACCAAGAATTCGATCCTGCTGGTGGACTACGCCAACCAGCTGCGCCGCGAGGGGTCCGACCCGAAGCAGGCCATGCTGCGTGCGGCCCCGATTCGCATGAGGCCGGTCCTGATGACGGCGATCTCGATGGTCTTCGGCGTGCTACCCGCCGCAACGGGACTGGGTCCCGGCGCCGAGTCGCGGCGGCCCATGGCGGTGGCTACCGCCGCGGGCATGCTGTCTTCGACGGCGCTCACCCTGCTCGTGGTGCCCGTCTTCTACGTGACGTTGGAAGACGGGATCGCATGGGCGCGCCGCCTGCCGCGTCGGCTGACGCGGTCCGCGTCGACTACGCAGGACCCCGCGAGTCGTGACGGCGGAGCGGTGGTGGCTTCGACCCAGCGCGACGGATAGAATGGGGCGCGCGTTGGGGTAGGGGGATCGCCCGGATGAGTCAGGACATTCTCGCCCACATTCCGATCTTCGAGGATATCTCGCCTGAAGATCGGGAGCAGGCAGCGCGTTTGTGGAAGCCCCGGTCGCTCAAGGCCGGCGAGTTCCTGTTTCAGCGCAGCGATCCCGGCGACTCGATGTTCGTGATCGAGAGCGGCCTCATCGAGGTGATCATCCCCACGGAGCTGGGGGAGGGCGAGGTCACCGCCACCCACATGCACCCGGGCGACTTCGTCGGCGAGCTGGCGCTGCTCTCGGGCATGCCGCGCACCGCCGCCGCGCGCGCCGCCGAGGATACCCGCGTTCTCGAGATGACCCGCGGTGACTTCATGGGCTTCGTCGAGAAGCGCCCCAACGTGGCCGTCTCCATGCTCGAGGAAATGGGCAAGCGCCTGCGCTCGACCAACGAACTCTTCATGAAGATCACTTCGAAGAATGCGAACGATCTTCTGGCAGAGAACTACACCCTGGGAGAGACGGTCGCCGACAAGGTCGCCGAGTTCGGCGGCTCCTGGGTCTTCATCTTCGCCTTCGGCACCTTCATCTTCACCTGGATGGGCATCAACGTCATCCAGTACTGGTTCCTGCCCTTCGACAGGTTCCCCTTCATCTTCCTCAACCTGATCCTCTCGTGCCTGGCGGCGATCCAGGCGCCGGTCATCATGATGAGCCAGAACCGCTCCTCCAAGAAGGACCGCCTGCGCGCGGACCTGGACTACCAGTCGGGTGTCAAGTCCGAGCTGATGCTCCAGCAGCTCCACGGCAAGATCGACTCCATCACCGAGGCGATGCGCGAGATGAAGCAGCGCGACTCCTGAGCGCTTGGCCTAGCGCGGCTTGAGAGCGCTGTGGTCGCGCAGCCAGTCGATGGCCTGGCGTGCCTCTTCGCGCTCCTCTTCGAGGAAGCGCTCCACCGCCTGGGCCAGTCGCGGTTCCGCCAGATAGTGGAGGCTCCAGGTGGGTTGGGCATCGAAGCCGCGCAGCTGCTTGTAGTCGCCGCCGGCGCCGGGCTCGAAGCGTGCGAGCCCCTGGAGGATGCAGTGCTCGATGGCCGCGTAGTAGCAGACGTTGAAGTGCAGGTGGGGGAGGTACTCGGTGGCGCCCCAGTAGCGCCCGTAGAGGGCGTCGCCCTTCTGCACGTTGACGGTGCCGCCCACCCAATGCTTGCCACGGCGCGCCAGCACCAGGCACAGCCGGTGGCGGAAGCGCTCCCAGAGCAGGTCGAACAGCTCGGGTGGCAGGTACGCTCGGCCCCACGGCCGCTCGTCCACCGTCGCCCGGTAGAAGCGGTAGGCCGGGTCCTTGAGCGACGGGCTCACCGCGTCGCCGGTGAACACCTCGATCTCGACGCCCTGCTCCTGGAGGCTGCGCCGCTCGCGCCGGATCTGGTTGCGGCGCTTGCTGCGGAAGCGCTCCAGGTAATCCTCAAAGTTGTTGTAGCCCTGGTTGTGCCAGTGGTACTGGATGCCGACGCGGGTGAGGAAGCCGGCCGGCTCCGCGTCCGCCAGCGCCTCCTCGCGGCAGAAGTTGACATGGACGCCCGAGAGCTGGTTGGCGTCGCAGAGTTCGCGCAGCGCCACCGCGAGGCGCCGGGTCCACAGCGCGCGGTCCTCGCCCTTCGCCACCAGGAAGCGCGCGCCGCCCACCGGGGTGAAGGGCACGCCCGCCAGGAGCTTCGGGTAGTAGCGGATGCCGGCGCGCTGGGCCGCGTCCGCCCAGCCGTGGTCGAATACGAACTCGCCCTCGCTGTGCAGCTTCAGGTAGAGCGGGCAGGCCGCCACGAGGCGCTCGCCATCGCGCACGACCAGCGGGCGCGGCACCCAGCCCGCCGCCTCGCCCACCGCCCCGGACTCCTCCAGGCTGGCCAGCCACTCCCATTCGAGGAAGGGCGACGCGTCGCCCACCAGCTGGTTCCACGTCTCACGGGGCAGCGCAGCGACCCCCTCGAACACCTCGATTTCGGCCATGTGGGCCGAAGTGTAGCGGCGCGACCGCGCCCCCGACGCAACGCGCGGGTGAGAGCTACCATGCCGGCCATGGCATTTCGCGCCGGCGCGCCGGGTGGGCCGACGCGGCCTCCCGGCGGGGAAGACCCCCTCCGCGAAGGCGGGGTGGCGACGGAGACCCGCCGGAAGGTCCAGCGGCCTCCGCGATTCAAGGTCATCCTCTTCAACGACGACTACACACCCATGGAGTTCGTCGTGGGCATACTGGAGCAGGTGTTCGACAAGAGCCCGGCCGAGGCCACGCAAATCATGCTGCACGTCCACAAGAACGGACAGGGCATCGCGGGCGTCTACGTGTTGGAGGTGGCGGAGACCAAGGTGGCCACGGTGCACAAGCTGGCCGAGGAGCGCGGGTATCCCCTGCGCGCCGGAGCGGATCCCGAATGAGCGAGATTCCCCGCGAGTTGGAGCTGACCCTGCACGCGGCCTGGCGCGAGGCCGTGAGCCGGCGCCACGCCTACCTGACCGTGGAGCATCTTCTCTACGCGCTGCTCCACGAAGACCGCGGCGCCGAGGTGCTGCGCCGCTGCGGCGCGAACCTGGACGTGCTCAAGGCCGCCCTGCGGCGCTTCTTCGAGGAGGACCTGGAGAGCGAGCCGGGCGAAGACCCGATCGAGGCGCGCCAGACACTGGCCTTCCACCGCGTCGTGCAGCACGCGCTCCACCACGCAGCGAGCGCCGAGCAGGAGGAGCTCGAGGCGGGCGACCTGCTGGCCGCGATCTTCCAGGAGCCGGATTCCTACGCCGTCGGGCTGCTGCGAAACGAGGGCATCTCGCGCCTCGACGTGCTCCAGTACATCTCCCACGGCATCGCCAAGGTGCCGGGGGGCGCCGCCGAGGAGCCCCTGGGTCCCGCCGACCTGGTGGAGGACGAGGAAGCCGATGCGCCCGCCGACCCGCTCGGCGCCTTCGCCAGCAACCTGAACGCGCTCGCCGCGGAGGGCAAGCTGGATCCGCTGGTGGGTCGCGGCCAGGAGCTGGAGCGCGCCATCCACGTCCTGGCGCGCCGGCGCAAGAACAACCCCATCTTCGTAGGCGAGGCG
>CAXMOD010000191.1:0-13529 GCA_964194905.1 uncultured Desulfobacterales bacterium | reverse complement strand
GCGCGGCGATCGGTCCTACTCCACGTAGCCGAGCGCACGCAGCTGCTGCTTCAGCCTGGCGTCTTCCAGAGCGGCGGCGATCTCCTCGCCGGGCACCAGGCAGACGCGCGTTCCCTCCGACGGGCACGCCGACAGGGTCTTCCAGGCGTCCGCGTTGCGGCGCGCGGCCCACTCGGCGTCGCCCCCGGCCGGCACGTGCAGCGGTTCCTCGTCCCCCGCAAGGTGCAGCGTGAGCGGCGCGTCGAGTCCCTTCATCAGGATCAACTCGATGCGCTCCCCAGGCGGAAGTTCGAGGTCGAAGGAGCTCTCGCCGCGCCATGTGAGACGGGCCGCCGACGGCCGCGCCGACTTCACGGTGTTGCTCTCGGGTGCCCCGCTGACGCGGGCGTGCAGAGGCTCAGCGCCCGCGTTGGCGATGACCAGGAGCGGCTCGCGCGCGGATGCGCGCATGCGCTCCTGGACGCGGGCACGCAGGTTCGCGGCACGAGGAGTTTGGGCGGCGACGTTCCTCTGCTCCCCGGGATCGCGGGCCAGGTCATACAGCTCTTCTTGGCCGTGCAACGGGTGCCACGGGGAGTCCTGCAGCACGTACTTGAGGCCGTCCGGCGTGTAGAGAATCACCCCGCGGTTGTCGCTGGCCGCCCACGCCCACGCCTCGCGCGGACCGCGCTCCGTGCCGTCGAGGAGCGGCAGCAGCGTGCGACCGTCCAGGTCGCCGGGCGCGCCGAGGCCCACGAGGTCGAGCAGCGTCGGCGCGATGTCCACGAGGCGCACCCGGCTCGCCACCCGGGTGCCCGCGTGGCGACAGTCGGGCAGTGCGAAAATCAGCGGCACGTGAAGGACGTTCTCGTACGCAGATCTGTGGTTGTAGAGCTGGCGCTCGCCGAGGGACTCGCCGTGGTCTGACGTCACCACCAGCACCGTACGGCGCCCGAGTTCCGACGCATAGAGAGCCTCGAAGAAACGCGCCAGCCGAGCGTCGGTGTGAGCGATCCCCGCGTCGTACAGGTCGACGACGCGGGCGAGCTCGCCCTCGTCGTCGATGCGGACTCTGCCTCCGGAGTGGTCCTCCGGGGTCCAGAAGGGCCACTCGCGCGTGCGGACGTCGCTCGGCTCCTCGTTCGGGATCTTCCGCATCGCCACCACGCGATCCTGCGGCAGCGTCGTCTCGGCGAAGCGCGAGGCGTAGGGTTCGCGCGGTCGGTAGGGCGCGTGGACGTCGTACGTGTGCAGGAAGAGCAGGAAGGGCTCCCGCTTTGCGAGGCGCTCGATCTCTCGGAGGGCGACGCTGACTCCGCGCTCCAACTCATCGGGCGCCCACACGCCTCGCGCCTCGAGGTAGCGATCGAAGCCCTGCGAGAGCCCGTACCGGCTCGAGGTGTATGCACCGGCGGTCACCGCCGAGCTGTGGTAGCCGGCGTCGCGCAGACGCTCGGCCAGGGTCACCAGCTTCGCGGGCGCGCGCGTCTCGACGATCACCCGGTGCGTGATCGGGTCGAGTCCGGTGAAGATCGAGAGGTGTGAGGGCAGGGTCCACGACGCAGGAGCGGTCGCCTGCTCGAACACCACGCCGCAGCGCTGCGCAAGCGCGTCGAGGACGGGGCTGGTGCTGCGCTCGTAGCCGTAGAGCGAGAGGTGGTCGGCGCGGAGGGTGTCGATCGAGACGAGCACGACGTTCGGGCGCGGCACCGCCGCCTCGCTGCGCATGCGAAAGCCGCTCCAGGCCGCCACGGTGCTGCGCGGCCAGTGCCCTCCTACGCGCGTCTCGAAGACGAGGTCCACGGAGCTACCGGCCCAGCGCGACAGGTCGAGCTCCAGGTCTTGCCAGGCGATCGGGTCGCCGCTCGGCTGGCCGCGTCCGCCCAGTTTCGAAGCCGGGAGGACGTGTCTGGCCAGAACCTCCGCGGCCAGAACTTCCGCTCCACTCGACACGGGCGCCGACACCTGCACCTCGAGATCGGTGGGGCGCCACGTCCAGGCGCCGACGGCGACCTCGAGCACGCCGCCCTGGGCGGGAACCTCTACGCGCCGCTGGAACGCCTCGCCGATCGGCGCCAGCAGGGCGACCCGCTCGTCGAGGTGGTGCTCGCCCAACAGGGCCACCCGCCAGGGGCGTTCCAGCGCGGCCGGTCGCAGCCGCCAGGCTTCACCGACCACCGCGGCCAGCTTCACGGCCTGCTTCGCCCGTCCGATGATCAGCAGCACCTCGTGGATGCGCCCCTCCCAGCCAGGCAGTCGCGAGGGCCAGAAACGGAACCGCCAGCTGTCACCTCGCTGCGCCACCTTCGTGTCGATCCTCTGGCAGAGCGGGTCCTCGTGTTCGCGCAGCGTGAAGCACATCTGCATCCAGGAAGGGGGAGGCCCCACCAGTCTCACCGTCACACTCTGGAAGTCCGCTGCCGCGAGGTCCGTCGCACGGCTCAGTCGGAGCTGTTCGTCGCGCGCTGGGACGGTCAGGATGCCCGGCCCGGGCTCGAGAGCCGGCGTCGAGGGCGAGACGTTCCAGTCGTCGTTTCCCTCGCCCAGCCGCCAGACGAAAGCCTCGCTGCGTTGGAAGGGGGCCAGAGTGTCGATCGATTCGGCGGCCGGCGCGTCGAACACCGGAGTCGTACGCAGCGGCACCTGGGCGGGGCCGCAGCCCCAGACCGCGGCGATTGCAACGCTCCAGGCCGCGCTGAGAAGCCGACGATGCGCCATCTGCTGACTCTCGGGTGTGGATGGATCCGGCGCGCCGAGGCTACAGGAGGGATGCGGGCGTCGCGACCAGTCCGCTATGGATCGCGTCGGAGGAGGAGTGAGTGAGCGACGATTCCGACGCTTCGGGCCCGGCTGAATCCGGCTGGCGGCGTTTCAGTCACTGGGAGGCGTCCCAGGCGGAGGCCAACACGGGAGTCTGGGCCGAGCGCCGTCGCCTGGCCACGGCCATGCGACGCGTGATCGAGCGCCTGGTGAGCTCCGACGCCCCAGAGGCCGAGCTGGCGGCCGCGGCCGACCGCCTCGAGGAGTACGCGGCCCACCTGGAGACCCACCCGCGGAACCCGCGCTACGAGGGCTTCGCCGAGGCCTCCACAGCCGGCGACGTGCGCGCCTTCCTGGACCAGAGCCCCGTCATCGGCCTGGCGAACCCGCTCGCCCCGCCCCTCGAACTACGCGCGTCCGAGGATCGCACCCGTGTGGAGGGCCGTGTGCACTTCGGTTCCGCCTACGAAGGGCCGCCGGGCTGCGTCCACGGTGGCTGGATCGCCGCCACCTTCGACGAGACGCTCGGGTTCGCACAATCGCTCTCGGCGCACCCGGGCATGACCGGCACGCTCACCATCCGCTACCGCAAGCCCACACCGCTCCACACGGACCTGCGTTTCGACGCCTGGGTGGAGCGGGTGGAGGGACGCAAGGTCTTCGCCTCCGGCACCCTCCACGCCGGAGAAACCCTCACGGCCGAGGCCGACGGCATCTTCGTCTCGATCGACCCGAGCCGGTTCGCCGGGCTCCTCGACGCCCGAGCCAAGCGCCAGGGAGCCGAGTAGCGAGCGGCGCGGCTTGCGGGCCCATGCCTCTTGCCTAGCGGCATCGGGTTGGTGTAAACAAACGTTCGTTCGCTGGTTGGATTCGTCGGCTCGTCATGCCCAGGGCCCCGTTCATTTGAGTGAAGTCACCCCCCAGCCCGCCGATCGGACCGAGAGGCCCGAATCGCCGTCCGGCACCGCCGCCCGCATCCTGGATGCGGCGGAGGAGCTGTTCGCCGAGCGCGGCTTTGCCGGCGCCGCCGTGCGCGACATCGCCACCCGGGCGGGACTGAATGCGGGCAGCCTCTACAACCACTTCGAGAGCAAGCAGGCGCTCTACGAGGCGGTGCTCGAGCGCGGACTGCGCCCGATCTACCAGATGATCGAGGGCGTCACCGACCCGGAGGCCACGCCCGACCACCGTGTGCTTCAGGCACTCACGGCACACCTCTCGGCCTCACCCAACCTGGCGCGCCTGATCCAGCACGAGACGTTGGCGGGTGGCGACTACGCCATGCGCATAGTGCGCCGCTGGCTCGACCCGGTCTACGCCCGCGCAAGCGTCGCGCTGGAGCGAAGCCCGGGTCTCGCGAACTGGGAGCGCGAGGAGCTTCCGCTCCTCCTGATGACCTACCACCACCTCATCTTCGGGCACTTCGCGCTGGCGCGATCGCTGGGACAGGTGCTCGACGTGGACCTGCTCTCGCCCGAGGCGGTGCAGCGCCACACCCGCTTCCTGGAGAAGGTCACCGAGCGCCTGCTCGGCGCTCCGGCAGAAAAATCGGGAGACCCATCGTGACGGAACTCCAACCGCTCTCTGCAAGCCACATCCTCGAGTACACCTACAAGCGCAGCGTGGGCCCCGTGCTGGGCCGCTTCTTCACCGGGCTGCGCGACGGGCGCATCGAGGGCGTGAAGACCCGCGCGGGACGCGTGCTGTGCCCGCCCATGGAGCACGACCCGGACACCGGCGAGGCCACCTCCGACCAATGGGTCGAGGTGGGCCCCGGCGGCGTCGTCAAGAGCTGGACGTGGATCGCCGAGCCGCGCGCGCAGCATCCGCTTCGCAAGCCCTTCGCGTTCGCGCTCATCCAGCTCGACGGTGCAGACACCGCGCTGCTCCACGCGGTCGACGCCGATCCCGAAGCCATGGCGACGGGCATGCGCGTGCGCGCGCGCTTCGCCGAAGAGCGGCACGGCGCGATCCAGGACATCGCCTGCTTCGAGCTCGAGTCCTGAGGCCGGAAGGGGAGAAGGAAATGGCGGAAGAAACCGCGCCGGTGAAGGCGATCCAGACGCCCACCCACATCGAGTACACCTACAGCCCCGGCCGCGCCTCGACGCGCTTCCTGCGCGCCATGGAGCAGAAGCGCATCATGGGCCAGAAGTGCACCGGCTGCGGAAAGGTCTATGTGCCGCCGCGCGGCGCCTGCCCCAAGTGCGGCCTGCCCACCGAAGAGGAAGTGCAGGTCGAGGACAAGGGCACCGTGGTGAGCTTCACCGTGGTGCGCGTGCCCTCGGAGAACATCCAGCTGGAGCTGCCCTACGCCTCGGGCTCCATCCTGCTCGACGGCGCCGACATCCCGTTCCAGGCTTTGCTGCGCGACGTCGAGGTGGCCGACGTGCGACCCGGTATGCGCGTGAAGGCGGAATGGGTGGAGGACTCGGAACTCGGCCCCACGTTCCAGAACATCAAGTGGTTCCACCCCATCGACGAGCCCGACGTGCCGTTCGAGAAGTTCAAGGAGCACCTGTGATGCGCGATGTCGCCATCCTCTCCTACGCCCAGACGAAGTACACGGCCCACGAGAAGGCGCGCAACGAAGTCGAGATGCTGATGCCGGTCCTCTCCGAGGCGGTGGAGAAGTCCGGCATCCCCCGCAAGGAGATCGGCTTCACCTGCTCGGGCAGCACCGACTACCTGGCCGGCCAGTCCTTCTCGTTCGTGATGGCCGTGGATGCGGTCGGCGCCTGGCCGCCCATTCGCGAGAGCCACGTGGAGATGGACGGCGCCTGGGCCCTCTACGAGTGCTGGGTAAAGATCCAGACGGGCGAGGTGGATTCGGCCCTGGCCTTCTCGTTCGGGCGCGCGTCGATGGGCGACCTGCCGTCGGTGCTGACCATGCAGCTCGATCCCTACGTACTCCAGCCGCTGCACCCGGACGCCACGAGCCTGGCCGCGCTCCAGGCACGCGCGCTGCTCGACGCGGGCAAGTCGAGCGAGCAGGAGTGGGCGGAGATCGCAGCGCGCTCCCTGAGGGACGCGAAGGACAACCCGGACGCCATCCGCAAGGGCGACGCCGACGTCGCAGCGCTGCTGAAGGAGCCCTACGTGGCTTCGCCCCTGCGCGCCCACACCCTGCCTCCCGTCACCGACGGCGCCGCGGCCATGGTGATCGCGGCCGGCGACGTGGCGCGCAAGGTCTCGGAGAAGCCGGTCTGGATCCGCGGCATCGACCACCGCCTCGATCCGCACATGCCCGGCGTGCGCGATCTCACGGTCTCGCCTTCCACGGCGAAGGCGGGTGAGAAGGCGGGCACCGGCCAGGGGGGCTTCGACATCGCCGAGCTGTACGCGCCTTTCGCCCCGCAGGAGATCATCCTGCGCGAAGCGCTCGGTCTCGGCGACGGCGTTCGGATCAATCCCTCGGGCGGGCCGCTGGCCGCCCATCCGATGATGGTGGCGGGACTCGCCCGCGTGGGGGAGGCGGCGCGCCAGATCTGGAGCGGGAAGGCGGGGCGCGCCCTTGCCCACGCCACCCAGGGGCCGTGCCTGCAGCAGAACCTGGTCACCATCCTGGAGGCGGAGTGATGGCGGAGCTTTGCGGAGTCGTCGGCATCGGGCAGACCAAGCACGATGCGAAGCGCCTCGACGTGTCCCAGGTCGGGCTGGTGCGGGAAGCCGCCCTGCGCGCCTTGGAAGACGCGCAACTCACCTGGAGTGACATCGATGCAGTGGTGATCGGCAAGGCCCCCGACCTGTTCGAGGGCGTGATGATGCCGGAGCTCTTCCTGGCGGATGCGCTCGGCTGCGCCGGAAAACCCATGCTGCGTGTGCACACCGCGGGCAGCGTGGGCGGGTCAACCGCCGTGGTCGCGGCCAGCCTGGTGCAGGCGGGCATCCACGACCGGGTGCTCACGGTGGCCTACGAGAAGCAGTCCGAGAGCAACGCCATGTGGGCGCTCTCCATCAAGATCCCCTTCAGCGCCACGGTGGTGGCCGGCGCGGGGGGCTACTTCGCGCCGCTCATCCGCGGCTACATGATGCGCTCGGGAGCGCCGGACGACACCGGCATCCGGGTCGCGCTGAAGGACCGCCTCAATGCGCTGAAGAACCCCAACGCGCACCTCAAGTTCCCGGACATCGACTTCGACCAGATCCAGGGTTCGCCCATGCTGTGGGACCCGATCCGCTTCCTGGAGACGTGCCCCTCCTCGGACGGTGCGTGCGCGCTCGTGCTGTCGAGCGAGAAGCTGGCGGAGCAGGCGGCGACGAAGCCGGCCTGGGTCCACGCGACGGCCATGCGCAGCGAGCCGACCTCCTTCGCCGGCCGCGACCAGGTCAACCCGCAGGCGGGCAAGGACTGCGCGGCGGAGCTCTACAAGAAGGCGGGCATCACCAGGCCGCGCGAAGAGATCGACTGCGCGGAGATCTACGTGCCCTTCAGCTGGTTCGAGCCCATGTGGATGGAGAACCTGGGCTTCGCCGAAGAGGGGACCGGCTGGAAGATGACCTACGAGGGTGCGACCGCCCTCGACGGCGACCTTCCGGTCAACATGTCCGGCGGTGTGCTCTCCTCCAACCCGATCGGAGCGTCGGGCATGCTTCGCTTCGCCGAGGCCGCCATGCAGGTGCGCGGTCAAGCGGGCGAACACCAGGTGGCCGGCGCCAAGAAGGCGCTGGGCCACGCCTACGGAGGGGGCTCCCAGTACTTCTCCATGTGGATCGTGGGCGACGAGAAGCCCTAGGCGTGGAATTCAACCTGGCGGACATGTTCGAGTGCGTCGTCGACGCGGTCCCCGACCGCGAGGCCGTGATCTCCGACGACACGCGCCTCACGTACCGGCGGCTCGACGAGCGCGCCAATCGGCTTGCCCATCACCTGGCGGGCCATGGGGTCGGTCCCGGTGATCACGTAGGCTGCTACCTCCACAACGGAAACGAGTATCTCGAGACGGTCCTCGCGTGCCTCAAGATCCGCGCGGTCCCGATCAACATCAACTTCCGCTACGTGGAAGACGAGCTCCGCTACCTCTTCTCCGACGCGGACCTGGTGGCGTTGGTGCATCACCGCGAGTTCGGGCCGCGAGTGGCCGCGACGCGCGACGCGATGAAGGATCGGCGCGCGTTCCTCGCCGTGGAGGACGGCTCCGGCGTGGAAACCGACTCCCAGGACTACGAGGCCGCGCTGGCGGCGTCCTCGCCGGCGCGCGGCTTCCCCGCCCGCTCTGCCGACGACCTCTACATCATCTACACCGGCGGCACGACGGGCATGCCCAAGGGGGTGATGTGGCGCCATGAGGACCTCTTCTTCGCGGGCATGGCGGGCGGCTACCCTGCCGGCGAGCCGGCCAGGTCGCCGGACGAGATGGGGGAACGCGCCGCGGCGGGAGGCGTGGTGACGATGATGCCCGCCGCGCCGCTCATGCACGGCGCGGCGCAGCTCGCCAGCTTCATCGCGTTCTGGTCCGGCTACAAGGTCGTGCTGGTGCCGCGCTATCGGGGCCCCGAGGTGTGGAAGCTGGTGGAGCGTGAGAAGGTGGTGTCCATCAGCCTCGTCGGCGACGCGATGGCCCGCCCGCTGGCCGAGGCGCTGGCGGAAGGCGACTACGACACCTCCTCGCTGATGGTGATGGCCACGGCCGGCGCCATCTTCTCCGAGGCGGTGAAGGCGCAGCTCAAGGCGCACCTGCCCAATCTGGTCATCATCGACTCCTGGGGTTCCTCGGAGACGGGCTTCCAGGGCAGCGCTGCCGAGGGCTCCTCGCCCGACAAGGGCCTGCGCTTCGTCCTGAACGAACGCAACGGCGTCCTCGACGACAACCTGGACGAGGTGAAGCCCGGCTCGGGCGTTACGGGCATGCTGGCCCAGAAGGGCCACATCCCCCTCGGCTACTACAACGACCCGGAGAAGACCGCCAAGACCTTCGTGGAGAAGGACGGCGTGCGCTGGGTGCTGCCCGGCGACATGGCCACCGTCGAAGAGGACGGCACCATCCGCATCTTCGGACGTGGCTCCGTGTGCATCAATTCCGGCGGCGAGAAGATCTTCCCCGAGGAGGTGGAGGCCGCCCTCAAGGCCCACCCGGACGTGTTCGACGCCGTGGTGGTGGGCGTCTCCGACTCGAGGTGGGGCCAGCGCGTGGCTGCGGTGGTTCAGGTTCGCGAGGGGAGGGCGCTGCACTTCGAGGACATCGATCGCCACTGCCGCACCCGCGTGGCGGGCTACAAGGTCCCGCGGGAGCTGCACGTGATGGACGAGATTCGCCGCTCGCCCTCGGGAAAGGCCGACTACCCCTGGGCCAAGGAGCTCGCCGAAGCGGGCTCCCACAAGGTTTCCTAGATCTCCAACCGCAGAGAGGCATGCCATGAAGCTCCACGACGTCGATCTCTCAGACGCCGATTCGTTCAACCAGGGCTTTCCCCACGAATACTTCGAGTTCCTGCGCCGCGAGCACCCGATGGTCTGGCACCCGGAAACCACCGCCGGACAGTGGCGCGACGAGTCGTACCAGGGCAACGGCTTCTACGCGGTGACGAAGTACGAGGACGTGAAGTACGTCGGCAAGCACCCCGAGCTCTTCTCGTCCTTCGTGGCCGGAACCAACATCCCGGATCCCGAGGAGGAGGCGCTGGCCGGGCTGCGGCTCATCATGCTCAACATGGACCCGCCCCAGCACGTGAAGTTCCGCAAGCTGGTGCGCAGTGGCTTCACGCCGCGCAAGATCAAGGAGCTGCACCACGACGTGCAGGCTCTCGCTGCGCACGTCATCG
Source organism: uncultured Desulfobacterales bacterium (assembly GCA_964194905.1). Lineage (GTDB taxonomy): Bacteria > Myxococcota_A > UBA9160 > UBA9160 > JAFDET01 > JAFDET01. Next base: position 4,028 of record CAXMOD010000191.1, on the reverse strand, counting down.
ACAAGGTGGCGACGCTCGGGGAGTGCGATTTCGTGACCGGCATGGCCTGCGAGCTGCCGCTCCAGGTGCTCGCCGAGCTGCTGGGCGTGCCCCAGGCCGATCGCTTCAAGCTTTTCGAGTGGTCGAACCAGCTCATCGGCTTCGACGATCCGGAGTTCGCCAACACTCCCGAAACCGCGGGGCTGGCCTCGGCCAACATGTGGGCGTACGCGAACCAGCTCGCGGACGAGCGCAAGAAGAACCCGACCAACGACCTCGTGACCAAGCTCCTCACCGGCGAGGTGGACGGGCATCGCCTGTCGGAGATGGAGTTCGATTCCTTCTTCCTGCTGCTGGCGGTGGCCGGGAACGAGACCACGCGCAACCTCCTGAGCCAGGGCATGAAGGCGCTCTTCGAGCACCCCGATCAGCTCGAGCTGCTGAGGCAGGATCCGTCGCTGGTGAACAGCGCGGTGGAGGAGATGCTGCGCTGGGCGCCGGCGGTGATCTACTTCCGCCGCACGGTCACCCAGGACACGGAGCTGCGCGGCGTGGAGCTCAAGAAGGGCGACAAGATTGCTCTCTGGTACCCCTCGGCCTGCCGCGACGAAGAGGTGTTCGAGAACCCGAACACCTTCGACATCGGGCGCAGTCCGAACCCGCATCTGGCCTTCGGGATGGGCGAGCACTTCTGCCTGGGCTCGCATCTGGCCCGGATGGAGCTCCAGATCATGTTCGCGGAGATCATCAAGCGCCTGCCGGACATCGAGCCGGCCGGCCCTCCGCGGCTGCTGCGCTCCAACTTCATCGACGGCATCAAGGAGATGCCGGTCCGCTTCACCCCGGAGGCGGCGTAGCCGCCGAGAGGCCCCCCAATGTCCGAACTCGGCTTCTGGAACATCGCCCAACGCGCGCCCAACCAGCTCGCCCTCGTGGCGGGCGGCAGGGAGTGGACCCGCGGCGAGCTGCTGGCGGAGGCGAACCGCATTGCGCACGGACTGCGGGCCCTGGGCCTGGGCCACGGAGACTGCGTGGCGATCGTGATGGAGAACTGCGCCGAGTTCATGTGCGTGTACCTGGCGGTGACCCAGGTGGGCATGTACCTGACGCCGATCAACAACCACCTGACGGGCCCCGAGATCGCGTACATCGTGGAGGACTCGGGGGCGACGGTCTTCATCGGGTCGGGGGCGTTCGCCGAAGCCTGCCGCGTGGCGCGCGAGGAGGTGGACTTCCCGACGGATCGGGCCTTCTCCGTCGGCCCGGTGGAGGGCTTCCGGCCCTTCGCCGAGCTCGCGGCGGGCCAGCCTGACTCGATGCCCGAGGACCGCAAGGCGGGGCAAGTGATGAACTACACGTCGGGCACGACGGGCAAGCCCAAGGGCGTGCGCCGCGCGCTGGCGGATCTCTCGCCGGACATCATCTTCAGCCTGATGACCGCGTTCCTGGCGATGTTCGACCTCAAGGCCGAGGACGACAACGTCCACATCTGCGGTTCGCCGCTCTACCACACCGCCGTATTGGTGTTCTCCGGCTCGTCGTTGCACATGGGCCACGCCGTGGTGCTGATGGAGAAGTGGCGGCCCGAGGAAATGCTCGAGCTCATCGACCGCTACAAGGTCACCCACAGCCACATGGTCCCGACCCAGTTCCACCGCCTTCTGGGCCTGCCCAAGGAGGTGCGCGACAAGTACGACGTGTCGTCTCTGCGGGCCATGGTCCACGCCGCAGCGCCATGCCCGGTGGAGACGAAGTGGAAGATGCTCGAGTGGTGGGGCGACAGCATCTACGAGTACTACGCCGCCACCGAGGGTGGCGGCACCCTGGTGAAACCCGAAGAGTGGCGCAAGCACCCGGGTACCGTCGGCAAGGCCTGGGCCAACGCCGAAGTCAAGATCTACGACGACGACGCCAATGAGACCCCCGTCGGCGAGACCGGGACGGTCTACATGCTGCTCGGAAACGCGAGCTTCGAGTACAAGGACGATGCGAAGAAGACCAGGGACAACCGCATCGGCAACTACTTCACCGTCGGGGACATCGGCTACTTGAACGAGGAGGGCTACCTCTTCCTCTGCGACCGCAAGAACGACATGATCATCTCGGGCGGCGCCAACCTGTACCCCGCCGAGACCGAGGCGGAGATGATCCAGTGTCCGCTGGTCGCGGATGTGGCCGTCTTCGGCATCCCCCACGACGACTGGGGCGAGGAGGTGAAGGCGGTCGTGGAGTTGGTGGACGGCGTCGAGCCGGGCGAAGCGACCCGCGAGCAGATCTTCGAGTTCCTGGCGCCGCGCCTGGCCAAGATGAAGACCCCCCGTAGCATCGACTTCATCGAGGAGATGCCGCGGGATCCCAACGGGAAGCTGTACAAGCGCAAGCTTCGCGATCCGTACTGGGAGGGCCGCGACCGCGCGATCTGAGCGCTACTCTCCGGCCTCCGCGCACGACGACTCGCGCCCGAGGAATCAGGTTGGATTTCGCCTTCAGCGAAGAGCAGGAAGCGTTCCGCGAGACGCTGCGCCGCTTCCTGGAAGAGAAGTGCCCGGTCACGGAGGTGTTCCGCCTCATGGAGACCGAGGAAGGGCGCGATCCCGCCGTCTGGAAGCAGATGGGCGAGGAGCTGGGTCTCCAGGGCCTGCTGATTCCTGAGGAGCACGGCGGGCAGGGCTTCTCGTTCCTCGAGCTGGGAATCGCGCTGGAAGAGATGGGGCGCGTGCTGCTGCCCTCGCCGTTCTTCGCGTCGGCCTGCCTGGCCGCGAGTGCCATCCTCGTCGCGGGCGACCCGGCCCAGCAGGCCGAGTGGCTGCCGCCCATCGCGTCGGGCGAGAGCGTCGCGAGCCTGGCGGTGCTCGAGCCCGGCGGTACCTGGGACCCGGCCGATCTGGCGCTCGAGGCGCGGGCCGACGGCGACGGTTTCACCCTGCACGGCGAGAAGACCTGCGTGCTCGACGGTTGCATCGCCGACCTGTTGGTGGTGGCGGCGCGGCTGCCGGGCAGCCAGGGCGACGACGGCATCTCGTTGCTGGCGGCGCGCACCGACGGCCCGCGCGTGACCGCCGACGCCATCCCGACCCTGGACCCCACGCGCAAGCAGGCCCGGGTGCGCTTCGACGGCGCGCGAGGGACACCCCTCGGCGCGCCCGGCGAAGCCGCGGCAGCCCTGCGCGAGATTCTGGAACACGCCGCCATCGGCCTCGCTGCCGAGATGGCCGGCGGCGCGCAGCGTGCCCTCGACATGGCTGTGGCCTACGCCCGCGAGCGCAGCCAGTTCGCGCGGCCGATCGGCTCGTTCCAGGCCATCAAGCACAAGGCGGCGGAGGTCCTGCTCGAGGTGGAGCTTGCCCGCTCGGCCGCCTGGTGGGGGTGCTGGACCGCGGCGGAAGACAACGAGGAATGCACCGAGGCCGCGCACCTGGCGAAGGCCGTGTGCGGTGACGCGTACATGCGCGCCGCAGCCGAGAACGTGCAGATCCACGGTGGCGTCGGCTTCACATGGGAAGCGGCGCCCCATCTCTACTTCCGGCGGGCCAAGGTGTCGGGAATCCTGTTCGGCGATTCGGTGCGTCACCGCTCCCTTCTGGCCGATCACCTGGGGATTCCCGCATAGTGAGCCCCGAGAGCCTCGCCCAGCAGCACCACCACTACCATCCGTTGCGCATCGCCCGTGTGGTTGAGGAGACGGCCGACGCGCGCTCGTTCGTCGTCGAGGTGCCCCCGGAGCTGGCCGACGCGTTCCGCTACGACGCCGGGCAGTACCTCACCTTCAAGGTGGAAGTGGGCGGCAAGGAGCTGCTGCGTTGCTACTCGCTGGCCAGCTCACCCGACTGCGAGAGCGAGCACAAGGTCACGGTGAAGCGCATCGCGGACGGTCGTGTCTCCCACTGGATGAACGACCACCTGCGTGAGGGCGACGTCGTCCAGGTGCTGCCCCCCGCTGGTCGCTTCGTCCTGCGCGAGTCGGCGCGTCCGATCGTCCTGTTCGGTGGGGGGAGCGGGATCACCCCCGTCATCGCCCTGGTCAAGACGGCGCTGGTGAAGACGGAGCG
>CAXMOD010000190.1:0-25159 GCA_964194905.1 uncultured Desulfobacterales bacterium | reverse complement strand
CCCCGCAGCAGGTGTGCTGTAGAGTGCCGAAACCCTTATGGCCGCAGCTAGTTCCACGCCTTCGCCGCCTGCCCGGATCGAGCGGACCGCCGAGGGCTTCGGCCTTCACGGCCGTCTGGACGGCGACGGCGTGGAGGTGGTGTGGACCGAGGCGATGGCCGCCTTCCGTGAAGGCAGCGGTCCTCTCGTGGTGGATGCAAGCGGTGTCACCTATTGCGATGGCGCGGGTGCGGCGCTGCTCGTGACGCTGGAGCGGGAGGCGTCCGGCTGCGGGCGCAGCTTCGAGCTGCGCGGCCTGCGGCCGGAGTTCGCGTCCATTCTCGAAATGATCCAGCACGGTCCCGCCGCGGAGCCAGAGCCGAAGCCGCCGCGCGAGGGCCCGGTGGCCGCCCTCGGCCGTCACACGCTGGAGCTGTTCGACGACCTGCGCAGCGCGGTCGCCTACCTGGGCGAGCTGGTGATCGCGCTGGCCTCACTGGTCGGGAACCCCCGCCAGCTGCGCTTCCAGGACGTGATGCTGATCGCCGAACGGGCTGGAATCGGCGCCGTGCCCATCGTCTCGTTGATCGGCTTCCTGCTCGGCCTGATCCTCTCGTTCCAGTCGGTGATCCCCATGCGCCGCTTCGGCGCCGAGATCTTCGTGGCGGACCTGCTGGGCCTGTCGCTTCTGCGCGAGCTGGGCCCGCTCATGGCGGCCATCATGCTGACGGCCCGTTCCGGCTCCGCGTTCGCGGCGGAGATCGGCACGATGAAAGTGAATGAAGAGGTGGATGCGCTCACGACGATGGGCCTCGACCCCATGCGCTTCTTGATTCTGCCGAGGGTCGTGGCGGCCGTGATCGTGGTGCCGGTTCTCGCCATGGTGATGAACATCGCCGGGCTCGTCGGGGGAGCCGTCATGTTCCTCTCCCTCGGTTTTCCCCTGGTCACCTACGTCAGCCGGATCACCGAGATGGTCGCCGTGAGCGACTTCGTCGGCGGGCTCTGCAAGGCGGTCGTGTTCGGGCTGATCGTGGCGGCGGTGGGTTGCCAGCGCGGCCTCGGCACGGGCAAGGGCGCGGGCGCGGTGGGCCTCTCCACGACCAGTTCCGTGGTCACCGGGATCACGCTCATCGCGATCACCGATGGGCTCTTCGCGGTGATCTTCTACGTCATGGGGATCTGAGGGTGGCGAGTGAAACCGAAGTGATCATCCGCGTCGAGCAGCTCACCTCCGGCTTCGGGAGCACCACGATCCTCGACGGCGTAAGCTTCGAAGTGAAGCGCGGCGAGGTCTTCGTGATCCTGGGCGGCTCCGGCTCGGGCAAGAGCACGCTGCTGAAGCACATGATCGGGCTGTACCAGCCGTGGTCGGGGCGCATCCTCATCGAAGGCGAGGACACCACCGCTGCGCGGGGCGCCGAACGGCGCGACATCATGCGGCGCTTCGGGGTGATGTACCAGACGGGTGCGCTGTTCGGATCCATGACCCTTCGGGAGAACGTTCGGCTTCCGCTGGAGGAGTTCACGGACCTGCCCCGAGACGCCATGGATGCCATCGCGGACAGCAAGCTGCGCATGGTGCAGCTCGAGGGATTCGAGGAGTTCGTGCCCGCCGACATCAGCGGCGGCATGGCCAAACGAGCCGCCATCGCCCGCGCCATGGCGTTGGACCCCAAGATCCTCTTCTTGGACGAGCCGTCGGCGGGGCTCGACCCGATCACCTCGGCCGAGCTGGATCAGACCATCCTGCGGCTGTCCAGGACGCTCGGGGTAACCTTCGTGGTCGTGACCCACGAGCTGGCCAGCATCTATGCCATCGCCGACCGCGTGATCATGCTGGACGGCCGCACTCGCAGGATCATCGCCAGCGGCTCTCCCGAGGAGCTGCGGGACAACGCCGAAGACGAGTGGGTGCGGCGCTTCTTCAACCGCGAGACGGAACAGAGCGGCAGCGAGGTCGGGGCATGAGCGAGCAGGCGAGGAACTTCCGGGTCGGCATCTTCGCCCTGCTCGGAGTCCTGGCGATGGGTACCTGCGCGGTGATGCTGGGCGGGGAGGGCTTGTTCGCTCCCCGGGTCCGCTTCGAGAGCTACTTCGACGAGTCCGTGACCGGACTCGAGGTGGGCTCTCCGGTCCGCTACCGGGGCGTGCGGATCGGCGTGGTCAAGAGCATCGGCCTCGTCGAGAACTACTACGAGTTCGAGAGCAACCAGAAACGCCTCGAGTACGGCCAGCGCGTTTCCATCCTGATGGAGCTGGTGATCCGGCGCGAAGAGGACGCGGATCTGCGCGACCTCTCCTACGAGGAGCACCGCGCGCGTCTGCAGGAGATGGTCGAGCGCGGCCTGCGGCTGCGCATCACCCAGTCGGGCATCACCGGCATCTCCTTCATCCAGGCGGACATCCTGGACCCCAAGACCAACCCGCCCATGAAGATCACCTGGGCGCCGCGCCACATCTACATCCCTTCGGCACCGAGCACCATCGCGACCCTGACGAGTGCGGCCGAACGCTTCGCGATGATGATGGAGCACATCGATATCGCGGAGCTGGCAAACAATCTGGACACGCTCCTGGTCAATCTGGGCGACGCTACCAGCGACCTGGATCTCGGTGAGGTCCAGCGCGAGATGACCCAGGTGCTTGCGGATCTGCGCGAAACGAACGCCTTCGTGCGCGGCCAGGTGGAGCAGATGAACCTGCCGGCCATCGGCGAGAGCACCCAGCAGGCGATCCAGGAGGCGACCGCCGCAGTCACCCGCGCGCAGCGCATGCTGGACGGCGGCCGCTACGACCTGGAGATGACGCTGGAGAACATGCGGGTGGCCACCGAGAACCTCCGCGACCTGACCGAGACGCTGAAGGGGCAGCCCTCGCTCCTGCTGCGCGGTGAGCCGCCGGTGTCGCGCACAGTGGAGGTGGGTCCTTGATCTCGCTGCGCCTCCCTGCCGCGCTGCTGGCGGCAGTCTTCGTCGCGGGCTGCCTGAGTGGACAGGCTGCACCCCAGAAGCAGCGTTACGTGCTCGAAGTGAACCCCGTGCGCGTGAGCGACCCGGGTGCGCGCGGCGCAGTCCAGGTGAACCGCGTGGGGGTTGCGCCTCTCTTCGAGCGCAAGGGGCTGGTCTACCGCACCGGGGACGATCGCTACGAAGCGTCCTTCTACCACGAGTTCTACTCACCGCCGGGCGAGCTCATCCGCGAGGCCATGGGACAGTGGCTCTTGCGCTCGGGCGTGTTCTCGGAGGTGGTCTCACCCACCATGCACGCACACCCGGATTGGTGGTTGGAAGGGCGCGTCAGCAAGCTCTACACGGACGTGCGCCGAGCCGACTCACCGGAGGTCGTGTTGGAGCTCGGGTGGACGCTGCTGGACTCTCACTCGGCGACTTTCCAGGTCGTCTTCGAGAAGAGCTACAGCGCCGTGGTGGCCTTGAGCGATCGCGAGCCTGCGACCATCGTGGACGGCATGCGGCGCGCTCTCGTCCATACCTTCGAGCAACTCAACGTGGACATGGCCCGCGCGCTCGACCAGAGACAGGCGCCGGTCGAAGAGGAGGATGTGAGACCGTGACCCGATACCCCCGATGGATCCGAGCGCTCCTGGCCGGCGTGGCCCTGACCTGGATCGGCTGCCCGTCCTTGCACGTGGAGTGGGCCGACTACAACCCGGGCAGCTTCGCCCCCATGGACCGCTTCGCCTTCGCGCCGGAGCCGCAGTTGTCCGCGAACGCGGGTCGCGCCGACCTCGAGATCCGCAGGGCCAACCGCGCGCTGGCGACCCACGAGATGCGCGAAGCGCTCGAGGCCAAGGGGTACCAGCACGACGCCGCGTCGCCTGACTACACGGTTCACTTCCTGATGGGGGAGGGCGCAAAGGACGTGTATCAGCCCTACGGGAGCAATCTCCAGGGCGAGCTGGACGTCTGGTTCGTGCGCAGGGGGGAGACGGACCGCTTCTGGCACGGCTGGGCGGCGTTGACACTCTACGGGGAGATTGACGCCACCAAGGAGATCAAGGAAGCGGCGGTCCGGGTCCTGGGGCCGGTGCCGCCCCGGCGCTGAGCGGGTCGCCCCGCAGCAGCAGCGTGCGCAGCGCATCCCGCCGCTCGTCCGGCACGCCCAGGGCCTCGCGCAGGTATACGTCGAACGAGCCCCAGCGCTCGTCGATCTCGTCGAGCGCCGCCTCCAGGAAGTCGCGCTGCGCCTGGAAGAGGGGACGCAGCTGCTCGGCGGGTGTCTGGAAGAAGAGGTAGGCGCGCAGCCAGAAGAGGGTTCGCTCGGCCGCGTTGGCCGTGTAGAGGTTCGTGAGCAGGTAGTCGCGGATCACCGTGTCGCGCGGTACGCCCAACGCCAGCAGGACGAGAGCCGCAGCGAAACCCGTGCGGTCCTTTCCGGCCGTGCAGTGGAAGACCGTCGGTGTGGCCTCCGGGTTGGCCAGCAACACGAAGAAGTGACTGAACTCCTCCTCGAAGTCGTTCACGAACTCGCGGTTGCCCTGCTCCATGAGGGCCCAGAAGTCGATGTCGGCCACCTCGCGGTCGCGGATGCGCTTCTCGATGGAAGTGGCGCTGAACTGCTCGGTGGCCACCGGGATCGTCACCAGCTCCGGCTCCGGCTTCGGCAGGCGGCTCACACGTGTGCGTCGCTCGTCGGGGTCGCGAAAGTCGATGATGCGTCGCAGCGGGAGGCGCGACAGAGCGATGACGTCGTCGTCGGAGAGTCGGTGGAGACTGTCCGAGCGATACAGCATTCCCCAGCGCACGCGTCGACCGTCGAGCGTCCGGTAGCCGCCCAGATCGCGGAAGTTGTTGGCCTTCTCCAGGGGCAGACGGCGCTCCACCACCATGAAGCGCCGTCCATCGGGTACGTGCAGCTCGAAATAGCGCCGCGTGCGCCAGTCCGGATCCTCGATCTCCACGCGACGCTCGGTCATCGTGGCCACCGGGTCCGTCCGGTCGATGGAATCCGGCGTGATGCCCGCGTAGATCACGACGGGGCCCGCCTCCGGAGCCGCGTCCCAGAGGATCGCGACGCGATCGCGGCGCGTCCGCTCGACAGCCGGCTCCGCGGCCTCGCTGTATTCGGGCCAGGAAGCGCCGGCGCAGCCCACCGAGGCCGCGAGCACGACGACCGTCAGGACGGCGAGCGATGTCCGGCGCCGCTTCAAGCCGCGCTCAGCTTGGCGCGCGCGAGAAGTCGATGTCGCCGGTCCCGGCGTCCTCCATCGACTCCAGCACCGTGAGATCGTCCCAGACCGGGATGCCCTCCTTCTCGAAGAGTTCCCGGGAGCGTGGCGTGACGGCGCCAACGCGGACCAGAGCGGGCATCATCAGGTCCTTGAAGGAGTGGACCTGACCGGCCGGCATGTCGGCGCGGATGCCGGCCAGCGAGGCCTCCTGGAGGGACGCGACGAAGTCCATCAGGTCGATGTTGCAGGCCTCGAGCATCTGAAGGAAGCCCGGGTCCGGCCCCGGCGACTTGTCGCCGTTCGGTCCGCCCATGGAGTCGGCCATGAGCTTGACCACCTCGAAGGCGAACTGGGCCACGTCTTCGCGGTCGTCCTCGTGCATGGTGGCGATGGTCGCGCCCACGTAGAGGTTTCCGAAGGCCACGTGGCGCGACTCGTCGCGCAGCACTCTTTCGGTGATCTGCCGCAGCAGATCGCAGTGGGTGGAGCGGCGCATGTTGTGGAAGGCGGCCAGCGCCAGCCCTTCCACCACCATGTTCATGCCGATCGCGATCTTGACCCAGTGGTCGGCGCGCAGGGTGGTGTCGATCGTGTCCTTCAGCCAGGGCGAGATCGGATAGACGATGGCGAGCTTGCGGATGTAGCGCTCGTACACCTCCACGTGACGCGCTTCATCCGCGGTCTGCTGCGCCGCGTAGAGCTTGCCCTCGTAGTCGGGCACCGCGTGGGTGAGGGCTGCCGAGGTCATCAGGGCTCCCTGCTCGCCGTGCAGGAACTGGGAGAGCAGGTGCGCGGCGGAGTGAGCCGTGAACTGGTCCTTCTGGCTCTTCGACATCTTCTTCACGATGGAGAGCTCGTCGTAGCGGAAGCTGGCCGCGTCCACGAGCGGCTTGCTCGGGTCGATGTCGATGGACCAGTCGATGTCCACCTCGGCGTCCCACTGGCATTGCTTCGACTTGGAGTAGAGCGTGCGGAGCTTCTGGAGGTCGATGTCGTAGTCGAACTGCCAGGTGATCTCCATCGGGGTAACGCAGTGGTCGATCGTTTCGCGACTGCCCATCCTTGTCCTCCGAGTGGGGCAGGATACCTCAGCGTACGGCCTCCAGCGTCGGCAGTTGCGCATCGGTTGCGCACGCGTGACCCCTGCGTGCGAAAGCGCCCAAGACCCCCGCCGGATGCGCCGATACTCGCAGAGCATCGGGCCGCCCCCGGTTGGTTGGGGGTGGAGACGGGAATCATGGCCACCTTGCTCGTAATCGAAGACTCGCCCAGGCAGCGCGCGGAGATCCGGCGGGCGATCGATCCGGTGGGTCTCTTCGACCGGATCCTCGAGTCCGGCAACGGGATCGAGGGCCTGAAGATGCTGCTGGCCGAGTCCGTGGACGTGGTGCTCTGCGATGTGGAGATGCCGGGCCTGGATGGGGAGAAGCTCCTGCAGGTAAAGGAATCCCGCGCAGACGTGCGCGACGTGCCGCTGCTCTTCCTGTCTGCCACGGCGGATCTGGAGCGCCGTGTTCGGCTCATCGAAGGCGGCGCCTGCGACTCGATCTCCAAACCGTTCCATGCGTCCGAGCTCGTGGCGCGCCTGCGCCTGCACCTGAAGATCAAGCTCCTCCAGGACGAGCTGCGCGACAAGAATGAGCAGCTGTCCCAGCTCTCCACCACCGACCCGCTCACGGGCCTGCGCAACCGGCGCTACGTCGACGAGATCCTCAACATCGAAGTGCTGCGGGCGCGTCGCTACGACACGCCCCTCACCGTGCTGATGGCCGACCTCGACAACTTCAAACAAGTCAACGACGCGCACGGACACCCGGCGGGCGACGCCGTGCTGCGTGGTGTGGCCGACGTGCTGCGCGCCTCCCTGCGCGCCACGGATGTGGGCGGTCGCTACGGCGGGGAGGAGTTCATCGTGGTCATGGCCCAGAACGATCCCGAAGGCGCGCACCGCCTGGCCGAACGCTGGCGCGCCGCGGTGGAGAGCACCCCGTTCGAGATCCCGGGTGGCGGCACCGTGGAGGTGACCATCAGCATCGGCGTGGCCGGCGTCACGGGCCCGAAGGGGGAGGGCGCAGAGCTGGTGGCCGCAGCCGATGCAGCCCTCTACGTCGCCAAGCAGGGTGGGCGCAACCGCGTCTGCGTCAGCGAGATCGACTGACCCGCTACCCTCCTCCCGCCGGGCGCCACCTGGAGCGTCCGAGGAGGTGAAGATGGGTTTCGTCGAAGTCACGCAGCCGCGCCCCCATGTGAGCGTCATCGCGTTGAACCGCCCGGAGAGGCTCAACGCCATGTCGTTCGAGACCGTAGGGCCGCTCTACGAGGCGATTCGCGCGGTCGCGGCCGACAACGACACGTGGGCGGTGGTGTTGACGGGGGAGGGGCGGGGTTTCTGCTCCGGCCTCGACCTGGAGGACCACGGTGTGCCGCCGGGCATCGCCGGCTTGCCGATGTCGCGCATCGCGACCCGCGCGATGGCCTTCATGTCGGATCTGGTGCCCACCCTGCGCGCCATGCCCCAACCGGTAGTGGCGGCCGTCAACGGCGCAGCCTACGGCGGTGGCCTCTGCCTGGCCTGCGGGGCGGACGTCCGACTGGCCGGCGCTTCGGCCACCTTCCGCGGTGCGGGGATCAACAACGGCCTGACGGGAACCGAGCTGGGCGTGAGCTGGCTGTTGCCACGCCTCGTCGGTGCCTCCGCCGCGTTCGAGCTGATCCTTTCGGGGCGCGAGATCGACGCGGACGAGGCCGAGCGCATCGGCTTCGTGTCGCGCGTGGTCCCCGACGCCGGGCTGCGCGACGCCGCCCTCGACCTCGCCGAGCAGATGTGCCGCTACAGCCCCCACGGCCTGGCCATGACCAAGCAGGTGCTGTGGGCCAACCTCGAGACGAGCAGCCTGCGCGCAGCCATCGACCTGGAGGACCGCAACCAGCTCCTGGTGCGCCTTACCACGGACAACCTCGACGAGGCGATCCGCGCCCGCAAGGAAGGCCGCAAGCCCCACTTCCGAGACTGAGCCGCGCGCCGCACCCCTCGGCGGTCGCGGATCGTGTCAGCGGCGCCGGCGCCGTTCGCGCCAGGCGCGCAGGCGCTCGGCGATGCCCTTCTCGTCGCCGTTCTCGCCGGGTCGGTAGAACTCGGCGTCGCCGACGGGATCCGGCAGGTTGCGGGCGTCGTCGGGCGCGCGCTCGCCGTAACCGAGCTCCTTCATCAAGGGCGTGGGCGCGTTGCGGAGGTGCATGGGCACCGGCGCGGCGCCGAAGCGCTCGGCCGCCTCCCAGGCTTCCCCCAGCCCCTGGTAGGCGGCGCGGCTCTTGGGCGCGCAGGCCAGGAAGGCCGTGGCCTGCGCCAGCGGGATGCGCGCCTCGGGCATGCCGATGCGCTCGGCCGCCAGCAGCGCCGACGTCGCGAGGCCGAGCGCCTGGGGCTCGGCGTTGCCCACGTCTTCCGACGCGAAGATGACGAGTCGCCGCCCCACGTACGTCGGGTCCTCACCGGCTGCGAGCAGCCGCGCCAGGTAGTAGAGGGCGGCGTCCGGATCGCTGGCGCGCAGGCTCTTGATCAGCGCCGACACCACGTTGAAGTGCTCTTCGCGCTCCTTGTCGTGGAGCAGTACCCGGCGGCCCACCACCTCACGCACGCGCTCCGTGGAGAGTGTCGTCTCAGCGTGGCGCCGCGCCAGGGCCACCGCCGCCTCGAGCAGGTTGAGAGCGCGGCGCCCGTCGCCGTCGGCGACGTGCACCACGGCATCGCGCGCCTCGGGCCCCACGGCGACGCCCGAGGTCCCCAGTCCGCGCTCGGTGTCCGTGGCGGCCCGCTCCACGAGGCCGGCTAGAGCGTCCTCGGCCAGCGGTTGCGTCACGAAGACGCGGCAGCGCGAGAGCAGGGGGGCGATGACCTCGAAGGAGGGGTTCTCGGTGGTCGCGCCGATCAGCGTCAGCGTGCCCGTCTCCACGTGAGGCAGCAGGCGATCCTGCTGTGCGCGGTTGAAGCGGTGGATCTCGTCCAGGAACAGCACGAAGCGGCGTCCCGCGGCGCGCTCGAGATTGGCGCGCTTCACGGCCTCGCGTATGTCGGCCACACCGGCGGTGACCGCGGAGAGCGGATGGAAACGTACGTCGTCGCCGTGGGCCAGCAGGCGGGCCAGCGTGGTCTTGCCGCTGCCCGGTGGACCCCACAGCACCAGTGACGGCAGCTCGCCCGCTTCGGCCAGCTCGCGCAACGGGGCGCCCGGTCCCACCAGCGCGTCCTGACCCACCACCTCGTCCAGGCGAGTGGGCCGCATGCGATCGGCCAGCGGCGCCCGCGGCGCCGCTGCGCCGGAGCCCGTGCGCGCGGAGAAAAGGTCCGGCGCTTCGTCCACCGCTTCGTCCGGCATGGACCGATGCTAGCCTTTGCCAGCCTTGTTTCCTCGAAAGGCACGCCGTGAAGCTCGAGTCGGTCGGCATCTGCCTCAAGCCCGGACAGCCCCAGGCCGCAGGCCTGGTGCGCGGCCTGGGCAAGTGGCTGGAGGAGCGCGGCCTGCGGGTGGCCTTCGACGAGGACGCCGCGGAGCCCGGCGGCGAGCCCGGCACCCCGCGCGACACGTTGGTGGCCGAAGCCGACCTGGTGATCGTATTGGGCGGCGACGGCACGCTGCTCTCGGTGGCGCGTAATGCGGGCGAGCGCGCCGTCCCCATCCTGGGTGTGAACCTCGGCACGCTCGGCTTCATGACCGAGATTGCGCAGGACGAGCTCTTCGCAGCGCTGGAGCGAGTGCTGAGCGGGCAGATGCGCGTGGAGTCGCGCATGCGCCTGTGTGTGCGGGTGCTGCGCGAAGCCGAAGAGGTCGACTCCTGGCTGGCGCTGAACGACGCGGTCGTCGCCAACGCCACCTCGGCGCGTCTCGTGGAGATCACGGCGCGGGTCGAAGGGGACGCCATCACCACCTACCACGCCGACGGCCTGATCGTGGCGACGCCCACCGGCTCCACGGCCTATTCGCTCTCAGCCGGCGGTCCCATCCTGGACCCGCGGCTCGAGGCCTTCGTGCTGACGCCCATCTCCCCCCACACCCTGACGCAGCGCCCGGTGGTCCTTCCGGGAGACCTGCGCATCGAGGTCTCTACCCGCGGTCGCGGCGGTGAGCTGCGCCTCACCGTCGACGGACAGACGGGCGTGGCGCTGCGTGACGACGACCGCGTGGAGATCGTGCGCTCGGAGCACCCGGTTCGTCTCGTCGTGTCCCCCTTCCGCAACCACTTCGCCATCCTCCGCGAGAAGCTTCGCTGGGGAGCGCGTTGATCGAGAGCCTGCGCATCCGCGACCTGGCGGTGGTGGCCGACACCGAACTGGAGCTTGGCTCCGGCCTGAACGTTCTCACAGGTGAGACCGGCGCCGGCAAGTCCCTGGTACTGGGTGCGCTGGAGCTGCTGGCGGGCGCTCGCGCGGCAGCCGACCGCGTGCGCGCGGGTGCCGAGCACGCGGTGGTGGAGGCGGTCTTCCGCTGCCCGCCGCAAGAACCGTTGGCGGAGTCGCTCGCCGAGCGTGGCCTCGCACCCGAGGACGACGAGTTGATCGTGCGGCGCCAGGTTTCCGCGAGCACGGGAGCCGCGGGGGGACGCAGCCGTGCCTGGCTCGCGGGTCAGCTGGTGCCGGTCTCGGTGTTGAGCGAGACCCTCGGCGAGCGCATCGAGATCGCGAGCCAGCACGAGTCCCAGGGCCTGCGCCGCCCCGAGGCCCACGGCCGCCTGCTCGACGCGTACGGCGGCTTGCTGGACGTGCGCGCGGCGGTGGCGTCGGCCCACGCGCAGGTGCGGGAATTCGATGCCGAGATCGCGCGCTTGCGCGGCGAGTCGGAAGAGCGGGCGCGACGCCGCGACTATCTGGCGTTCCAGGTGCGTGAGATCGACGAGGCGAAGCTGCAGTCCGATGAGATCCACGCGCTCCAGACCGAGCGAGCACGTCTGGTGCACGCCGAGCGCCTGCGCGGCGACGCCGCCCAGGCCGCCGGTTCCCTGTCGGGGGATCCCGCCGAGTCCGACGCTCCGGGGGCGCTGGACCGTTTGGCCGATGCGGCCCGGCGCATCGAGGACCTCTCGGAACTCGACGGGTCGCTGGCACCGTTGGCCGAGCGCCTCTCGGGTGCCCATGCGGAGCTGGCCGACGTGGTCGCAGAGCTGGAAGGTTACGCGTCGGGGATCGAGGCAGACCCCGGGCGCCTGGCGGAGTTGGAGGAGCGCCTCGACCGACTCGAGCGTCTGCGCCGCAAGTACGGCGACGACGTGGACTCGATCCTCGCCTTCCGCGAGCGTGCCGCCGCGGAGCTGGCCGAGACCGAGGGTGCCGACGAGCGCCTCGCGGAGTTGGAGGCCGCGCGCGCGGAGGGCGCCAAGCGCCTCACCAAGGACGCGGGTCGCCTCACGCGCGGGCGCCGCAAGGCTGCACGCAGTCTGGGCGAGGCGCTCAGCACCGCGCTCGCCGACCTGGCCTTGCCCCACGCTTCGTTGGAGATGGATCTCGTGCCTCTCGAGGCGGGAGAGGGTGGCTTCCCTTGTGGGCCCGGCGGCGCCGAGGCGCCGCAGCTGCTCTTTCGCGCCAACCCGGGGGAGGCGGCGCTTCCGCTGCGCCGCGTGGCGTCGGGCGGCGAGCTGTCTCGCGTGTTCCTCGCCGTCAAGAACGTGCTGCGCAAGGCGGACACCGGACTCGTGCTGGTCTTCGACGAGGTCGACGCCGGCGTGAGCGGCGCCGTGGCGGAGCGCGTGGGCCGCTCCCTCGCGGAGCTGGCGGAGCAGCACCAGGTCCTGTGCATCACCCACCTTCCGCAGATCGCAGCCCTCGCGGACACGCACTTCCGTGTCACCAAGAACGCGGCTGGCGGCCGGACGAGTGCGCGCGTCGAGCGCCTGGCAGGAGACGCTCGTGTCGACGAGATCGCGCGCATGGCCGGCGGCGCCCGCGTGGGCGAGGCCACGCGCCGCCACGCCCGTGAGCTGCTGGACGCACGGGCGCCCCGCTAGACCGCAGCCACGCCTCCCAAACCCCTGATTTCGCTGGTGTTCAAGGCCGAGGCCGGGCAGGCCGATGAGCCCCCTGGGAAGACGCGCTTCCCACGTGCGGAGGGCCGGGTGGGCCAGCAAGCGAGATCGGAATCCGAAACCATGGAAGGCACGGCGGTACCGGCCGGTGCCGCGGTGCGCGTGCTGCGCGGGTTCTACGAAGGACTGGAGCTCCCGCTCGACCGCGACTGGCTGGTGATCGGGCGTGGGCGCGGTGCCGATCTGGTGATCCACGAGCCGACCATCTCGCGCGCCCACGTGGCTGTCGGCTTCCGCGACAACGCCTTCTTCGTGCAGGACCTGGGAAGCACCAACGGGACTTTCCTGAACGGAAGCCGCCGGGAGCGCGCGTCGCTGTCGGACGGGGATGAGATCCAGATGGGACGCCTGCTCTTGCGGGTAAGCGTCCCCGGCTGATCGCGCTGGAAGGAGAGCGCATGGATTCCTACACCGTGATGATCGTCCCGGACCACAACGCGCAGGTCCGGCGCTATCGCGTGTCGAGTCAGCGCGTGCGGCGCGCAGTCTGGGCCGGTGGTCTTGCGGTGCTGCTGCTCGCCGCGCTGAGCGTGGACTGGGTGCGCGTGCGCCGCGACACCCTCGAACTCGATGCGCTGCGGGACGAAGCCGCTGCGCAGCGGCAGGAGCTCGAGGATCTTTCCGGCGCCGTGGGCGTCCTCGAAGACCGACTGATGCGTGTGGGCGAGCTGGAGCGCAAGGTGCGCGTGATCGCCGACCTCCCGGCTCCGGCCGAGCGCCCGGTGGCGCCGCCCTCGGGCGTGGGCGGCGAGATCGAAACGGAGCCGCTGCCGGCGCTGTCGGCGGAGGAGGCGGACCTGCCGGCCGAGGCGGCCGCGGAGTCCGCGGCGCCCGCGCCGGGCGAACCCCAGGCTGCGGCTCCGGTCGACCGCGCCACTCGGGTGGCGCGCCTCCAGGAGCGCGCCGGCCGCCTGGCGGCCCTGGCCGAATCGCGCGAGCGCAGCCTGGATACCCTGGTCGACGGGCTGCAGGGCAAGCAGCGTCGCCTGGTTTCCACCCCGTCGATCTGGCCCACCCGTGGCTGGGTCACGTCGGGGTTCGGATACCGCACTTCGCCCTTCACCGGCTCGCGCCAGTTCCACGCGGGAATCGACGTGGCGGGTCGGTCCGGTACCCCGGTCGTGGCGCCGGCGGATGGACGCGTGGTGTACGTGGGCCAGAAGGGTCCGCTCGGGCGCACCGTCGTCCTCGATCACGGATACGGGATACGCACGACCTTCGGGCACAACAGCGACGTCGTCGTGCAGCGCGGGCAGCGGGTGGAGCGCGGGGAGAAGATCTCCTTCCTGGGCAGCAGCGGACGCAGCACCGGACCCCACCTGCATTACGCCGTGCAGGTGGACGGGCGTCGCGTCAACCCGATGAACTACATCCTGGACGAGTAGGCCGTCCCCCGAAGGGGGGCTACAATCCCGGCCCCCCGACGGAGAGTCATGTTCCAGCAGATCGCGCGGAAGGTCTTCGGCTCCGCGAACGACCGCACGCTCAAGCAAATCGTCCCGCTGGTGGAGGCCACCGGCCGGCTCGAACCGGAGCTGACGGAGCTCTCGGATGCGGACCTGTGCGCTCGCACGGGGCAGTTCAAGCAGCGGTTGGAGAATGGGGAGCCGCTGGACGACCTCCTTCCCGAGGCCTTCGCCACGGTGCGCGAGGCGGCCCGCCGGGTGCTCGGACAGCGTCACTTCGACGTCCAGCTGATGGGCGGCGTGGTGCTGCACGAGGGCCGGATCGCCGAGATGAAGACCGGCGAGGGCAAGACCCTGGTGGCGACGCTGCCCTCGTACCTGAACGCGCTCACCGGCAGCGGTGTCCACGTGGTGACCGTCAACGACTACCTGGCCAAGCGCGACTCCGAGTGGATGGGGCAAGTCCACCAGCTCCTGGGCCTCAGCACCGGCTGCATCCTCCACGACATGAGCGACGAAGCGCGCCGCGCCGCCTACGCCGCCGACATCACCTACGGCACCAACAACGAGTTCGGCTTCGACTATCTGCGCGACAACATGAAGCCGAGCCTCGACTACTTCGTCCAGCGCGGACACCACTTCGGCATCGTGGACGAGGTGGACTCCATCCTCATCGACGAGGCGCGTACGCCGCTCATCATCTCGGGCCCATCCGAGGAAAACACCCAGCTCTACAGCGTGGCCAACCGGGTCATCCCGCGCCTCACGCAGGGGACGAAGGGCGACCCCATGAAGGGCATCGAGGAGACGGGCGACTACTGGGTGGACGAAAAGGACCACGCG
This sequence comes from uncultured Desulfobacterales bacterium, assembly GCA_964194905.1. Classification (GTDB taxonomy): domain Bacteria; phylum Myxococcota_A; class UBA9160; order UBA9160; family JAFDET01; genus JAFDET01. The sequence goes on along the minus strand of CAXMOD010000190.1, from coordinate 10,666 downwards.
GCCGTGCTCACCGAGGATGGCATCCAGAAGGCCCAGAAGCTGCTTGGCGTGGAAGACCTCTACGCGCCCCAGATGATGCCCGTCGTGCACGCGGTCAACCAGGCGCTGTCTGCACATACGCTCAAGAAGCGGGACGTGGACTACGTGGTCACGCCGAACGAAGAGACCCGCCGCAAGGAGGTGGTGATCGTCGACGAGTTCACCGGTCGTCTCATGTCGGGTCGACGCTGGAGCGATGGGCTGCACCAGGCGGTCGAGGCGAAGGAAGGCATCCCCATCCAGAGCGAGAACCAGACTCTCGCTTCCATCACGTTCCAGAACTACTTCCGCATGTACGAGAAGCTCTCGGGCATGACCGGCACCGCGGACACCGAGGCGCCGGAGTTCGCCAAGATCTACGACCTGGACGTGGTGGTAGCGCCCACCAACCGCCCGATGGTGCGCGAGGACCACGGCGACGTGGTCTACAAGAGCGAGCGCGAGAAGTTCGACGCGGTGATCGACGAGATCAAGGACTGTGCCGAGCGCGGACAGCCGGTGCTCGTGGGCACCATCTCCATCGACAACAGCGAGAAGCTCGCGCGCAAGCTCAAGAAGCGCGGCGTCAAGCACAACGTCCTGAACGCCAAGCACCACGCGCGGGAGGCCGAGATCGTGGCTCAGGCCGGGCGCCACGCGGCCGTCACCATCTCCACCAACATGGCCGGCCGCGGCACCGACATCGTGCTGGGCGGAAACGCTGAGATGATGGCCCTACAGAAGTGCGGTGGCGACAAGGGCCACCCGGAGTTCGAGAAGTGCCTGGCCCAGTTCGAGGCGCAGTGCTCCACGGAGCGCGAGCAGGTCATCGAGGCCGGCGGTCTGCACATCCTGGGCACCGAGCGGCACGAGAGCCGGCGCATCGACAACCAGCTGCGCGGCCGCTCCGGCCGCCAGGGCGACGCCGGCTCCTCGCGCTTCTTCCTCTCGTTGGAAGACGACCTGATGCGCATCTTCGGGTCGGAGCGCATCGCCGGCTGGATGGAGCGCCTCGGCGTCGAGGACGGCGAAGCGATTGAGCACAAGCTCATCACGCGTGCGATCGAGAACGCCCAGAAGAAGGTCGAAGCGCGCAACTTCGACATCCGCAAGCACCTGCTCGAATACGACGACGTCATGAACAAGCAGCGCACGGCGTTCTACGAGCGCCGGCGCGAGCTGCTGGCGGGCGACGAGGTCCACGCGGAGGTGCTCGAGATGGTCGAGGGCGTCATCGTCGAGCTGCTCGCGAGCCACTGGCCCGAGAAGGGAGACCCCGACGACGAGCAGCGGGTGGACATCGCGAAGGCGATCGAGGCCCAGTTCGGGGTCGCGCTCGATCCGCGCGAAGCGCCGTTCCAGCGCGACGGGCGGCCCGTGGATGACAGCGACGAGCTGGGCCGTGCGGTCCACGACGGCGTTCTCGCGTACCTCGAGGAGAAGGCCACCCATTGGAACGGGCTGGCCGAGAAGCACGCGGACCAGCGTGTCCCGACGTTCTCCGACTTTGAGAAGCAGGTCCTGCTGGTGACGCTCGACCGCCAGTGGAAGGACCACCTGCACAACATGGACGCGCTGCGCGACGGGGTGCGTCTGCGTGGCTACGCGCAGAAGGACCCGAAGATCGAGTACGCCCGCGAGGGGTTCGAGATGTTCGAGGAGATGAACTCGCGCGTGGATGAGCAAGTCGTGGAGCAGCTCTTCAAGATGCACCTCTCCGAGGAGGCTCTCGAGCAGCCGGCGCCTGTGCAGCAGCCGCCACGGGCGGCGGCCCCGGGTTCGGCGATCGAGCGCACACCCGGTTCGGGCGGCGCCTCCGCGCGCCCGCTGGCAGCGGCCGGGCCCGGCGGCGCGCCGAAGGCGGCCAAGGTGGGTCGCAACGACCCGTGCCCCTGCGGCAGCGGCAAGAAGTACAAGAAGTGCTGCGGAGCGGCGTGAGCCGGTCCAGGAAGCAGGCGCCCGATCCCACCGTTCCCGGCTTCCGCGCCGCGGGCGTGCACTGCGGCGTCAAGAAGGCGGGCGCTCCCGACGTGGCGCTTCTGGTGAGCGACTCGCCGTGCGCGGCCGCGGGTGTCTTCACCCGCTCCAGCGTGGTGGGCGCGCCGGTGGAGCTGAGCCGCAAGCGGGTGGCCTCGGGTCGCGCCCAGGCGATCGTGGTGAACGCGGGCATCTCCAACGTCGCCATGGGCGCCCGCGGCCGGCGCAACGCCGAGGAGATGACCCGCTGCACCGCGCGGGCCCTCGGATGTGGGGCCGAGGACGTGCTGGTGGCCTCCACGGGCGTGATCGGCGAGCCGCTGCCGATGCCGAAGATCCGCGCGGGCATCGCCCAGGCCGCGGAGGCGCTCCACGCGGGCGGCCTGGCCGATGCGGCGCGCGCCATCATGACCACGGATACCCATCCCAAGTGGGCGTCGCGGCGAGTGCGCGTCGGCGACGCCCAGGTGCACGTGGCCGGCATCGCCAAGGGAGTGGGCATGGTGGAGCCGCGCATGGCCACCCTGCTGGCCTTCGTATTGACCGACGCCGCGGCCAGCCCCCCTTTCGTGCGCCGCGTCCTGCGCGAAGCGGCCGACGCTTCGCTGAACCGCATGACCGTGGACGGGGAGACCTCCACCAGCGACACCGCGCTGCTCCTGGCGGGCGGCCGCGCCGGAAACCGCGTGCTGCGCGGACCTTCGTCGCCCGGTGCGCGCGCCTTCACCCGCGCGGTGACCGAGGTGTGCGAGGAGCTGGCGCGCATGCTGGCGCGAGACGGGGAGGGGGCCACCAAGCTGATCACGGTTCGCGTGACCGGTGCGCGCGACGCCGCCGACGCCGAGCGCGCCGCCCGGCGCATCGCCAACTCGCCGTTGGTGAAGACCGCCGTCTTCGGCCGGGACGCCAACTGGGGCCGCATCCTCCAGACCGTCGGGGCCGGGGGCGTCAAGCTGGCCCTGCCGCGCACCCGTGTGCGCCTGGGCGGCGTCAGTGTGTTCCGCAACGGCGCCTCGACAGGTCCGGCCGCTCGCCGTCGCGCCGGAGAGAAGCTGGCCGCCGAAGAGGTCGAGATCGAGGTGCACCTGGGCGCCGGCCGGGCCGCCTACCACGTGTGGACCTGCGACCTGACCTACGACTACGTGCGCATCAACGCGGAGTACACCACCTGAGTAGACCTGAATAGGGATGGAGCGAACTGCGCACGAGTTGCCTCCGGATGAGCAAGCACGGCCGCGGAGCGCCTCAAGCCCAGCGAAAAAGCAGCCGAAAACCCGGCAGATGGACCGCCGCCGCAGCCCGCGCTTCAAGACCCGCTTCGACGTCCTCTACTCCTCCGGCAAGGAGGAGGGAGCGGGGTCGCTCGTGGAGATCTCCTACTGCGGGGCGCGCCTCGAGGGCAGCACGGTTCGGCCGGAGGAGGGCACGAAGGTGACCCTCTACGTCTTCATCCAGCCCGTGGCGCCTTTCGAGGTGACGGGCTGGGTCTCGCGCGTCACCGACAGCGGCTTCGCGCTGGACTACGACCTGTTCGACGCCGAGATCCAGCACCTCGTCGACGACGTGGCGGCACTGATCGGCGCGCCGCAGAACGGCTAGGCGGCTAGAGCTCGCCCAACGGGCGGTGGATGTGCTGGCGAAGGGGCTCCTCGAGGCAGACGTCCGTCCACCAGTCCATGTCGCCGGTCACGGCGAAGACGGGGGCGCCGAGGAGCCAGAAGCCTCCTCCGAGGATCGCGGTCACGGGCAGGCCGATGGGCCGCACGAACAGCACGTCGACCAGCACGTGGTGGAGCGGAGCCCGATGCTCCTGGGCCGTGACCCGCGACGGGCGCAGCTCCGGGTCCTCTGCCCGGGCGGGCGGGGCGGGGAACACGGTGGCCACGAAGATGGCGGCGAGAAGGATGCGCATCGCGGCAGTCTAGCCCCGACATTCCGGCACCCCCAGGGGATGTGCCCCCCGTCGCCTACCGGACCCTCGATTCGTGTGGTATCTCCCCGACAACTCTCACGTTCCGGACCGCCCCTGCGGTGCCCGGAGGCCCGGCGGAAGCGCCGCGTCTCGGGTTGGGGAATCAAGGCTGGAGCGGTGGCCCAACCGCGAAGGAGACCTGCATGAGCGAGACGCCTGTCGAAACCCAGGCGACGCCGCCCACCCCCGAATCCTCCAGCCCCGTGAGCGAGATGGTCCAGGCGATGGAAGCCGGACCGCTCTCCGTACGCACGCTGCTGGAGGCCGGCGTTCACTTCGGGCACCAGACCCGCCGTTGGAACCCGCGCATGAAGCCGTTCATCTTCGGCGAGCGCGACGGCATCCACATCATCGACCTCGACCGGACCCTGCCGCGTCTCGAAGGGGCACTCGCCTTCCTGAAGGAGACGGTGGCTTCGGGCGGGAAGGTCTTGTTCGTGGGCACCAAGCGCCAGGCGGCGGGGCCCGTCGAACTGGAGGCGAAACGCTCCGGACAGTTCTACGTGTCGGAGCGCTGGCTCGGCGGCATGCTGACCAACTTCCGCACGGTGAAGAAGTCGATCGACCGCTACAAGGAAATGGTGGCGATCCAGGCGGACGAGGAAAAGCTCGCCGAGCTGACGAAGAAGGAGCAGGCCCGGCTGAACCGACAGGTCAACAAGTACAGCCGCTCCCTCGAAGGCATCAAGGAGATGACCAAGTTGCCCGACGCCATGTTCGTCATCGACGTGGCGGCAGAGCACATCGCGGTGAGCGAGGGACGGCGGCTCGGCATTCCCATCGTGGCCGTCGTGGACACCAACTGCGACCCGATCGGCATCGAATACGTGGTGCCGGGCAACGACGACGCGATCCGGGCGATCCACCTGTACTGCTCGCGCGCCGCGGGTTCCTGCCTGGAAGGCGCCGAGCTGTTCAACGAACGCGTGCAGGCCGAAAAGGCAGCCGAAGCGGAGAAGAAGCCGGAGGTCGCGGCTCCCAAGACCGGACGCGTCGTGGTGGAGATCAAGCAGCCGCCGCGCCGCGGACGCGGCGAAGAGCGCCGGGCGCGTCGTACGCGCGAGGAGCAGGAGGTGCTGGACGCTCCCGAGGTCCCGGTGGCACCCGCGGTCGCAGCGGAGCCGGCTGCACCCGCCGCTAGCGCGGAGCCGGCCGCGCCCGCAGAGGCTCCGGCGGCCCCCGCAACCGAAGAAACCGGGCAGAAGCAGGAGTAGAGCGTCGTGGCGGGCATTTCAGCACAGGCGGTCAAGGAGCTCCGCGAGCAGACGGGCGCGGGCATGATGGATTGCAAGCGCGCGCTGTCCGACGCGGATGGCGACATGGAGAAGGCAGTCGAGCTGCTGCGCGAGCGTGGACTGGCCAAGGCCGTGAAGCGCGAGGGGCGCGAGACCAGCGAGGGCACCGTCGGCCTGGCCCTCAGCGGCGACGGTGCGGCGCTCGTGGAGCTCGGCTGCGAGACCGACTTCGTGGCGAAGACCGACGACTTCCAGAACCTCGCCGTGGCGCTGGCCGGGGCGGTGGCGGCGGACGCGGGCATCGGCTCGGTGGACGCGCTGCTCGGCACCAAGCTCGACGGCGAGGCCGTCGAAGAGAAGATCAAGGCGGCCATCAGCAAGCTGGGTGAGAACATCGTCGCCAAGCGGGTGGGCCGGGTGTCCGGAGGCCGCGTCGGCGGCTACGTGCACCTCGGCGGAAAGCTCGGCGTGGTGGTGGCCCTCGAGAGCGAGGCCACGGGAGAGCCCATCGAGGTGCTGGCCAGGGACCTGGCCATGCACGTGGCGGCCGCCGATCCGAGCCCGCTAGCCGTGGGCCGCGACGCGGTGCCCGCCGACCTGATCGAGAAGGAACGCGAGTTCTTCCGCCGCCAGGCCGAGCAGGACGGCAAGCCCGCCGGCGTGATCGACAAGATCGTCGAAGGCAGGGTGAACAAGTACTACAGGGAGATCGTCCTGCTGGAGCAGCCCTTCGTGAAGGACCCCGACCGCACCGTCAAGAAGCTGGTGGCCGACGTGGCTCAGCAGGCGGGTGGGGAGATCCGCGTCGTGGCGTTCCAACGCTTCAAGCTGGGAGAGAAGAGCGAGTGACCCAACCCCGTCGAATCCTGCTCAAGCTCTCTGGCGAACGCTTCGCCGGAGAGAACGGGTTCGGCATCGATCCGGCCACGCTGACTGGCATCGCGGGCGAAATCCGCGAGGTCCAGGAGCTGGGTGTGGAGATCGGCCTGGTGATCGGCGGCGGGAACGTGATCCGCGGGCTCACCGCGAGCGCGCGCGGCATGGATCGCGGCACGGCCGACTACATGGGCATGATGGCCAGCGTGATCAACGGGCTGGCGCTCCAGGATGCGCTCGAGAAGGCGGACCTCACGACCCGCGTGCTCTCGGCGCTGGAGATCAAGGAGGTGGCGGAGCCGTACATCCGGCGCCGCGCCGTGCGGCACCTGGAGAAGGGGCGCGTCGTGATCTTCGCGGCCGGCACCGGCAACCCCTACTTCAGCACGGACACGGCGGCCGCGCTGCGTGCCGCCGAGATTCACGCCGACGTGATCCTGAAGGGGACCAAGGTGGACGGTGTCTACGACGCCGACCCGGTCACCAATCCCGATGCGCGACGCTTCGAGCAGATCACCTACGACGACGCCATCCGCATGAACCTGCGCTTCATGGACCAGACAGCGATCGCCCTCTCGCGGGAGAACCAGATTCCGATCGTGGTGTTCGACATGTCCGTGTCCGGAAACATCCGCAAGGTGGTGGCCGGCGAGAAGGTGGGAACCCGAGTCGAGTAGGGCGGAGGAATCGATGGCCGATCCCAGCGACGTGGACATCGTTCTGGAAGAGACGCGGGACGCGATGGACAAATCGGTGCGGAGCCTGAAGCACGAGCTGCAGAAGGTGCGCACGGGTCGCGCCAACGTGGGACTGTTCGACGGCATCACCGCCGAGTACTACGGCAGCCCGACGCCCCTGAACCAGATGGCCAACCTGACGGTGCCGGACCCGCGGCTCATCGTGATCGCGCCGTACGACAAGTCGGCCATGCCGGCCATCGAGAAGGCGATCCAGGCCTCCAACCTGGGTCTCACGCCCCAGAACGACGGCAAGCTGATCCGCATCCCCATCCCGCCCCTCACCGAGGAGCGGCGCAAGGAGCTGGTCAAGCACGTGCACAAATCGGCCGAGGATCACAAGGTGGGAGTACGCGAGGGTCGCCGCGACGGTCTGGCCATGCTGAAGGACCTGGAGGGCGACGGGCTGTCCACCGATGACCGGCATCGGGGGGACAAGAAGATCCAGGACCTGACCGACGAATTCATCAAGAAGGTCGACGAAGTGACGGCGCAGAAGGAGAAGGAGATCCTGGAAGTCTAGTCATGCGTGAACGGCGGCTTCGAACCGAAGAGCTGCCCCACCACGTGGCTGTCATCATGGACGGTAACGGTCGCTGGGCGGAGCAGAGGGGCCTCACCCGCAACGAGGGACACAACGCCGGTCTCGAGTCGGTCCGGGATGTGGTGCGCGCGGCTCACGAGTTGGGCATCAAGGTTCTCACGCTCTACGCGTTCTCCAACGAGAACTGGAACCGGCCGAAGCCCGAAGTGGACGCCCTGATGGGCCTCCTGGACCGCTACATCGACCAGGAGGTGGACGAGGTGGATCGCAACGGCATCCAGGTGCGTGCCATCGGCCGCCTGGATGTGGTGCCTCGCGCCATCCGCGAGAAGCTCGACCAGGCCATCGAGCGAACGCGCGACAACGACGAGATGATCCTGGTGTTCGCGCTCTCCTACGGCGGCCGCCAGGAGATCGTGGACGCCGCGCGCAAGCTGGTGAGCGAGGCCGAGCACGGCCGGCTCACCGCCGAGGCCGTGGACGAGAAGGCCTTCGCCGCCTGCCTCTACCAGCCCGACCTGGACGACCCGGACCTGCTCATCCGCACCGGCGCAGAGTGGCGCATCTCGAACTTCCTGCTCTGGCAGCTCGCCTACGCGGAGATCCACGTGACCGAGGTGATGTGGCCCGACTTCCGCAAGAGCCACCTGGTGGAAGCGGTGCTCGACTACCAGAACCGCGAGCGCCGCTTCGGGCGCACCGGGGAGCAGGTACGCCACGAGGGCGAAGAGTGAAGCGTCTGGCGATCCTGGGTAGCACCGGGAGCGTCGGCGAGCAGACCCTCGACGTCGCGGCACGCTTCCCGGAGCGCTACGCGGTGACCGCGCTCGCGGCGGGGCGCAACGTCGAGGCGTTGGCCGCGCAGGTGCGCCGCTTCCGGCCGTCCCTGGTGTCGGTGAGCGACGCCGAGGGCGCCGACGCTCTGCGCGCCGACCTGGGTGCCGACGCGCCGGAGATCGCCGTTGGCGACGCGGGGCTGCACGCGGTGGCCACCATCGACGCCGACCTGGTCGTGTCGGCACTGGTCGGTGCCGTGGGTCTCGAGCCCACCCTCGCCGCGATCGGTTGCGGACGCGACGTGGCCCTCGCCAACAAGGAAGTGATGGTGATGGCGGGCGCACTGGTGCGTCGCGAAGTGGAATCCCACGGCGTGGAGCTCCTGCCCGTGGACAGCGAGCACAACGCGATCTTCCAGGCCCTCGCCGGGCAGCGCCTCGAAGACGTGGGTCGCCTCATCCTCACCGCGTCGGGCGGCCCCTTCCGCACCTGGCCGGCCGAAAAGATCGCCCGCGCCAGCATCGAGGACGCTCTCAACCACCCGAACTGGGACATGGGCCCCAAGATCACCATCGACTCGGCCACGCTGATGAACAAGGGCCTCGAGGTGATCGAGGCACGCTGGCTCTTCGACGTGCCGCCGGAACGGGTCGACGTGGTGGTGCATCCCCAGTCGATCGTGCACTCGCTGGTGGAGTTCGTGGACGGCTCGGTCCTGGCCCAGCTCGGACTGCCGGACATGCGCGTCCCGATCGCGGTGACCCTCGCCCATCCGGAGCGTCTGCCTCTGGAGCTGCCGCGCCTGGACCTGGCGGAAGTCGCGCGCCTCGACTTCGAGAAACCCGACCGCACGCGTTTCCCGTGCCTGGAGCTGGCCTTCGTTGCACTGCATGGGGGCGAGGCGGCGCCCGCGGTGCTGAACGCGGCCAACGAGGTCTCGGTGGCTTCATTCCTGGCCGGCGAGATCCCCTTCCCGGCCATCGCGGCCGTGAACGGCGACGTGCTCTCCGCACACATGGGCACTCCCGGCGGCTCCGCCGCGGTGCGCGACCTCGCGGACGTGCGCGAGGCCGACGCCTGGGCTCGCGAGCGCGCGCGGGGGGCCTTGGCCAAACATCGAGCAAACTCCTCCGGAGGAGGCGCCGGTTGATCGCGCTCAACTTCATCTTCGCGTTCGTCCTGATGCTCGGCGTGCTCATCACCGTGCACGAGTTTGGTCACTTCATCGTCGCCAAGCTGTGTGGCGTGCGCGTGCTGAAGTTCTCGATCGGTTTCGGCCCTCCGATCGGATTCGGCCGTTTCCGGCTGCGCTGGGAGCGCGGGGATACGGAGTACGTGGTCGCCTGGGTCCCGCTCGGCGGCTTCGTGAAGATGCTGGGCGAGATCCCCGGCGAGGAGGAGAGCGCGGAGGTCCTGGACGACCCCGAGCGCGCCCTCGGCGCCAAGCCCGTCTGGCAGAAGTTGGCTGTGGTCTTCGCGGGCCCCGCCATGAACCTGATCCTGCCGGTCGTGATCTTCACGCTGAGTCTGGCGGCCGGCTTCGAGCGGCCCGCCGCGGTGATCGGCACCGTCGAAGAGGGCTCCCCGGCCGCGGCCGCCGGCCTTCTGGCGGGCGACCGCATCCTCGGCATCGACGGCGAGCCGGTCCGATTCTGGGGCGATGTGGAGTCGCGGGTGCGCACGGCGCCCGGCGAGAGCCTGGCCCTGCGCATCGAGCGCGAGGGCGTGGTGCAAGAGACCACGCTGCGCGTGGCCGAACGCACCGGCCTCGACGTCTTCCGCAAGGCGAGCGAGGTGGGCTGGCTGGGGCTCCAGCACCGCCGCGAGAGCACGGTCGTCGGAGTGCCCGACGACACTTCGCCGGCCGCCCGCGCCGGCCTGCCTTCGGGTGCGCGCATCGCGAGCCTCGACGGCAAGGCCGTGGAGGACTGGCCGCAGCTGGCCGCCGCCTACACGGACGCAAGCGGCCCCGTCGAGCTGGGCATCGAGGACGGCGTGCCGGTCACGGTGCCGGCGCTCGGCAGCCTCGACGCCCTCGGCGTGGTGCCGGCCACCGTCCTCATCTCCGAGGTCTCGCCCGACTCGGCTGCCGCCGAGGCGGGGCTCGCCTCGGGCGACCTGATCGTGGCCCTCGACGGGCAGCCGGTGGGAAGCTTCGCCTCGTTCGCCGAGTCGGTGCGGGCCAGCGAGGGCCGTACCCTGCAGGTGGCCTACGCGCGCGCGGGCGCCACGACTACGGTCGCCGTCACGCCGCGCCTCATCGAAAACGAAACCAGGATGGGCCGCGAAGAGGCCTACATGGTGGGTATTCGCGCCGAGGACGCGACACTGATCGGCGCGGTGGCGCTCGATCAGGCGCGCAACCCCTTCGTCGCCGTGCCTCGAGCCGTGGGCATGACCTGGGAGCGCACCGAGCTGATCATCCGCGCGGTCGGAAAGCTGATCGTCGGCGACATCTCGCGCAAGAATATCGGGGGCCCCATCGAGATCGCGCGCCAGGCGCACACGGCGATGGAGCTCGGTTGGCAGG
>CAXMOD010000189.1:0-47166 GCA_964194905.1 uncultured Desulfobacterales bacterium | reverse complement strand
AGGTGCTCCATCACGGCCTGTTTGTGGGGGATGGACACGGCGAGCTGTGCCACGCCGAGGGCGCGGGCGCCGCCCACGGCCGCGCCCAGAAGGTCGGGCGGCACGTCGAAGGCCAGGTACACGGCGTCCACACCCAGCGCGCGGAACGCAGCGTTGTGCATGGCGGGCGAACGGGTGTGGCCGGCCGGGTGCAGGAGGATTCCGCACAGCCGGGTGCGGGCCGAGATCGAGGCGGGCGCAGACACGCGCGGAGCGTACTACGATCTGGGCCCAGCAGCTTGGGGGAGCCACGGTGCCGGAAGTGCGTGTCGCAATCCTGATGGGCAGTCGCAATGACTGGGACGTGATGAAGCCCGCTGCGGAGACGCTGGAGAAGCTGGGCATCGGCTACGAGGCCCGGGTTCTCTCCGCGCACCGCACGCCGGAGCGCCTCGTGTCCTTCGTGAAGGAGGCGGAAGGGCGGGGCTTGCGTGCATTCATCTGTGGCGCCGGCGGGGCGGCGCACCTGGCGGGCGTGGTGGCTGCCCACACCCGGTTGCCCACTCTCGGGGTGCCGATCCCCAGCAGCGACCTGGACGGGATGGACGCATTGTTGGCGACGGTGCAGATGCCCGCCGGCATTCCCGTGGCCACCTTCGCGATCGGCAAGGCGGGCGCGAAGAACGCCGCTCTCTTCGTCGCCGCCTTCCTGGCGCTCGCGGAGCCGGCGATTGGTGAGCGCATCGCAAAGTTCCGCGAGGAGCAGGCCGCGGCCATTCCGACCGAGCCCATCGCGGAGGGCTAGGCCGCCGGAGCGGCAACGTCACTCGCGCGTCCGGGCCAGCGCGGACTTCAGGTCCTGCCACACGAGGCGGCGGTTCTCCGGCGTGTATTGGCGCAGGATGAAGGCCGGGTGGAAGGTGGGCATGAGCGGGATCCCCCGGTACTCGTGCCATTGGCCGCGGATGCGTGTGATCGCGACGTCGCGCCCGAGCAGCAGACTGGTGGCGGGCTTTCCGAGGGCCACGATCACCCGCGGGCGCACGGCGTCGATCTGGCCGTCGAGGAACGGCCGACAGGCGCCCACCTCGTCCGGCAGCGGGGTCCGGTTCCGCGGCGGACGACACTTCACGATGTTGCAGATGTAGACGTCGCTGCGCGCGATCTCGAGTCCCCCCTCGATCATGCGCGTCAGCAGCTCGCCGGCGCGGCCGCAGAACGGGATGCCGCGCCGGTCTTCCTGCTCGCCGGGTCCTTCCCCTATGAACATCAGCTCGGCCTCGGGGTTCCCGTCGCCGAAGACGATCTGGGTGCGGCCCTCGCACAGACCGCAGCGCGTGCACTCGCCGAGCCCGGTGCGCACCTGCTCGAGGGTGGGCTCCTCCGGCCAGAGAGGCGCTTCGCCGCCCAGCGAGAGCTGGCTGCGCACGGGCTCGGGCCGCGGACGCTCGGGTGTGGGCGCGGCGTGTCCCGGGCCGGCGGACTTCGGCGCCGGGTAGTCGATCACGCCTTCCTCCGCCCACTCGCGCACCCAGGCCCGCGCAGCGCCCAGCACGTCCAGCGTCTCGCGCTCCGGCGCCACGCCTAGCGACCCTTCCAGACCGGGGTGCGCTTCTCGAAGAAGGCCGCGATGCCCTCGGCCGCGTCCTCGGTCCGCGACGCCAACACCACGACCTCGCGCAGGTAGCGGAGCGCTGCGCCGTATTCCATCTCTGTCATGGTGTAGACGGCCTCCTTGCCCAGCCGCAACGCCGCCGTCGAGAAACCGGCCAGCTGCGCGGCCAGCTCGCCCACGCAGGCGTCGAGGTCCGCGTCGGCTACCACCCGGGACACCAGTCCCAGCCGCAGCGCCTCATCCGCCTTCACGCGCCGGCCCGACAACACCAGATCGAGCACCACCTTGCGGCTGCCCACGGCGCGCAGGATCGGCGCAGAGACCATCATCGGCAGCAGGCCGATGCCGATCTCCGGTAGCCCCAGGACCGCGCTCTCCGCCGCGATCGTGAAGTCGGCCGCGACCGCGAGTCCGCAGCCACCCGCCAGGGCGAAGCCGGGCACGCGTGCGATTACTGGCTGCGGCAGCCGGTGCATCGCCGTCATGACCCGCGCCACCCCGTCGAAGTGGCGCCGGCTTTCGTCCATGGAAGCGTGCCCTTGCAGCTCGGCGAGGTCGGCGCCCGCGCAGAAGGCCTTCTCTCCGGCACCGCGCAACACCACCACCCGGGTTCCGGCGTCGCCCTCGACTGCGGCGAGCGCCTCTTCCAACTCGGCCAACGTGGCCCGGTCCAGCGCGTTGCGTCGCTCCTCGCGGTCGATGGTCAGGGTGCAGACGGGACCGTTCGACTCGCGCAGGACGTTGGCCATCAGCGCCCGCCGGCCGCCAGCGCTTGCTCCACGAGCGCGAGCCGCTCCAAGACGCTGTCGAGCGGGTCGTCGAGCCGCGCCTCGGGTGAGCCGAGGCTGGGCTGGATCGTGCCGTGGCGCTGGGCCTCGATCTTGTCCTTCACCTCGAACTCGAACCCGGGGTCGTTGGCGTCGTCGTGGCACCCGCCGCAGATCTGCAGGATCACGCACGAGTCGCACTTGTCCGTCAGCGAGACGATGGTTCCGGCGCGCCGCGCGTCCTCGGCGACGTGGTCGCCGCCGGGACCGTGGCAGGACTCGCAGCCCACCCGTGCCAGGTCCGCATGGGCGGTCGGGTCAGCGCCGCTGGGAAAGCCGTCGGATCTGCCGAAACCCGTGGTGTGGCACTTCTGGCAGTCGCTCTCGCGCGCCTTGCCCTGGGAGGCGAGCGAGGCGATCGAATTGCCGTGCGGCCCGGCCTCCCAGGTCGCGTACTCGGCCGGGTGGCAGCTCTGGCAGGCGTCGGAGCCGACGAGCGCGGCGTCAGGGAAGAGCGGCTTGCGGGTCGTGCCGAGCTCGGCCAGCTTGGCGTGCTTCTCGCCCGGCGAGAGCGCCAGCAGGTGCGCGTTGGCTGCGTGGGAGATCCTCGGCCGGAACGTGGCGTAGTCGAAGCCGAGCGAGTGCTTGGTGTCGTGACAGGTGCTGCAGACGGGGTTGTAGTTGCCGTCCACCACGCGCTTCGGCGAGAGATGGGGTCCACCCCGCCCGTGGCAGGTCTCGCAGCCGACGTCCTCGAGCCAGGGAGCGGGCTGGTCGAGTCCGAAGCCCCCCTTCTGCTCGAACCCCACCACGTGGCAGCTCACGCATTCGGCGTCCCGTTCGGCCGCGTGCTTCACCAGGGTGTCGTAGGCCTGGGCGTGGCGGGTGAAGCGCCACGTCTCCGCCTGCTGCTCGTGGCAGACTCCGCAGAACTCGTTACCGCTGTAGCCGCTCTGGTGCAGAAGCATGGGCACCGGCTGTCCGGCGAGCTGCGCGAGGCGCATGCGCATGAGGGGCGGGTCGCGGTCGTCGCGCCAGCCCTGGGTGCGAGCGCGGATCCGCCCTTCCTTGTCGATCAGCAGGATGTCGGGAACACCGCCGACGACCCCGTAGAGGCTGCGCAGGCGCCCGTCCGGGTCGCTGACGACGGGGAAGAAGTCGAAGCCCTTGGACTTGAGCTCGGCCCGGACGGTCGATGGGCTGCCCGACACGGACACCCCCAGCAGGGCAGGCCTGGCGGCCTCGGCGAGGCCGTCGATCTGGCCGCGCAGGAACTCCATCGCGTGGTGGCAGTGGGAGCACGTGTAGAGGAAGAAGATCAGCACCACGGGCCTGCCGCGCAGGTCCGCGAGACTTGTCTGTTCGCCGTCCAGCGTGAGGGCGGTGAAGTCCGGCGCTGCGGGGTACTCGCCCAGGCCCGGCTCGAGCAGCGGCGCCGCGGCGGCGGGCAGGCGCAGCTGGTCGCGCACGCGCTGTTCGAGGACTGCCGCAGCGTCGTCCGCACCCTCCGCCACGCCGCCCAGCGCTCCCACCACGTAGCCCTCGGCATCCGCAATGAGCATGGCGGCCGCAACGGTCAGCCCGAGCCGGCGCGCTATCGACCCGCCCGCGTCGTTGAGCACCGGGAAGTCGAAGTGGTTCTCGGTGACGAATGCGCGCGCCTGCGGCGTCGACCCGCCAGTGGTGACGCCCAGGATGCGGAAGTTGTTCTTGCCCTGGAGCGGAGCGACGGCTGCGATCGCCCGGCCCGCGGGTGCTGCGTCGTCCTCGGACGGGTCGAAGAAGAAGACCAGCAGCCGCTGACCGATGAAGTCGGAGGCGGCGACGGGTTGGCCCTCGAGGGTGCTCCCGGAAAAAGCCGGCAGCGGGCGTTCGCGACGCGGCGCCGGCTTCGCACTGGCCTCGGTGGCCGTCGTCGCCGCCGAGGCCGCCGGCGACGGGTCGTCGCCGCCGTTGCAGCCGCAGGCGAGAAAGGTGAACGGGATGAGAAGCCGAGCAGCGAGCGTGCGCACGGCGGGCAGCATAGCGAGAACTGCCGCCGCGTGGTCCCCGGCGATCGGCCGCTAGAGGGCCCCTCGTGCGCGCCTTCGCTCCTTCTCGATCTCTTCCCTGAGCTCTGCCAGCCTCGCCTTGAAGTGGGTGTTCGCCGGCTCGAAGGTGATCGCGGTCTGGAGGTTCCGGGCGGCGGCTTTCAGGTCGCCCCGCGCCACGTCCTGCCGGGCCAGCGCCGAGTAGCGGCGGCCGTTGGGTGTGGTGCCCTCGAGCTCAGCGGAAGCCTGCTGCTCGGCCTTGGCCTCGGCTTCGGCGATCTGCATGCGCGTCTGGCCTTCGCGCAGGGCGTCGTCGTAGGCACGGCGGAGCTTGGCGTCACGCAGGACCGTATAGGCCTCCGTAATCCGCTTGGAGATCCGCGCGATCGCGCCGCGGTGAGCCGCATCCAGGTGCCGGTTGGCGTCGGGATGGAACGCCCGCGAGCTCGCGTGGAAGGCCTGGCGCACCTGGCCGGCCGACGACTCGGGGTCGATGTGCAGAACCTGGTAGTAGTCGAGCTCGTCCAGGATGTTGGCGAGCGCGAGGATTTCGGTGGGGGCGAGGTCCGACACGTTGCGCGTCCTCCCCCGCTACTTCGACTCGGGTTCGCGGTCGCGCGCAGAGCCGCCCGCCAGGTCCGTGCCCCCGTCCCCCAGGTAGGCGTCGCGGGCGTCCACATCCTTGCCGTCCCCCCCGGCAGCGGGTGTGGGCGGCGTGTCGGTCTCGACCGGAACGGGATCAGCCGGATTGCCCGAGTCGGCGTCCACTTCGAGCGCGTCCCCGCGCATCTGCGCCGGAGGCGTCTGGACGCCGTCCGTCAGCTCGAGGGAGTCCTCCTCGAGGTCCGGGTCGAGTTCCTCAAGGTCGTCGAGGTCGGCGTCGTCGAGCGTCTCCAGCTCGTCTTCAGCGGGCGGGGGCGGTGTGTCGGGCTGGTCGGCCTGCACGGACACGCCATCCGGCGTCGCCGTCTGCACGCGGTCCGTGTCCCCCTTCTCGAGGATCCCCTCGAGCTCGGTCTCGGAGAGGCCGGAGGAGAGGGTGATCTCGGTGGACGCCTGCTGCCCGGTGGCGCGGTCGCACGCGGTCACGCGAACCAGTCCGTCGCTGTCGATGGCGAAGGTGACGTCGATCTCGACTTCGCCGCGGCGCGCCTTGCGGAAGCCTGCGAACTCGAACTGCCCGAGGCGCTCGTTCCCGTCGGCCTGGCGGGACTCACCCTGGAAGACGCGGATCTTCACCCGCTCCTGGTAGTCCTGGAACGTGGTGAAGGTGCGAGTCTGCTCGATCGGGACCGGTGTGTTGCGCTCGATCACGGTCTCGGCCAGCCCGCCGGCTACGCCGATGCGAAGCGACAGGGGCGTTACGTCCAGCAGGTAGGCGGTCTGTTCGGGGCTGGTGAGCGAAGCCGCGTGGATCGCGGCGCCCATGGCCACCACCTCATCGGGGTCGACATCGGTCTTCGGCTGGGTCTGGAAGTAATCGCCGACGGCCTTGCGGATCATGGGCAAGCGGGTCGGGCCGCCGACCAGGATCACGCCGTCCAGGTCGCGGACGGTGACGTTGGCATTCTGCAGCGCCTCGTCGCACACCTTGAAGGTGCGCATCACCAGGTCCATCACGAGGCTGGCGAACTCCTGTTGGTCCACGCGCCGCTCCACCGCGAGCAGGTCGCCGGCCTCGTTGCGGGCGATGTCCGGGATGCGGATCTCCACCTCGTCGTCCACCGAGAGGTTCTTCTTGGCGGTTTCGGCGGCCACCTTCAGCTTTTCGAACGCGAAGGGGTCCTTGCGCAGGTTGATGCCGTGCTGGGCGCTGAACTCGTCCGCCATCAGGTCGATCAGGCGGTCGTCGAAGTCGTCGCCGCCCAGGAAGGTATCGCCGGCCGTGGAGAGCACTTCGAAGACGTCGGTGCCGATCTCGAGCACCGAGATGTCGAAGGTGCCTCCGCCCAGGTCGTACACCGCGACCTTCTGGGTGAGGCCACGGCCGAAGCCGTAGGCGAGGGCTGCCGCCGTGGGCTCATTGAGGATGCGCATCACATCCAGGCCTGCGATGCGCGCGGCGTCCTTGGTGGCCTGGCGCTGGTTGTCGTTGAAGTAGGCCGGAACGGTCACCACGGCCTTGGTCACCGACTGGCCCAGGTGGGCCTCGGCGATCGCCTTCATCTCCTTCAGCACCATCGCCGAGATCTCGGGCAACGAGTACTGGTCGTCCGCGGCCTGGATGCGGACGCTGTGATTCGGACCCTCCACGATGCGATACGAGCAGACGGCCTGCGCCTTCTTGACCTCTTCGGAGAAGAAGTAGCGGCCGATCAGGCGCTTCGACGAGTACACGGTCCGGGTCGGCTGGTGGATGATCTTCGCCTTGGCGGCGTTGCCGACCGTGATGGCTCCGTCTTCGTCGAAGGCCACCACACTCGCCGAGGTGGCTTCGCCGTACGCGTTGGGGATCACTTCCACGGTCTTCCCGCGCGTGATCGCCACACACGAGTTGCTGGTCCCCAGATCGATGCCGATGGCAACTTCGGCCATGGCCCCTCCTTGCCGGGTGCCCGGGTACACGACGCCCGCCTGCGTCGTATCGGCAAGTGGGTGGGTTTCATGAGCCTTTTCCCTCCGGGGACTGCTTCTTGCCGCGCCCGGCCCCCTAGTGCTATCTACGCATTCGAAAAGGGGAAATCCGGATGTCAGGCCACTCCAAGTGGTCCACGATCAAGCGCAAAAAGGGCGCTGCGGA
This sequence comes from uncultured Desulfobacterales bacterium, assembly GCA_964194905.1. Taxonomy (GTDB): domain Bacteria; phylum Myxococcota_A; class UBA9160; order UBA9160; family JAFDET01; genus JAFDET01. Next base: position 40,035 of record CAXMOD010000189.1, on the reverse strand, counting down.
CGCCAAGCGCGGGAAGCTCTTCACCAAGCTGATTCGCGAGATCTCGACGGCCGCCCGCATTGCCGGCGGAGATCCCAGCGCCAACCCGCGCCTGCGCCTCGTCATCGACAAGGCCCGCGCAGCCAACATGCCCAAGGACACGATCGAGCGGGGCATCCAGAAGGGCCTGGGCGGGGGCGAGGGCGAGAAATTCGAAGAGGTGGTCTACGAGGGCTACGGGCCCGGCGGCGTGGCGATCCTGCTCGAGACCCTGACCGACAACCGCAACCGCACCGTCGGCGAGGTTCGCCACGTGCTGACCAAGCACGGCGGCAACCTCGGGGCCAGCGGCTGCGTCTCCTACCTGTTCGAGAAGCGCGGCCTCATCGTCCTGGAAGGCGCAGGGCTGGACGCGGACAACGTGCTTGAGGTGGCGCTCGAGGCGGGGGCCGAGGACGTGCTGGAAGGCGAGGGAGCCCTCGAGGTGTTGACCGAGCCCGCTGGCTTCGAGCCCGTGCGCGACGCGCTGGCAGCCGCCGGCTTCGAGCCGGTCAGCGCCGAGATCACCATGCAGCCCTCCACCACGGTGGCTCTCGACGGCGACCAGGCCGGGACCATGCTGAAGCTGGCCGACGCCCTCGATGATCTGGACGACATCCAGAGCGTCCACGCGAACTTCGACATCTCCGAGGAGGAGATGGCCAAGCTGGTCTAGACTCTGACCCCAGCGGCTGCGCCTCCCCCCAGGGCCGCTCCGAAGACCTCGAGACCATTCCTCCATATCCCCCTGAGACCCCGGAAGGGGACGGAGGGCGGAGGACGATGCGCATCCTGGGAATCGACCCTGGCTCGGTCGCGACCGGCTACGGCGTGGTGGAACGCGTGGACGGCCGCGTGGTGCACCTGGCCCACGGTACGTTGCGGCCGCCCCGTGGCGCGCCGCTCCCGGAGCGTGTCGCGTTGCTATGGCGCGGGGTGACCGAGGTGATCGGCGCTCACTCCCCCGACGTGGCCGCCGTCGAGCAGGTGTTCGTATCGGCCAGTCCCCGCTCGGCGCTGGTGCTGGGCCAGGCGCGGGGCGCGGTCATGGCCGCGCTGGGAGAGGCGGGCCTGCGCGTGCACGAGTACGGCACGCGCACGGTGAAGCAGGCACTCACCGGATCCGGTGCCGCGGACAAGGCGCAGATGCAGCGAATGGTGCGCAGCGCCCTCTCGCTCAAGGCCACGCCGGGCAGCGACGCGGCGGACGCGCTGGCCGTTGCGATCTGTCATGCTCAAGCGAGTCGACTCGCGGCGCTGGGCGTCTCCGCAGGGAGGCGTTCGGGGCGCGGCGGAGCTCGCGGCCGCGGGGGCTCGAGCTGGGTGGTGAGGCGGGGCCGTTGATCGCATACCTCGAGGGAGAGCTGCGCGAGAAGGAGCCCACGCGCGTGGTGCTGGACGTAGGCGGCGTTGGATACGAGGTGCTGATCCCTCTCTCGACGTTCTACGAGCTCCCCGACGAGGGCAAGACGGTGGCGTTGCGCGTGCACACGCATGTGCGCGAGGACACGCTTCAGCTCTTCGGCTTCCGCACCGCGCGCGAGCGCGCGGTGTTCGAGCTTCTGCTGCGCACGAGCGGTGTCGGCCCCAAGCTCGCCCAGGCGATCCTCTCGGGCGTGGCCCCGGACGAGCTGCTGGCAGCCATCGAGGCCGGCGAGGTGGCCGTGTTGCGCGCGGTACCCGGCGTGGGTCAGAAGACCGCCGAGCGCATCGTGGTGGACCTGCGCGATCGCGTGAGCGGCCTCGCGGGCGCACCGGACGCGGCGGGCGCGGGGCCCCGCGTCGCGCCGCGCGGCGGACCCGCCGAGGAGGCGGTCTCGGCACTGATCAACCTCGGCTACGGCGCGAGCCACGCCGAGCGCGCCGTGGACGCCGCCCACGAAGACCTGGACGGCGATGCGTCCCTCGAAGAGGTGATCCGCGCGGCCCTGCGCAGGGTGCGATAGGGAGACGAGGAGAGTGGGATGACGGCACGCCAGGACCTGACCGCCGAACGGCTGCCGGAGGAGAGCAGCTTCGAGGAGCGCCTGCGCCCGGGGCGCCTCTCGGAGTTCGTGGGCCAGACGCGGCTCACCCAGAACCTCGACGTCTTCTTTCGCGCCGCCCGCGAGCGCGCCGAGCCCGTGGATCACCTGCTCTTCTACGGACCGCCCGGCCTGGGCAAGACGGCACTGGCCCACGTAGTGGCCAACGAGATGGGCGCCGCGCTGCGCGTGACCAGCGGTCCGGTGATCGAGCGCCCCGGCGACCTGGCCGCGTTGCTCTCGAACCTCGAGCCGGGAGACGTGCTCTTCATCGACGAGATCCACCGCCTCAGCGCATCTGTCGAGGAGATCCTCTATCCGGCCATGGAGGACTTCCAGCTCGACATCCTGGTGGGACAGGGGCCGGCGTCGCGCAATCTGCGCCTCGAGCTGCCGCGCTTCACGCTGGTGGGCGCCACCACGCGCGCGGGCCTCCTCACCGCCCCGCTGCGCGACCGCTTCGGCTGGTCGGCGCGGCTCGACTACTACCCGGCGGACGATCTGGTCAAGATCCTGGAGCGTTCGTCGCGGCTGCTCGGTGTTCAGCTCGATCTCGATGCCGCAGGCGAGATCGCTCGCCGCTCACGCGGCACACCGCGCATCGCCAATCGCCTGGTGCGCCGCGTGCGCGACTTCGCCGAGGTGGACTCCGCGTCGGACGGGCCCATCACACGTAAGCTGGCGCGCTACGCGCTGGAGCGCCTCGAGGTGGACGAAGCGGGCTTCGACAAGCTGGACCGCGCGATCCTCCTGGCGATTCTGGAGAAGTTCCAGGGCGGCCCGGTCGGGATCGAGACCCTGTCGGCCGCGATCGGCGAGGACAAGGGCACCATCGAGGATCTGGTGGAGCCCTTCCTCATCCAACAGGGCTTCCTCGAGCGCACTCCGCGCGGACGCGTGGCTACGCCACAGGCCTCGCGCCACTTCGGGATCGCTCCGCCGCCCCCGCGCAGCGGACAGACCCGGCTCTTTTAGGGCTCGACCGGGCGTCGGTCCGATCGGGATGGGTGTGTGGATCCGGGGCCCGGCGGGACTCCCGGGGGGATCTGCGCACCGCTGCGAGCCTTTCCCGTCCCGCCGGTGGGGCGGCGGCGCGGCTCAATGGCGGGAGGCCAGCAACCGATACGGGACGGGGGCGGAATCCGGCGGATTTCCGCTCCTTGTGGAGACGACATCGTGGGTCTGCTTCGAGTGCTCGTGCGGGCGGTCGCGTTCGCGATCGGCCTTCCTCTGCTGCTGGGCGGTGGGGTCGGCCTGGGAATGGCGTACGCGCCGGAGTCCGGTGCCGTGGGCGCGGCCCGAGGCGTCTTCATCAAGTTGGTCGCCGCCTTCGACGGGCTGGCCGGCCTGGGTGTCTCCGGCGACGAGTTGGTGCACAACCTGACCGCCCCGATCGTCCACTTCGCCGTGCCGGCCGTCGGTCTCGTGCTGCTGCTCATCGCGCTGTGGCCGCGCCGCGGCTCCTCCGACGACGCCGAGTCCGCGAAGGAGGGAGAGCCGGATATCGCCCCCAAGCTGAAGCACTCGGAAAAGCGGCGCGCCGAGAAGCAGGTCAAGGACCTGGTGAAAAAGGGCTCGGTGAAGGAGGCGGCCGAGCTCTACCTCGTGACCGACCAGCTGGACAAGGCCGTCGACATGTTCGTCAAGGCCGGCGACATCCTGCGCGCGGCCGAGGTTCGGCACGACCAGAACCGCTTCGACGAGGCGGCCGAGCTCTTCATGCAGGCCGGGCGCCACGAGAACGCCGCCACGATCTACTCGGAGCACGAGAAGTGGGAAGAGGCTGCCGAGGCCTTCGTGCAGTCGGGTCGCAAGAGCATGGCGGCCGAGATGTTCGAGAAGGCCGGCAAGTTCTCCAACGCCGCCAAGTGCTACGAGGAGTCGGACTTCCAGCGCCACGCCGCCCAGTGCTGGGTACGCTGCCAGAACTGGGGGCGCGCAGCGAGTTGCCTCGAAGCCGTAGTCATGGAGGAGGGCGGCAAGACCACCGGGGATCCGCGCAAGGAAGCGGAGATGAAGAAGCTCGTCCTGCAGTGCGGCAAGCTGCACGAGCAGGCGGGCGACCCGGAGAAGGCGGCGAACGTCCTCGAGCGCGGTGGTTGCTTCGAGCAGGCGGCGGAGCTCAACCTGAAGCTCGAGCGCTTCGGGCAGGCCGCGGAGCTCTTCCAGCGCTGCAACCAGCCGCTGAAGGCCGCTGACGCGCTGCGCCGGCTGGGAGAAGACAAGGCCGCCGCGCAGCTCATGGGCGAGTACCACCGCGACCGCGGCGACGAGGTCGAGGCAGCCGAAGCCTTCGAGCAGGCGGGCGACCACCTGGCGGCGGGCGACATCTACCGGAAGCTCCAGGACTTCGCGAAGGCGGGCGAGTGCTTCGAGCTCAACCACGATTCGCTCCAGGCGGCCGAGATGTTCCGCTTGTCGGGCGAGCCGGCGCGCGCCGCGGCCGCCTACGAGTCGGGACAGAAGTTCGCCGAGGCGGCCGAGTGCTGGGGCGAGGCCGGCGACAAGCACAAGCAGGCGGAGCTGCTCGTGCGCGCCGAGTGCTTCTTCGATGCCGGCGCGATCTTTGCCAAGGAAGGTCAGGAGGACAACGCCATCAAGGTCCTCCAGAAGATCGAGGCGGGTCACCCGGACCTTTCCAAGGCTTCCGCGATCCTGGGGCGCATCTTCAAGAACAAGGGCATGTACTCCCTGTCCATCAAGAAGCTGCTCCAGTCCCTCGGCGATGCGGATCTCGACGCCTCGAACATCCCCGCCTACTACGAGCTGGCGATCGTTTACGACGCCAACCGCCAGTTCCGTGAAGCCGTGGATCTGTACGAGAAGATCCTGGCCAACGACTACCACTACGCGGACGTCGAGGATCGGCTCGACGCGGGGCGCGAGAAGCTGAAGCTCCAGGAGCTGAAGGAGGGGCCCACGAGCCAGGTCGGCGGCAGCACGGGCTCGTCTCTCACACCGACGGGGAACGCCCGCTACCAGATCACCGCGGAGCTGGGTCGCGGCGGCATGGGGATCGTCTACAAGGCCCAGGACACGGTCCTCGACCGCGTGGTGGCGTACAAGGTCCTCCCGGACACGCTCAAGGAGAACCCGCAGGCGCTCAAGAACTTCTTGCGCGAGGCCAAGAGCGCCGCCCAGCTCAACCACCCCAACATCGTGACGGTCTACGACGCCGGGGAGCAGGACGGCCGCTACTACATCGCCATGGAATACGTGGACGGCACGACGCTGAAGGAGATCCTGAAGCGGCGTGGCCCCATAGCCGGGGGTGGTGTGATGCACGTGGTGGCGCAGCTCTGCGAGGCGCTGGCATTCGCCCACGAGAAGAAGATCGTGCACCGCGACATCAAGACCGCCAACGCGATGTGGACGCGGGACAAGAAGGCCAAGATCATGGACTTCGGCCTGGCCAAGGTGATGGAAGAGGTGCGCAACCACACCACGCTGGTGTCCGGCACGCCGTACTACATGAGTCCGGAGCAGACCCTGGGCAAGAATGTGGACCACCGCACCGACATCTACTCGCTGGGCGTCACGATCTTCGAGCTCTGCACGGGCCGTCTGCCCTTCATGGAGGGCAACATCCCGTACCACCACGTCCACACGCCGCCGCCGGAGGTGACCACCATCAATCCCAACGTCTCGGAGTTGATGGCGGGCATCATCCGCCGCTGCCTGAACAAGGACCCGGAAGCCCGCTACTCCAAGGCCAGCGAGATCCTCGCCGAGATGAAGGCCGCCCGGGCGCGCCGGAGCTAGGCGCCGCCACCGGTTGAAGGGTCGGGCTGCCGTGATGTTCCGGTCACACCCGTAACCATTCGGTCACTGGTTTGTGACGGTTGTCACCCCCGGGGAGCCGAGGAGGGTTTCTTTCCCAACCTCGTAATCCATTGAATTAACGCAGGATTAAATCTTTCGAAAGCCGCGGGGTTGGCTAGCTTACGTGCGGCATGGACCTTGCTTTGTCCTGCCGCAGCTTCATGCGCCCTTCAGGATTATGGGGGCGCGCAGGGCCCAGGGGGGGGCGTCGATCTTGTTTCAACGGACCATCGCCGAGAAGGTGAGTTGTACCGGCATTGGACTCCACAGCGGGGCCCCGGTCCAGTTGAGCCTGCATCCGGCCCGGGCCTACACCGGGATCGTCTTCGAGCGTACCGATGGGGGCGTTCCGGTGGAAGTGCCGGCGCGGCCCGAGAACGTGACAGCCACGCTGAACGCGACCACGCTGGGGCGTGGCGGGACCAGCGTGGGGACCGTGGAGCACCTGCTCGCGGCGCTCTACGGCCTGGGCATCGACAACGTTCGGGTGGAGATCAACGGGCCCGAGGTCCCCGTCATGGACGGGAGCGCCGCTTCCTTCGTCTACCTGATCCGTCAGGCCGGCATCTTCGAGCAGGATGCTCCGCGCCGCGTGCTGCGCGTGCGCGAGCCGCTCGAGATGAGCGACGGTCTGAAGCGCATCCGCATCGAGCCCGCCCACAGCCTGCGCATCACCTACGCCGTGGACTTCGTGCATCCCAGTATCGGCCAGCAGAGCGTGGCGGAGCTGGAGCTCGTCAACGGGAGCTTCGAGGCCCAGTTGTGCCGCGCTCGCACCTTCGGGTTCCTCCACGAGGTGGAGGCGCTCTGGCGCGCCGGCCTCGCCCGCGGCGGCTCGCTCGAGAACACCATCGTGCTCGACGAGGCCGGGATCATGAATCCCGAGGGGCTGCGCTGGGGCGATGAGTTCGTGCGCCACAAGATGCTCGACCTGGTGGGCGACCTCGCGCTGCTGGGCATGCCGGTCCACGGACACGTCATCGTCGAGCGCGGCGGCCACGCGCTGCACCAGCAGCTGGTGGGTGAGCTCGCCAGGCGGGCCGCGGCGTGGAGCCAGCCTGCCAGCGCCATCGATGCCCACGCCCAGCCGATCGCGCTGGGCGCCGTGCGCGCCGCCGTCCCCGCCTGAGCGGCTGCGCCCGGATCAGTCCTGAGGCGTCGCCACGTCGGGGGACAGGCGTTCCAGCTCGCGGGCCAGGCGGCTTTGGGCGTTGCGGTCGCGAAACGCGATGCCCATGCCGCGTCCCGACTCGGGCACGTCCACCGAGGCGTCGTTCACCCAGACCACCTCGGCTGAGAGCTCGTGGCGCGTCTCCACGTCGGGCAGCGTGAAGCGCACACGCATCGGAGTGCGACGGGGCAGGGGCTGATCGGTCGGCACGAAGAGCCCGCCGGCGCCGAGCGTCGTGGCCAGGGCGCTGCCCACCTCGCCGTCGTCCTCGACTTGCCAGGTCACTTGCAAGCGCACCGTGAGGCGCCGGTAGCGGCGCTGCTCGCGTCCTTCGGGTGCCATCCGTGCGTTCCTAGATCCCCTCGAGCCACACGGCCAGCACGTGGCGTAGGAGCGCCGTCGCCGCGGGCGACGCGTCCACGGCGGCGACCAGGTCGCCGTCGGCGTGAGCGGTCTCCGCGGGGAGATCCGCATCCGCTTCGAGCAGGGCGCACAGAGCGGTGCGCAGGTCGCCTCCCGTTTCGTCCAGTGCGCAGGCGTGCGCCAGGGTGCGCAGCTCGCGGCGCCACGCCGCGAAGTCGATCTCTGCGATCTCGCTCACCTCGATGCCCTCGAGCTCGCGGCGCACGCGGCGGCGCGCCCGGCGGCCGAGCTCATGGGAGAGCCGGTTCACCGTCTGGGCGTCCCCGTGCAGGTGCTCGACCTCGCTGGCCAGCTGCGCGGCGATCGTCAGGAGTTCGCCCACCTCGTCGTCGGAGAGCGGCACCAGGGCGGGAGCGGCCAGACGCGCCTCCGCACGCAACGCCTCCGCGCGGAACTCGGCGAGCCGATCGCCCGCGGCCTGCGACGCGACGCTGCCGGACGAAGATTCGAGCGCGCGTCCGATCTCCTCAGCCGCGGTAGCGGCGATGCGCCGAGCGCACTCCCACACCGGATTCCCGAGTGCCACGCTGCGGCCGACGCGCAGGTCCAGGGCCTCGGGAGCGGATCCGCGCTCCTCGGGTGAGGCGGCGCCCAGGGCCGTCAGGATCGCGCGTCCCTGGGCCACGGCGCGCTCCTTGCCGCGCCCCTCGGCGATGGCCAGCGCGCCGCGCAGGTAGGGCAGATCCGTCGGGCGGCTCTCGAGGAGGTCGCCGTGACGCGCGAGCGCCTCGTCCCACGCGTCGCGCCGGTACACGAGCAGGCTGGCGATGGCCGCGTGCGCATCGCGCAGATGCGGATTCTCGGCGATCGCAGCGCGGTAGGCGTCCAGCGCCTCGTCCACGCGCTCGAGCGGCCCGGCCAGCAGGCGCGCTCGCTGGAAGTGGACGCCCGCGAGCGCGATGGGATCGTCGCCGGGGTGTCGCTCGGCGAACTCGCCCAGCGCGCCGGCCGCAGCATCCCACTCGCCCAGCGCGCGCAGGATGCGCGCCCGAGCCAGCGCGACGCCGCACGAGCGCGGATCCGCGGCGGTGGCGACGCCGAGTGCGTCGGCTGCAGCCCGCCGTTCGCCCCGCTTCTCCAGGATGCCGGCCCGCAGCACTGCGAGACGCGCCCGCACGTCGGCGTCGATGGCGTGCTCGATGCCGGCCTCGCTCAGCTCCAGCGCCTCCTCCAGGCGGTCTGCTTCGGCCAGGCGCGTGGTGAGCAGCAGATGCGCCTCGGAGGCGGACGGATCCGCTTCCAGCGCGGCGAGCAGGTGTCCCTCCGCGGCGCCTTCGTCGGCGCTGCCGGCCAGCTCCAGCTCCGCTACACGAACGAGCTGGCGTGCGCGGATGACCGGCTCGGCGTGATCGGCCCACGCCAGGCGTGCCTCGCGCGCGTCGTCCAGGCGACCGGCGCGCTCGTGAACACGCACGACGCCAGCGCGGGCGTCCTGGTGTCGGGCGTCGAGCGCGATCGCTTGTTCGTAGCGCGCCAGGGCGGTGCCCAGCTCGCCCGCCGATTCGAGTGCGGCGCCCAGCAGGGCCAGGTCGTCGGCGCGGTCCGGGTAGTCGGCCCCGTCCTCGGCCTCGAGGCGGCGCTCCAGCGCTCGCCGGGCGCCCTCGATCTCGCCCATGGCGAACAACACCTGCCCCTCGACGGCAAGCGCTTCGAGGGAGTCCGGATCGAGCGCCCGGGCGGTCGTCGAGAAGCGCGCGGCCGCCTCCAACGCACCGCGCGCGCGCGCCGCGCGGGCAGCCACGAGTGCAGCTTCGAGCAGCACGTCTTCGGAAAGTTCGCGGCTGCTCGAGGCGAGATCGAGTGCGCGTTCACCGGCCCTCTCGGCCTCGGCGGCGTGTCCGAGCCGCTCTGCGAGTGGTGCCAGGGCTGCGTGAGCGGGCGCGCAACCCGGATCGCGCTGCACGGCGCGCCGCAGCCAGTCGAGAGCCTGCTCCGGGCGGCGCTCGGCGGCGAGGCCGGCGGCGCGCACCAACAGCGCGCCCGCGCTGTGGTCGTCACTTACCTCCGCACACGCCACCCAGGCGTCGGCCGCGAGATCGGTCTGGCCGAGTGCCTCGTGGAGCCGACCGGCAGCTTCCCAGAGCAGCGGGTCGGCGGCTTCCGCTTCGAGCGCGTGCTTCACGCGCTCGAGGGCTTCCTGCGGGCGGTCGAGTCTCTCGAGAACCTCGGCCAGCTCCAAGTGGTCGGCGGCGCGCGCACCCGTGCGCTCGTCGTCACACCAGCGTGCGAGGTCTGCGGCGCACCCATCGAGGTCTCCCTCCTGGCGCAGCAGGTCGGCGAGGTTGCGCCGCAGCCGCGGCTCGAGCGAGCCCAGGGTGTCGGCCGCGCGCAGAGCCGAGACTGCGCGCGCGCGATCGGCGAGGCGAGGATGGGCGAGGTCGGCAGTGCGTACGTGGAGGTCCCGGCGACGCGCGGGCTCACCTTCGTCGAGGAGCTCGATCTCGCGGTCGTACAGGTCTGTAGCTCCGCGCCAATCCTCCACGGCGAGAGAAAGCTGTTGTAGCGCGCGCAGCGCCTCCAGGTCGCCGGGCACGGCGTCCAGCGCGGCAGTGAAGGCGTGGCTGGCCCGCGTCGTGGAGCCGAGGCGGTGCCAGGCGAGGTCGCCGAGGGCGCGCAGCAGCGCAGCGCGCTCCGCGGGCGCCGCCTCTTCCTGCAGCTCGAGCTCCTTCTCGAGCACGTCGGCGACGCGGGCGAAGTCACCGAGGCGCTCGGCGCAACGCCGGACGCCGCGCAGCGCGTCGATCGAGTCGGGCGTCTCGGCCAGCGCGGCTTCGAAGGCGTCGCGCGCGGCGGCGCAGGCGTGGAGTTTCTCTTCGCGCAGGCGGCCGAGTTCGAGCCAGCCTCGCGCGTCCGGGACGGCTTCCAGGCGCCGGGCCAGCCGCCCGGCCAGCTCAGCATGGGCACCGGCGCGCCGCAGCGCTTCCAGCAGGCTCATTTCTGCGCTCGCGCGCTCGGAGGCGGCCAGCTCGTCGTCCGCTTCGGGCGGGGGCTCGTCGACCTGGGCTCGCAGGTGGACCAGGGCGGCGTCGGGGTTGCCGAGCAGCCGGCCCCACGCGTCGGCGAGCTGTCGATGCAGCTCGCGGCGCCGCTCGCGGAAGACCGGGTCCGCTGCGTCGAGGGTGCGGAGTTCCTCCTCCGCGATGTCCGCCGACTCGGCGATCCGGCCGCCGGCACGCAGTGCATCTCCGCGCGCCTGAAGGAGCGCAGCGCGCGGCCCGGCGCCGGCCTCGAGCGCCTGTGCCAGGTGCTCCGCGGCACGCAGCGGCTCGCCGAGCTTGCCGCGGTACAGGTCTGCGAGGGTCCGGTGCAGCGCGCCGCGCTCGCCCGGATCGGGCAGCGCGAGGCGCCGCTCCACGACCTCGGCGCGACAGCGCGGGCGACCGGCCGCCTCGTAGAGTCGGTCGAGCTCGGCGAGCACGCCGGGATCGTCCGGGTCCTCGTCGCGGGCGGCTTCGAGCGCACCCACCGCGCGAGCCGCCGAACCCAGGTCGCTTTCGAGGATGCGCACGATCTCGAGGCGCAGCTTGCGTCGCGCGTCGCGATCCAGCACCAGCGCGCATTCCGCCTCGAGGGTGCGCAGCAGCGCCTCGGGACGGCCAGCGCGCCGATGCACGTCGGCGATGCGCTCGAGGATCTCCGGGGCTCCGCTGCGGGCCGCACGCAGGCGCTCGAGCCACGGCAGGGCCGCGTCGGGCGAAAGGTGCTCGGCGGCGACGCTTGCACCGCGTTCCAGCAGCTCCACACGCGCGTCGCCGGTCGCGTTCTGCACTTCGGTGTGCAGCTCGTCGAGGTAGCCGTCCCAGTCGCCGGCCTGCTGCAGCGCGGCGGCCAGGGAGCGATGCACAGCTGTCGAGTCGGGCACCAGGACCGCCGCTTCGCGGAAGGCAGCGACGGCGTCGCTCGGGCGCTCGAGCGCTCCCGCCAGGATTTCGCCGCGTCGGATCAAGAGCCCGGCGCGTTGCTCGCGATCCGGCGTGGCGCGCAGCGCGCCGTCCAGCACCGCCAGCACCTCGTCCGGGACGCCGATGGCTTCCGCAGTGGTGATCGCGCGGGTGCGCGCTTCACCGTGTCGGGGATCGAGGTCCAGGATCCGGCGCAGGTGCACCAGGGCATCGCCAGGGCGCTCGGCTTCGCTGAGCAGGTCCGTCAGCTCGAGTCGGGCTGCGATCTCGTCGCTGCCGGCGAGCTGGGGCAAGCGCGCCTCCAACAGGCGCTCCAGGGCCTGCGTGTCGCCGGCCTCGCGGTAGAGGGTGCGCAGGGCCGCCTCGGCCGGGAGGTCGTGGGGGCGCTTCCCCAACACGTCCCGGTAGGCGGCGATGGCGGCGTCCGTGCGGCCCAACTCGCGCAGCGCCTTGCCCGCGCGCAGGCCCCAGTCGGCCTCGGCGGCGGTATCGCGCGATGCCTGCCGCATGCGCTCGGCCAGGGCCGCCAGCTCTTCCCAGCGCTCGGCGCGCGCGTGGAGGTCTGCCAGGGGCAGGGCGGCTTGCGCAGCCGCACCCACCCCGTCTTCGGCCGACGGGTCGAGGGTTTCGACGGCGGGTCGCAGCGTCTCCGTGGCCGCTTCGGGGTCGCACAGGACCTGGTCGTGCAGCTCGGCAATGCGCACGCGCAGCGCCACCGCCAGAGCCCGGTCCGGGGGCTCGGCTTCCTCGATGGTCCGGAGGCGGGTCTCGAGGAGCGTTGTGAGCTCCGTGATGCGGCCCTCGCGCGAGTAACACTCGGCCAGGTACGTGACGGCGTCGCCGTGGCCCGGCGCGAGTTCCAGTACCCGCTCGAATTCGCTGCGGGCCGTATCTGCGTCCCCGGCCCCATCGGCGAGCCGGGCGCTGCGGGTCCGCAGGGCTACCTCGCCCTCCAGCGAAGGTCCGAGGGCAAGCGCTGCGGCCAGGGCTTCGCGGGCCTCGGCCGGGTGTCCTGCGCTCTCGTGGAGGTCGGCGAGTCGTTCCCACGGCTCCGCGCGGCCCGGCTCCAGCGCGGCGGCGGCTGCGAGATGGCGAATCGCGCCATCGACGTCGGAGAGTCGGTCCAGGTGGAGCTGCACGAGGCGGTGGCGCAGGGAGACATCGTCGGCCTCGGCGACGCGCGCCTCCAGTCGTTGACACAGCGCGTCCCACTGCTCCATTCGTTCCAGGAGGCGGATCAGGTTCGCCTCGGCCTCCGCGGCCCCTACGCCGCCGGCCTCGATGAGGTCTTCGTAGAGGCTGCGCGCTTCGACCGGCGACTGCAGCCGCTCGTCCAGGATGCGCGCGCGTTCGACCTGGGCGCGAGACCACTCATCGCCGTCGCGTGCGTGGCGGGCGCGCTCGCCCAGGGCCCAGGCGAGGTTCGCGTCGTCGCTCCCGCCGCGCGCGCACGCCTCCAAGCCGTCCAGCGGCTGGATGACGCGGGGGTCGTCGGCGCCGAGCGCGTCGTAGACCACTCGGTAGAGCTGGCTGGCCTGCTCGTACTGGCCCAGGTGTGCGCGCAGCAGGTCGGCGCGTCGCAGGTCGAGCTCGAACGCCTCGCGACTTCCATCGTCGAGCCCCTGGCGTCGCTCGCTCAGGCGCTGGGCCAGCTCCTCGAAGCGGTTCGTGCGCTGCAACGCATCTTCGAGGCGCTCGTCGGCGCCCTCCGGCGCATCGGGCGAACCGGCCAGACGCCACAGCACCACCACGGCCGCGTCCGGGTCCTCCAGGGGTCCGAGTAGCAGGTCGGCCAGCGCGGTCAGGGCCGCGGCGGCTTCCGCCCCGGAGGTGCGCTCCGCGAGCTCGCGGTAGGTGCTGGCCAGCTCGTCTCGCCGGCCCGTGCGCTCGAGCGCGTTCGCCAGGGTGCGCAGCACCTCCACGTTGCCGGGTTCGGCGGCATAGGCCGCCTCCAGCCGCTCGATGGCATCGTCGTCGCGCCCGGCGTCGAGATGCATACCCGCGAGGCGTTGTTCCAGCGCGGAGCGGCTCGCACCCACGCGGTGCGTCGCCAGGCGCTCGAGCGCGGGAACGAGAGCCTCCACGCGGCCCAGCGCCTCGTTGAGGCGCACCGAGAGCTCCAGCACTTCCACGTCGTCGGGCGCGGCTTCGGCGGCCTGTTCGGCCCAGCGTGCGGCGCGCTCGGGCTCGCCCCGGGATTCGTAGTGCTGTGCCAGCTCGTGCGTCAGCGCGGCGCGTCGGGCGTCGTCCGGGCCCGCATCGAGCTCGCGCGTCAGTGCCGAGAGCAACGTGTCCTCATCGCCCGCGGCGCGGGCCAGGCCCTGCAATCCGCGCAGCGCGCGCGATGCGCCCGGATCGTCGTCGAGCACGATCTCGAAACCGCGCCGCGCGCGGACCACGGCGCCTTCGCGATTCACGAGAGGCCCCGCATGCAGTTCGGCGAGCGCGCATCTTGCGTCCTGCTGCTCCGCTCCAGTGCCGTGCTGGCAGGCGCTCTCGAGCACCTGCTCCAGCTCCTCGAAGGCCTCGGCCTTGCGCAGCAGGCGTTCCAGCGCCGGAGTGACGCCGGGCGCGGTGGGATCGGCCTGGAAGGCGCCGCGGAGTGCATCCAGCGCGGCGTCCGCATCATCGCTGAGTCGCTCGTGCAGCATTCCGAGCTGGGCCAGTGCCTGTGCGCGCTCGCGGCCCTCGGCAGTGGCGGCGCGCGTCTCGAGCAGCTCCAGCAGCGCTTCGTCTCCGCCGCTCACGCCGTACGCCTCGACCAGCGCGTCGATCACGTCGGTTCGGCCAGGTGCCCGCTCCAGCGCACGCTGCAGCGGTGCGACGGCCCCTGCGTGGTCACCGGCCTCGACGGAGGAGCGACCGATCTCCAGCAGCGCGTCGACCGAGAGCGCCGCCGGCTGCAGCTGGCCCACACGGGCGAGCGCGGCGGCGCGCCCCGCTTCGTCACCGACGAGCTCCGCGGCATCCGCCAGTGCCAAATGGACGCGCGCGTCCGCGGGGTCGAGGTCGCGGGCGCGCTCCAGCCAGCGCCGCGCGGACTCCGCATCGCCTTGCTGCTCCAGCAGCAGGCCCGCCGTCTCCAGCGAGATCTCGACGCGCTCGGCGTCCCCCGGCGCGAGCTCGAAACGCATCTCCGACAGCTCGACCAGCTTGGGCCAGCGCCCGCCCACCTGGGCGATCGCCGCCGCCGCGTCCACCACCTCCGGGTCGTCGGGGTGCATGGCGAGAACGCGGTCGTACAGGCCCAGCGCCCGATCCACGTCGCCGAGCGGGCCGGCGGCGATCCGTGCGAGCTCGAGCAGGACCTCGGCTGCGTCCGCGTCGCTCGGCGCGAGGATCAGGAGCCGCTCGAGGCTTTCGGCGGCTTCGTCGCTGCGGCCCAGCTTTACCAGCGCGCGGGAGCGTCCGCGCAGCGCCTGGCTGCAGCGTGGGTCGTCGGCGAACGCCTGGTCGAAGAGCTCCAGGGCGTGCCCGGGGTCCTCCAGGTGCTCGAGCCACATGTGCCCGAGTTCTGCGTGAAACGCCGCGCGCTCCACCGGCCGCATGGGGGTGCGAGCCTCCAGCTCGCCGACTTGGAGAGCCAGCTCCCAGCGTTCGCGCTCGGCGTAGAGCTCGCGCAGCCGCTTCAGGGCCGGCTGGAAGTCCGGAGCCAGCCGGGCTGCCCCCTCGTAGCGGGTCAGCGCGGCGTCGGCATCAGCCGCGCGATCCTCCAGCACCTGCCCGAGGCGGAACAGCAGGCGGGCGCGCACGGCCGGCTTCGTTTCCAGATCGGAGGCCCCGATGCGCCGGTCGTACAGGGCCACCAGGGCGTCCCACTCCCCGTTCAGGAAGTGGCTCTCCTCGAGGGCCTCGAACGACTGGACGCGGGTCGGGTCCTCCTCGAACTGCCGCTGATGCCGCTCGAGGGCCGGATCCACGCGCCGTCACTCCTTCTTTCCTGTCGGGGGTCCCCGCCTCATCGACGCCTCGGGTGGGGGTCTTTAAGCAATTCGCTTGCGGCTTCGGAGCAGTTTGAATAGGATTTTCGGCGAGTTACGACCCCTTGGGAGGCGCGCTCCATGGCCCAGATGCGCACGCCCGCCCGGAGCGATTCCGAGTCAGTCCCGCCTCCGGTCGAGCGGCCGTCCCGCCCGCCGCTGGCGCCCGCTGAAGTGGCCCGCCGGCGGCGCGAGACCATCATCGGCGTCGTCGTCGTGGGCATGATCATCGCGCTGATATCGCTGCCCTCGCTCTCGGGCGCGGTGCGGGCGATCGGCGACTCTGCGCTCTTCCTGTTCTTCAACTCGGTCACGGTCATGCTGATCGTGGTCCTCGTCTTCCTGATCACGCGGAACTTCTGGAAGCTCCTGGCCGAGCGACGGCGCGGCACCCTCGGATCGCACCTCAACCTCAAGTTCGTCGCCGCCTTCATCCTGATCGCCTTCCTCCCCACCAGCGGCTTGCTCGTGGTGTCCGGCTATTTCATCACCTCCTCCCTGGAGACCTGGTTCGGCCTGCACGTCGAGCACGCCCTCGAGGAGTCGGAGCAGGTCGCCGAGAGCGCCTACGCCGCGTCCGGGGAGAACGCGCTGCATTTCGGCGCGCAGATCGCCGCCCAGATCACCGAGGCCCGCCTGCTGCGCGAGGAGAGCCTGGACGCGCTCCAGGAGCTGGTGCTGATCAAACAGCGGGAGTACAAGCTGGGCGTCGTCGAGGTCTTCTCCGTCGCCGGCGAGGAGCTCGTGGCGGCAGTGAATCCCGAAGTTCCCGCGGCGAGCTTCGCGCGACCGGCCACGGACTTCGTGCGCTCCGCCCTCGACGGGAGGCCGGCGACCCGGGTCGAGGCCGCCGGCACGGGTGACCTGGTGCGCGCCGCCATACCCATTCCCTCGAGCTTCCGCCGCGACGAGACGGTGGGCGCCGTCGTCGTGAGCACATTCGTGCCGCTGCCGCTGACGCGCAAGGTGGAGCGCATCCGCGACACGCTGGCCGGCTACCGGCGCCTCCAGCCCAAGCTGGGCCACATCCAGACGGGGTACCTGCTGGAATTGACACTCGCGTTCTTCGTCATCCTGCTGCTCGCCACGTGGATGGGATTCCGACTGGCGCGCGGCGTGACTACGCCCATCCGCGCCCTGGCCGAGGGCACCGCCGAGGTGGCGCGCGGCAACTTGGACGTGGTGGTGGAGCCTACTTCCGACGACGAGGTGGGCTTCCTGGTCGCGTCGTTCAATCGCATGACCCACGATCTCAAGGAAGCACGCGGTGGGCTCGAGGAGTCGAACGCCGAGTTGGAGCAGCGCCGCCGTTACATGGAGATCGTGCTGCGAAATGTCGGCGCCGGCGTGGTCTCGCTCGACGCGGAGGGGCGCGTCGGCACGATCAACCCGCCGGCCCAGCGCCTGCTGGGCGTGCCGCCGGGCATCGGCAGCGTGGGACGCAAGCTGGAGGAGGTGGTCACGCGGCCCGAACAGTTCGAGGTGGTTCGCGACCTGCGGGCGGAGCTCGTGCCGGGCATGCGCGAGAGCATCCGCCGCCAGGTCCAGCTTCCCGTGGCCGGTGACATCGTCACCCTGCTGGTCACCATGACCCTGCTCCAGGACGAAGAGGGCGGGCTCCTCGGCACCGTGCTGGTCTTCGACGACTACTCGCAGCTGGTCAAGGTCCAGCGCATGGAGGCGTGGCGCGAAGTCGCCAGGCGCATCGCCCACGAGATCAAGAACCCGCTCACCCCCATCCAGCTCTCGGCTCAGCGCATCCGCCGGCGCTTCCGCGACCGGCTCGCCGCCGACCCCGCCGACCAGAAGGTCTTCGACGAGTGCGTGGGCGCCATTACCGGACAGGTGGAGACGCTCAAGCGGCTCGTGGACGAGTTCTCCAACTTTGCGAGACTCCCGGCCGCAACGCCGCGCCTCGATGACCTGAACGCGCTGGTCGCCGAGGCGGTGGCCAGCTACCAGGACACCCAGGACGTGCGCTTCGAAACGAGCTACGACGATGCGCTGCCCACCGTCGAACTGGACCGGGAGCAGATCCGCCGCGTGCTGACCAACCTGATCGACAACGCGGTCGCCGCGTGTGCCGAGCGCGCAGGCGGGGTTGTCGAAGTCCGCACGGTGCACGACGCGCCCCTCCAGACCGTGCGCCTGGAGGTGGCGGACGACGGCGTGGGCGTGCGGCCCGAGGACCGTCGCCGCATCTTCGAGCCGTATTTCTCCACCAAGACGCACGGCACCGGGTTGGGGCTCGCGATCGTGTCGCGCATCGTGGCCGACCATCGCGGCTACGTGCGCGTGCACGAGAACCGCCCCCGCGGCACCCGCTTCATCGTCGAGCTTCCCGTGCGGAGCTCCGCGTAGTGGACCGCATCCTCATCGTCGACGACGAACAGAGCATCCGCGAATCCGTCGCCGGCATCCTGGCGGACGAGGGCTACGCGACCTGCGACGCGGCGGACGGGGAGGCCGGCCTGGCCAGCGCGCACCGGGCGCCGTCGCCGGACCTGGTGCTCCTGGACATCGCGATGCCGGGTCGCGACGGCATGGACGTCCTCGAGGAGTTGAGTCGCACGCGTCCCGATCTCCCGGTCGTGATGATGAGCGGCCACGGCACCATCGAGACCGCGGTGCGCGCCACGCAGCTCGGCGCGTACGACTTCATCGAGAAGCCTCTCTCGGTGGAAAAGCTCCTGCTCACGATCCAGAATGCGCTGGACCGTTCGCGCCTGGTGACAGAGAACCGCGAGTTGCGCGCGCGGGCCATCCGCGCGCACGAGATCCTCGGCGAGTCCGAGGTCGTGACGGGTCTGAAGCAGCAGATCGAGATCGCCGCGCCCACGAACGGCTGGGTCCTCATCACCGGTGAGAACGGCACCGGCAAGGAGCTGGTGGCGCGGCAGATCCACGTAAAGAGCAAGCGCGCGGAGGGTCCCTTCGTGGAGGTCAACTGCGCGGCCATTCCCGAGGAGCTGATCGAATCGGAACTCTTCGGCCACGAGAA
This sequence comes from uncultured Desulfobacterales bacterium, assembly GCA_964194905.1. Taxonomy (GTDB): domain Bacteria; phylum Myxococcota_A; class UBA9160; order UBA9160; family JAFDET01; genus JAFDET01. The sequence goes on along the minus strand of CAXMOD010000189.1, from coordinate 21,694 downwards.
GGGGGCATTCACCGGGGCGCTCCAGCAGAAGATCGGGCGCTTCCAGCTCGCGGACCGCGGGACCGTCTTCCTCGACGAGATTGCGGACATGAGCCTGAAGACCCAGGCCAAGATCCTGCGCATTCTTCAGGAACACACGTTCGAGCGCGTCGGCGGCACCGAGACCATCGAAGTGGACGTACGGGTCATCGCGGCCACCAACAAGTCGCTCGAGACGGAGATCTCGGAGGGCCGCTTCCGGGAGGATCTCTACTACAGGCTGAACGTGATCCCCTTCCACGTTCCCGCTCTGCGCGCGCGGCGCGGCGACATCCCGATCCTGGCCCAGGCCTTCGTCGAGGAGTTCTGCCGGGAGTCGGGGACCCGCAGCAAGAAGATCGCCGCGCGGGCCATGGCCCGACTCCAGGCTTACGCCTGGCCGGGCAACGTGCGCGAGCTGCGCAACCTGATCGAACGCCTCGTGCTGATGACCGCGGGGCCGTCCATCGGCGACGGCGACCTCCCGGAGGCGGTGCGCGGTGGAGGTGGCGTGGAGGCGATCGCCGCTCCCACGCTGGAGAAGGCGCGCAAGAGCTTCGAGCGCGATTACCTGATACTCAAGCTCGAGGAGCACGGCTGGAACATCTCGCGCACCGCCGAGGCCATTGGGCTCGCGCGCGAGAGCCTCTCGCGCAAGATCCGCCAGCTCAAGATCGAGGTGCAGCGTGACTAGCGAGGTCTGTGTCGAGCCGGCGGGCGCAGCCGACACGGCGGCGGTCGAGGGGATGGCACGCGCGCTGCTGCCGGGTGTCGGAGTGCCGCGTCTTACCCTCACCCGCGTGGCCCGCGACGAGCGCGGCACCGTGGTGGGCTGGCTGGAGGCGCAGCGCGTCGCGGGCGAGGTGCACGTTCTCGGTGTCGGCGTCGTCCCCGAGCGGCGCAGGCGCGGTATCGCGACGGCCCTGGTTCGCTCCGTCTCGGCCGGTGCGCAGGCGGTGCACCTGGAGGTGCGAGCCTCCAACCAGGGAGCACGGCGCTTCTACCTGGGGCTGGGTTTCGACGAGGTGGAGGTGTGCTCGAGCTACTACAGCGACGGCGAGGACGCGGTGCTCCTGTCGCTGGGGGCCGTGTGACGGCGGCAGGTGCGGCGCTCCCGCGGGTGCCCCTGCGCGTGGATGCCGAAGTGGTCGCCAACGTCGTGGAGGGTGGCGTGAACCGGCGCCTGCGGCTCGCCGTGCCGGACTGGCCCGGCTTCGAGCCCGGGCAGTTCGTCATGCTGTCGCCCGGCGCGCGCGGTTCGGGTGAGCGCGACGACCCGCTCCTGCCCCGACCGATGGCCGTCTACCGCGAGGATTCGGGTGCGGTCGAAATCCTCTACAAGATCCACGGCCGCGGCACGGCGCTATTGGCCGACGCGCGCGCCGGCCAGCGCGTTCGCATGCTGGGGCCGCTCGGCCGGGGCTTTCCGCTCCCCGAGGCCGGGTCCCGGGCGCTCCTGGTCGGCGGCGGCACGGGCATCGCCTCTCTCTACGAGCTCGCACTGCGCGCCGCGCAGCGCGCCGAAGTGAGTGTGCTGCTCGGGGCGCGCAGCGCCGACGATCTGATGGGGCGCGAGGACTTCGCGGCCCTGGGCGTGGCGCTGCGCGTGGCGACGGAGGACGGCAGCGAAGGAACGCACGGCCGCGTCACTGACCTGCTGCGCGAGGAACTCGGGCGCGGCCCCACCCCGGTGTACGCGTGCGGGCCGACGCCCATGATGCGTGCCGCCTCCGAGCTCGCGGGCGCGGCGGGCGTCACCGCCTACGTCTCGCTGGAGAATCCGATGGCCTGCGGCTTCGGCGTGTGCCTCGGCTGCGCCGCCCCTCTCGCGGAGGGCGGCTTCGCGCTCGTGTGCCGGGACGGGCCCGTCTTTGCGGCCGCCGCGGTGGACTGGGAGAACGCGTCGTGAGCACGGTCGACAGCGCGGTCGACTTCGCGGGCATCCCGCTGCGCAACCCGGTGCTGACGGCGTCGGGCACCTTCGGGTACGGGACCGAGTTCGCACCGTTCCTCGACCTGCGCACCATCGGCGGTTTCGTCGGCAAGAGCCTCACGCTCGAGCCGCGTAGCGGGAACCTGCCGCGTCGCATCTTCGAGACGCCGGCCGGGATGCTGAACGCGATCGGCCTCGAGAACGTCGGAGTCGAAGCCTTCGTTTCCGAGATGCTTCCGCAGATCCCCGACGGCGTGCCGGTCATCGCCAGTGTCTTCGGCACGGCGCCCGACGAGTACGCGGCCGTCTGCAAACGCCTCAGCGGCGTGCCCAAGGTGGTGGGGGTGGAGATCAACGCGTCGTGTCCCCACGTGAAGGCGGGGGGAATCGAGTTCGGCCAGAACCCCGAGTTGCTGGCCGATCTCGTGCGCACGGTGCGACGGGCGACCTCGATTCCGCTGCTGGTGAAGCTTTCGCCCAACGTCACATCGATCGCCGAAATGGCGCGGGTCTGCGAAGGGGAGGGCGCCGACGGCCTCAGCCTCATCAATACCCTCCAGGCGCTCGAGGTGGATCTCGAGACCCGCCGTCCGGCCCTGCGCAACGTACTCGGCGGCCTGTCCGGGCCGGCCATCCGCCCCGTGGCGTTGCGCATGGTCTGGCAAGCGGCCCAGGCCGTTTCCATTCCCATCTGCGGGATCGGCGGACTCGCCACGGGCGACGACGCCGTGAAGTTCCTGCTTTGCGGGGCGACCTGTGTGCAGGTGGGCACGGCCAACTACACGAATCCGATGGCCGCCCGGGAGGTGGCCGAGGGGATCGCGGCCTACGCCGAACGCCATGGCTTCGCGCGGGTGGCCGACCTGGTCGGCGCTCTGGAGATGAGTTGAAACTGGCCCCGCGGGGTCCCTGCAGCGCTCGACCCCCGGGCACGGCCGGGGTTTCCTTCCCCCTGCAATTCGGGTAAGTTACGGCCGCTTCGACGCCCTCCGGTTCGGACATGGCCGGGGGGCGATTGGTTGCGGGCTACGGCCTGCTGCGGCCTGAAGGGTCTTTGGAAAGTGGACGGCATGTCCACTTTTTTTGTTTTTGGGGACATGAAGTTGTACCGGGACATCCCGGGCGGATTACGAGAGCTGATCGAGCCGATCGTGGCGGACCACGGGTGCGAACTCGTGGACGCGGAGACGCTCGGCGGCCAGGGAGCGCAGGTGCTGCGGATCACGATCGACACGCCGGAGTGCGATGGGCGGGTGCCCGTGGAGCGCTGCGTGGAAGTCTCGCGCGAGGTGGAGACCTCGCTGGACGCCACGGAGGCCGTCCGCGGCCGCTATCGGCTGGAAGTCTCCTCCCCGGGGCTCGACCGCCACCTGGGTCGCGAGAAGGACTTCGCCGTCAGCGTCGGGCGCGCCGTGAAGCTCGAAACGCGCCGGCCGCTGGACGGACGTCGGCGTTTCCGGGGCCGCCTTGTGGCGTTCGCGAGCAACGAGGTGCGCATGACCGTGGACGGGGGCGAAGTGACGATCCCGTTCGACGAGGTGGCGCGCGCCAACACCGTCTACGAATTCTCGTCCGCCGACTTCGGTCGGGGACGTTCCAAGCCGGGAGCAGGGTCATGATGTTCCAGGGGCTCAAGCGCGAAATCGACCAGATCGCCAAGGACAAGGGCATCGACCGAATGGTCATCATCGGTGCCCTCGAGGAGGCGCTCAAGCAGGCTGCACGTCGCAAGTACGGCCTCGAGCGTGCCATCGAAGCCCAGTACAACGAGGAGCTGGAGGAGATCGAGCTCTTCGAGTTCAAGACGGTCGTCGATGCCATCACCGATCCCGACACACAGCTCACCCTGGAGGCCGCGCGCGGCGACGACCCCGAGGCCGAGGTGGGCGACGAGATCGGCGTCAAGCTCGACACAGCCGAGTTCGGGCGCATCGTGGCGCAGACCGCGAAGCAGGTGATCATCCAGCGCGTTCGCGACGCCGAGCGCGACATCGTCTACGACGAGTACAAGGACCGCGCTACCGACGTGGTGAACGGCATCGTGCGCCGCTTCGAGAAGGGCTCCATCATCGTGGACCTGGGACGCGCCGAGGCCATGCTGCCGGTCAAGGAGCAGGTGCCGCGCGAGAACTACCGCCCGGGCGATCGCATTCGCGCCTACGTCCAGGAGGTGAACAAGGCCACCAAGGGCCCCCAGATCATCCTTTCGCGCGCCTCCCGCGAGCTGTTGATGAAGCTGTTCGAGCAGGAGGTGCCCGAGATGTACGAGGGCATCGTCACCATCGAGGCCGCGGCACGCGAGCCCGGCGGGCGCTCCAAGATCGCCGTCGCCTCGCGCGACAGCGACGTGGATCCGGTGGGTGCCTGCGTGGGCATGAAGGGCAGCCGCGTGCAGGCGGTGGTGCAGGAGCTGCGCGGCGAGCGCATCGACATCGTGCCGTGGAGCCCGGACCCGGCCCGCTACGTGTGCAGCGCGCTCTCGCCCGCCGCGGTGTCCAAGGTGATCATCGACGATGCCGAGAAGTCGATGGACGTCATCGTCCCCGACGACCAGCTCTCCCTCGCCATCGGGCGCAAGGGACAGAACGTGCGCCTGGCGGTGCAGCTGACCGGCTGGAGGATCGACATCAAGAGCGAGGCGGCGATGCGCGAGGTGGCCGAATGGCTGGCGCGCGCCGTCTCCGTGGTGGAGGGCTGCGGGGAGCCCGAGGCCGAGCTGCTGCTCCAGCAAGGCATCACCTCCCTCGAGGATCTGGCGGAGGTGCAGCCGGACCTGCTGACGCAGCTCCCGGGCATCGATGAGGCCGGGGCCCAGGCCATCAAGGAAGCGGCGGTCACATTGGCCGTGGAGAAGCGCGAGGATGACGAGCGCAGGCGCCTCGAGGAGGAGCAGCGGCTCGCCGACGAGGCGGCGCGCGCTGCAGAAGCGGCGGCGGCAGAAGCCGCAGCGCGGATCGCGGCCTCGGCGGACGCTGAGGGTGAGGGTGCCGAGGGTGACGCCGCCGCGGCGGAGCCTGAGGCGGAAGAGCAGAGCTAGGAATCCATGGGCAAGACTCGGGCATACAAGCTCGCCGAAGAGCTCGGCATCGATCGCAACGAGTTCGTCGAAAGGGCGGTGGCCTTCGGCGTCGAACTCAAGAGCGCGATGTCGTCCCTCGACGAGGAGACGGCGGCAACGCTGCGCGACAAGTTCGGCGGTGCGCCGGTCTCGGGCCAGGAGGTCGTCGAGAAGACCGTCGAGTCCACCGGCGGACGCAAGATCATCCGCCGGCGACGCCGCGCGAAGGTGCAGCCGACGCCCGAGCCGGTCGCCGAGGAACCCGTGCCGGTCAGCGCGGCCGCGGCGCCCGTCGAGGAGCCCATCCCCGAGGAGCCGACTCCGGAGGCGGAAGGCGGGGAGGAGGCCGAGCCGCTGGCCGCCGAAGCCGCGGCCGAGGGAATCGCCCCGGCGCCGGGCGAGCCCGACGCTGGGCGGCCCGCCGACCCGGCGGCGCCGCGACCCGCCGAGCTGCCCGGGCGCGGCAAGCAGCGCAAGCGCGTGCGCGAGGTCGTGAACCTGCGCGAACAGGAGCAGCTGGCGCGCCAGGTCTCGGGTCGCACGGTCGTGCGCCGCCCGCTCAGCGTGGACCCGCGCTCCATGCAGTCGCCGCGCCGCAAGCGCCGCGACGCACCCGCCCAGCCGCAGCCCAGCTCGGCTGCCGCGCCCAAGCAGGACAAGCGGGTCATCCGCATCGAGGGCTCCGTCAGCGTCGGGGAGCTCGCGAAGGAGCTGGGCCAGAAGGCGCCCGCCGTGCAGGGCAAGCTCATGTCCCTGGGCACGATGGCCTCGGTCAACCAGGCGGTGAGCGCGGAGGTGGCTCGCACCGTGGCGGCCGAGTTCGGGTTCGACGTGCAAGACGTGGGCTTCCGCGAGGAGGAGGTGCTGGGCACCACCGAGGAGGCGGTGGCAGCCGAGAACCTGGAGCAGCGGCCGCCGGTGATCACCGTGATGGGCCACGTAGACCACGGCAAGACCTCGATCCTGGACGCCATCCGCAAGACCGATGTGGTGGCCGGCGAGGCCGGCGGCATCACCCAGCATATCGGCGCCTACCAGGTGGCCGTGGGTGCCGACAAGCTGACCTTCATCGACACGCCCGGCCACGCGGCGTTCACCACCATGCGCGCGCGCGGCGCCGAGGCGACGGACATCGCCGTCATCGTGATCGCTGCGACCGAAGGCATCATGCCGCAGACCGTGGAGGCGATTTCCCACGCGAAGGCGGCGGGGGTGCCCATCGTCATAGCGATCAACAAGTGCGACCTGCCAGGGGCCGACCCGCAGCAAGCGCGCCAGCGCCTGATGGAGCACGAACTCGTGCCCGAAGAGTTCGGCGGCGACACGATCTGCGTGGAAACGTCGGCCACCAAGGGCACCGGACTCGACAAGCTGCTCGAGATGCTGAAGCTCCAGGCGGAGTTGCTCGAGCTCAAGGCCGATCCCAGCTTGCATGCGCGCGGCGTGGTGCTCGAGGCCGAGCTCGACAAGGGGCGAGGCCCCGTGGCCACCGTGCTGGTGCAGCACGGAACTCTTCAGCGCGGCGACGTGGTGGTGGTAGGTACCGAGACCGGCCGCGTTCGCGCCATGCTCAACGACAAGGGCCAGCAGGTGAAGGAAGCCGGGCCCTCGGTCCCGGTGCAGGTGGTCGGGCTCTCGGGCGTTCCCGAGGCAGGCCAGCCCTTCAACGCCGTCGAGAACGACCGTGCAGCCAAGGACGTGGTGGTACACCGCAAGGACGAGCTGCGCGGCACCGCCGCCGAGGCCGTGCGGCCCAAGCGCACTCTCGAGGAGCTCTTCGCCCAGGTGGGCGAGGGCGGCGAAGGCCCCAGGGAGCTGAACGTCGTGCTGAAGGGCGACGTTCACGGTTCGGTGGAGGCGCTCGCCGAGTCGATCGAGAAGCAGTCCACGGACTCCGTGCAGGTGAAGGTGATCTACCAGGGCGTCGGCGCCATCTCCGAGAGCGACGTCATGCTGGCTCGCGCGAGTGAGGCCATCGTGGTGGGTTTCCACGTGCGGCCCGACCCGTCTGCGCGCCGGGCGGCTGAGTCTCAGGGTGTGGACCTGCGCCTCTACCGGGTGATCTACGAGGCCACCGACGAGATTCGGCAGGCCATGGCCGGCCTGCTGCCCCCGCGCATCGAGGAGAAGGAGCTGGGCCACGCCGAGGTGCGCCAGACCTTCACCATTCCCAAGGCGGGGACCATCGCCGGCTGCTACGTCACCGAGGGCATGATCCGTCGCAACGCCCAGGCGCGCCTGGTGCGTGACGGCGTACAGATCTACACGGGCAAACTCGCCTCGCTCAAGCGCTTCAAGGACGACGCGCGCGAGGTCCAGTTCGGATTCGAGTGCGGCATCGGGATCGAGGGCTACAACGACATCAAGGTGGGTGATGTGATCGAGGCCTTCGAGCTCGAGGAGAAGCCCGCAACCCTCGAATGATCGTCGGCGCGGCGATCGTCGAAATCCACGTGCACGGCTCGCAGTCCCTGAAGGAGAAGCGCGGAGTGGTGCGCTCGATCAGCCAGCGCGTGCGGAACCGCTTCAACGTCGCGGTGGCCGAGGTGGGAGGGCAGGACACCTGGCAGCGCGCCCAGTTGGGGCTCGCCGGCACGGGCCCCGACGCGGTTCGGGTCCGGGCTGTCCTGGAGAAGGCCATTCGATTCATCGAGGATCTGCATCTGGCGGAGGTGACCGCCTCCGAAGTGCAGATCGTGCACCTTCCCCACGAAGACTGATCGGAGCGAGAGGGGATCCAGCCGTGTCCAGGCGAACCGAACGCATCGGCGAGCAGCTGAGGGGGGAGATCGCCCGCATCCTGCGCGAGGAGGCCACCGACCCGCGCATCGGGATGGTGACCCTCACCCGGGTGGATGTGGCGCCCGACCTGGGCAACGCGCGGGTCTACTGGAGCGCCATGGTCGAGGAGCCGGAGGAGTTGGAGGCCACCGCGCAGGGTCTCGGGAGCGCGGCGGCTTTCGTGCGCCGCCGCCTCTCGCGAGTGCTCGAGCTGCGCCGGGTGCCGGAGCTGCACTTTCGCCACGATCCGTCGCTGGACCTCGGGGATCGCACGCTTGCGGCGTTGCGGGAGGTGGACGATGGCTCGGCATAAGCGTTCCGAGGAGCCGGGACCCAGTGGCTTCCTGGTGGTGGACAAGCCCCAGGGCATCACATCCCACGACGTGGTGGACGCCGCGCGACGCTGGCTCGGCACGCGCCGTATCGGGCACCTGGGCACCCTCGACCCCCAGGCCACGGGCGTGTTGCCGCTCGCCGTTCGTGAATCGACGAAGCTGGTTCCGTTCGTGGAGGGCGGCACCAAGCGCTACGTCGGCTCCATCCACCTGGGTGCGCGCACCGACACGCTGGATGGGGACGGGACGGTGGTGGAGCGCCACGAAGGTCCGGCGCCCGGCCGTGACGAGGTTGCGTCGGCCATGGCGGCCTTCGCCGGCGACATCGAGCAGACACCACCCATGTACAGCGCCGTGAAGCAGGGCGGGGTGCCGCTCCACAAGCTGGCGCGCCAGGGTCGGGAAGTGGAGAGGCAGCCGCGCAAGGTTCACATCGAGCGCTTCGCGCTCGAGAGCTACGACCCGCCGCGCGTGCAGATCGAGGTGACCTGCTCGGCCGGAACCTACGTGCGGGTGCTGGCCGCCGACCTGGGGGATCGCCTCGGCTGCGGGGCCTTCCTGGAATCACTGCGCCGCACTGCCAGTGGGCGCTTCACCCTGGAGCGCGCCGTGCCGATGGAGCAGCTGGAGCAAGACGCCGCGGCCGGCAAGCTGGCCGAGCGCCTGATTCCCGAGGTGGAGGCCCTGGGCCTCCCGGTCTTCTCCTTGGGGGAGGAGGAGAGCCGCCGCGTCGCCCACGGGCGCGAGGTGCCGGTGGGGCGCTCCCGCTTCCCGGACGGTCCGGGCCTGCGAGTGGCGGGGGTAGACTGCCACGGACGGCTCCTCGCGGTGCTGGAACTGCGTGCCGACTTCAAGCTCCAGCCTCTCCGGGTGCTGCGACCGCTTGCCTCAAGCCCTTGATTTTGGTACCGATCCCCCTCGATAGAAAACAAGAGCGCAATGGAAACGGCGGCACGGGGCCGCAGGGAACACCATTCGAGCCGGAAATTCCGGCACGCCGGCGCAGCCGGCACCCAACGCCGGCACAGCCGGCACCCAAGAATCGGAAGACGACCGAGCGTGATTCCCGCTGTACGCAAGCGAGAGGTCTTGACCGACCACCGGCAACACGAGACCGATACGGGCTCGCCGGAGGTCCAGGTGGCGCTCCTCACGGAGCACATCAACCAGCTCTCGGAGCATTTCAAGGTCCACGAAAAGGACCACCACTCTCGTCGAGGCCTGCTCAAGATGGTCAGCCGGCGGCGGCGCCTGCTCGACTACCTTCATCGGAAGGACGTCGAGCGCTACCGCGGTCTGATCGAGCGCCTCGGCCTGCGTCGCTAGTTCGTCTTCGAACGCGGCCTCCCCCTCGCTCCCGTATCCAACGCGCACACACGAATGCCGGGCCTGAAGAAAATGGTCCGGTGGAGACCATATCTTCATGCCTTATTGGTTCGAACCCACAATCGAGTCCGTCGAAGTCGGCGGACGCACACTCACGATCGAAACCGGCCGCATGGCCAAGCAGGCCTCGGGCGCTGTGCTCGTGTCCTACGGCGAGACCCAGGTCCTCGTCACGGCTACCCGCTCCCAGCCTCGGCCGGGCATCGACTTCTTCCCGCTCACCGTCGACTTCGTCGAAAAGACATCTGCGGCAGGCAAATTCCCCGGCGGATTCTTCAAGCGTGAGGCGCGCCTCTCGGATCGCGAGATCCTGGTCTGCCGCTTCATCGACCGCTCGATCCGGCCGCTCTTTGCCGATGGCTACATGGACGAGACACACATCGTCGCCACGGTGCTCTCGGCCGACGGCGAGAATCCGCCCGATCTGCTCGCGTTCGTCGGCGCGTCGGCGGCGCTCAGCGTCTCGCACATCCCGTTCCTCGGCCCCATCGCGGGAGTTCGCGTGGGACGCGTAGACGGCGAGCTGATCGCCAACCCCACGCGTGAACAGCTGGGCGAGGCCGACCTCGAGTTCGTGGTCGGCGCCAGCCGCGAGGCGCTGGTCATGGTCGAGGGCGAGGCGAAGGAGGTGCCCGAGGACGAGCTCCTCGCAGCCCTCAAGTTCGGCCACGAGTCGCTCATTCCGATCATCGAAGCCCAGGAGCGCCTGCGCGACGCCGTCGGCACGGAGAAGATGCAGGTGGTCGTACCTGCGCCCCCGGACGACGGCCTGGATACGCGAGTCCGCCAGGCCGCCGAGACGCGCCTGGTCGACGCGCTCGCGCTGACGGACAAGAAGGAACGCTACGCAGCGATCGACGTCGTCGAGAAGGAGGTGGTGAACGCCATCACCGACGAGTACCGCAAGGTGCCCGTCACGCTCGACACGCTCGAGGCCGTCGAGGAGCGCCAGGCCGGGCTCGGCAACCTGAAGAAGCGCGCCAAGGGCCTGCTGAAGGACATCCGCAGCGAGCTCGTGCGCCGCAAGGTGCTCGACCAGGGCGTTCGCATCGACGGCCGCGGCACCGCCGACATCCGGCCGATCGCCTGCGAGGTGAAGGTAGTCTCCCGTGCCCACGGCACGGGCCTGTTCACCCGCGGCGAGACCCAGGCGCTGGTGTACGCCACGCTGGGCAGTTCGGGCGACTCGCAGACGATCGACGCGTTGACCGAGCGCTACGAGAAGAACTTCCTGCTGCACTACAACTTCCCGCCGTTCTCGGTGGGCGAGGCCCGCTTCCTGCGCGGTCCGAGCCGCCGGGACATCGGTCACGGAAATCTGGCGGAGCGCTCGCTGCTGCCGGTGCTGCCGGACCTGGAGGACTTCCCGTACACGGTTCGGGTGGTCTCCGAGGTGCTCGAGTCGAACGGCTCGTCTTCGATGGCGACGATCTGCGGCGCCACACTGGCGATGATGGACGCCGGGGTGCCGCTGAAGGCGCCGGTGGCGGGAATCGCGATGGGCCTCATCGAGGACCGCGACGGCGGCAAGGTGGCCGTGCTGTCCGACATCCTCGGCGACGAGGACCACCTGGGGGACATGGACTTCAAGGTGGCAGGCACCCGCAAGGGCATCACCGCGGTGCAGATGGACATCAAGATCCAGAGCGTCGATTGGGAGGTCATGGCCCGCGCCATGGAGCAGGCCCGCCTGGGCCGCATCCATATTCTCGAGTGCATGCAGAAGGAGACGTCCGCCGAGCTGGGCGAGCTCCAGGCACGGCCGGAGCTCTCGCGCTGGGCGCCGCGGGTGGAGGTGATCTGGATCAAGCCGGATCGCATCCGCGACGTGATCGGACCCGGCGGCAAGGTGATCCGCGCCATCCAGGAGACCACCGGCGCCAAGATCGACATCGAGGACTCGGGCCAGGTCACGGTCTTCTCGCCGGACATGGACGCGCTGGCGCGCGCCCGCGGCATGGTGGAAGAGCTGACCCAGGAGGCCGAGATCGGTCGCCTCTACCTGTCCAAGGTCAAGCGCATCACCGACTTCGGCGCGTTCTGCGAGATCTTCCCGGGCACCGACGGGCTGGTCCACATCAGTCACCTGGCCGACGGCCGCGTCGAGCGGGTGACGGACGTGGTGGAGGAAGGCGACGAGGTGCTCGTGAAGTGCATCGACATCGATCCCGCGGGTCGCGTCCGGCTTTCGCGCAAGGAGGCGCTGGCCGACTCCGTCGAGGCGTGAGGGTTCGCGTCGCCCGGCTCCCTGGGGCCGAGGATTTACCGCTGCCGACCCCGGCGACGCCGGGGTCGGCGGGCGTCGACCTGGCTGCGGCGGTCGAGAGCGAGGTCGTCCTCGAGCCCGGCGCTCGCCTGTGCGTGCCGACCGGTCTGCGTGTCGCCATTCCCGCGGGCTACGAGGGGCAGGTGCGCCCGCGCAGCGGCCTGGCGCTGCGCCAAGGCGTCACGCTGCCCAACGCGCCCGGTACGGTAGACTCCGACTACCGGGGTGAGGTCCAGGTCATCCTCCACAACGGCGGCCGCGATCCGGTGGTGATCCGACGCGGCGACCGAATCGCGCAGCTGGTGATCGCGCCCGTGGCGCAGCCGGAGTGGGTGGAGGTCGACAGCCTCGACGCCACCGAACGGGGGGAGGGCGGCTTCGGCCACACCGGGACCCGACCGCGGGAGGACGACGCGTGAGCGAGGGATTGCCCCAAGAACCGGTCCATCCCCAGCCGCCGACGCCGGTGGCGGAGGTGCCGGAGCGCAAGCTCAGCAACCTGACCGTGCGGATCATGACCGCGGCGGTGCTGATCCCCGGCGTCCTGTGGGCCACCGCGGTGGGCGGGTTCGTCTACCTGGCGGTGGTCACCGGCATCGTCCTGCTCGGGCTTCGCGAGTTCTACACCCTGATCGAGAACAAGGGCGCCGATCCGCTCGTGTCCTACGGCCTGGCTGGAGGCGCCGCCCTGCCGGTGGTCGCCTACGTGGGCAGCGAGTATCACGCCACCGTCCTCATGACCGCCGTGCTGCTGGGCGTGATGGTGGCGCAGCTGCGCAAGGCGCGGATCCGCGACGCGCTGGCCAGCATCTCGGGCACCTTCTTCGGCGTCTTCTACGTGGGCTGGTTGCTCTCCCACGCCGTCGTGCTGCGCGAGTTCCACTCCGTGGTCGAGAGCCGCTACGGCTTCGCCGCCGCCGCCGGGTTGGACCCGGACGTGGGCGCCTTTCTGATGATCTTCGCGATGACCTCGGTGGTGGCGTCCGACACCGGAGCCTACTTCGCCGGGCGCGCGTACGGCCGCCGCAAGCTGGCGCCGTCCATCAGCCCGGGCAAGACCGTCGAGGGCGCGGTGGGTGGGGTGATCTTCGGCGCCGTGATGGGCATGGCGTGCAAGTTCCTCTTCGACAACCTGTGGCCCGACTTGTCCGACATCTACGGCTACGCCTTCGCCGGATGCCTGGCGGCGGTGCTCGCGGGCGTGGGCATCGTGGGCGACCTCGTGGAGTCGCTGCTCAAGCGGGACGCCGCGCAGAAGGACGCCGGACAGCTCCTGCCCGGGATGGGCGGCGTACTGGACCGCATCGACTCGAGCCTGCTGGCGATCCCCATCATGTACTATCTGATGCTCGCGTACATCTGGTGGCAGGTGGTGTGACGTCGTGATCGAACGTTACTCACGATCCGAAATGGCCGAGCTCTGGACCGTCGAGGCGCGCTACCAACGCTGGCTCGACGTGGAGTTGGCGGTCTGCGACGTGCTGGCCGAGCGCGGCGTGATTCCCGACGAGGCCGCCCGCACCATCCGCAAGAAGGCCGGCTTCGACGCGGAGCGCATTGCCGAGATCGAGCGCGAAGTGCGGCACGACGTAATCGCGTTCCTCACCAACGTGGCGGAGCACGTGGGGCCGGAATCGCGCCACGTACACTTCGGCATGACGTCGAGCGACGTGCTCGACACGGCGCTGGCGCTCCAGATCCGCGACGCCGGCCGCCTGGTGCTGGAGGGTGTCGACCGGGTCTGCGCCGCGCTGGAGGCGCGTGCCCGCGAGCACAAGCACACCCCCACCGTGGGGCGGACGCACGGTGTGCACGGCGAGCCGACCACCTTCGGCCTCAAGCTGCTCGTCCAACTGCTCGAGATGCGCCGAAACCGGGACCGCTTCGAGCGCGCGCTCGACGACGCCGCGGTTGGCAAGATCTCGGGGGCCGTGGGCACCTTCGCGCACCTCGAGCCCGCGGTGGAGGAGGCCGTTTGCGGGCGCCTGGACATCGGCTTCGAACCGGTCTCCACACAGGTGGTGCAACGCGACCGCCACGCCGTGCTCGTGGGGGCGTTGGCTCAGGTAGCCAGCAGCCTCGACAAGTTCGCCACCGAGTTCCGTCACCTCGCTCGCACCGAGGTGCGCGAGGTGGAAGAGGAGTTCGGCCGCGGCCAGAAGGGCTCGTCGGCCATGCCCCACAAGCGCAACCCGTGGCGCTTCGAGAACATCTCGGGGCTCGCCCGCGTCGTGCGCGGCTACGCCCTGGCGGCCTTGGAGAACCAGGCGCTCTGGCACGAACGCGACATGAGCAACTCTTCGGTGGAGCGCATCGTGCTGCCGGACGCGTTCACCACGGTGGACTTCATGCTCCACCGCTTTGCCGGCCTGGTGGAGGGCCTGGTGATCTTTCCGGACCGCATGCGCCGGAACCTGGAGCTGACGGGTGGGCTCGTCTTCAGCGGCACCCTGTTGCTCGAGCTCGCGCAGGCGGGCAAGAGCCGCGAGGACGCGTACGCGCTGGTGCAGGGCCACGCGATGGCGATCTGGAAGGAGGCCAGCGAGGGGCAGGTCCCGGCCGACGCCCTCCTGCGTCGCGTGCGGGCCGACCCAGAGATTACCGGCGCGCTGCCGGCGGAAGCGATCGAGCGCATCTTCCGGCTCGAGGGTGCCCTGCGCCACGTGGATGCGATCTTCGCGCGTGCGCTGGGGGAGGAGTCGTCGTGAAGGTTGTGGTGGTGGTCATGCCGAAGCAGGAAGTGCTCGACCCGCAGGGACAGGCCATCGGTCGTGCTGCCGAATCGCTGGGCTACAGCGACGTGGTGGACGTGCGCCAGGGCAAGCGCTTCGTGGTGACCCTGAGCTCCGAGATGGACCGCAAGCGGGCGGTCGCCTACGTCTCCGAGCTGGCGGAGAAGCTGCTGGCCAATACGGTCATCGAGGACTTCTCGGTGGAGTCCATCCAGCCCTAGCCTCCCTGGGTCGGGGCGCCTGGGGCCCGGGGCGGCTTCGGAGGCCGCTTGATGGCGGGAGGGCCCGCGGTTAGAATCCGCCCGTCCCCGAAAGCATTTTTCGGCCCCGCGTCCATCCGGCGGCCCCCCCACACCGGCCCGGAGGTGCCCAGGTGTTCGCCGTGATCCAATTTCCCGGCTCGAACGACGACCGGGACATGCGCTTCGCGATGAAGAGCGTGCTGGGAGCGCCCGCCGCGCTGGTGTGGCACAAGCAGGCCGAGCTGCCTGCCGACACGCGGGCGGTGCTGCTGCCGGGCGGCTTCTCGTACGGCGACTACCTGCGCTGCGGCGCCATGGCGCGCTTCTCGCCCGTGATGGCTGCGGTGAAGCGCTTCGCCGACGCGGGGGGACTCGTGCTGGGAACCTGCAACGGGTTCCAGATCCTGTGCGAGGCGGGCCTGCTGCCCGGCGCGCTGCTGCGCAACCGCGACCTGCATTTCGTGTGCGAGGTGGCGGAGGTGCGCGTGGAGCGGGCCGATACGCGCTTCACATCCCGGACGCGGAAGGCCCAGGTGCTGCGCATCCCGATCAAACACGGCGAGGGAAACTACTTCGCCGAAGCCGACGAGCTGGCGCGCCTCGAGGGGCGTGGTCAGGTGGTGCTGCGCTACGAGCGCAACCCCAACGGCTCGGTCAACGACATCGCAGGGGTCGTCAACCAGGCGGGCAACGTGTTCGGTCTCATGCCCCACCCGGAGCACGCCGTGGAGGGCGTCATCGGTGGCACCGACGGCGCGCTCATCCTGGGCTCGCTGCTGGACGCGGTGGCGGAGGGGGGCCGGTGACCGAGCTCCGCGAGCCGACGGTCGATGTGACGCTGGCGCGCGAGCACGGCCTCACCGACGAGGAGTGGGAGAACGTCCTCGAGATCCTGGGCCGTACGCCCACCTTCTCCGAGCTCGGAATCTTTTCAGTGATGTGGTCGGAGCACTGCTCCTACAAGTCGAGCAAGAAGCACCTGAAGACGCTTCCCACCGACGGCGAGCAGGTGCTCCAGGGTCCGGGCGAGAATGCGGGCGCCGTGGCCGTCGGCGACGGGCTGGCCGTGATCTTCAAGATCGAGAGCCACAACCACCCCAGCTTCATCGAACCCCACCAGGGCGCCGCCACCGGCGTGGGGGGCATCCTGCGTGACATCTTCACGATGGGCGCACGCCCCGTGGCGTCGCTCGACTCTATCCGTTTTGGTCCTCTCGACGACCCTCGCCACCGCTTCCTGCTGCGCGGGGTTGTGGAGGGCATCGGCGGCTACGGCAATTCGGTCGGCGTGGCCACGGTGGGTGGCGAGACCCAGTTCCACGAGTGCTACCGCGGCAACATCCTCGTCAACGCCTTCAACCTGGGCGTGGTGGACGTGGACCGGATCTTCAAGGCGCGCGCCTCCGGCGCCGGCAACCCCGTGATCTATGCCGGCAGCAAGACCGGGCGCGACGGCATCCACGGTGCGAGCCTGCTCGCCTCGGCGGAGTTCGACGACACCACCGAGTCCAAGCGTCCGACGGTGCAGGTGGGTGACCCGTTCACGGAGAAGTGCCTGATCGAGGCGTGCCTGGAGCTGATGCGTACCGACGCCGTGGTGGGCATTCAGGACATGGGCGCCGCCGGCCTGACCTGCTCGTCCTTCGAGATGGCCAGCAACTCCGGCACGGGTATCGAGATGGACCTCGACCGCGTGCCCCAGCGCGCCGAGGGCATGACGCCCTACGAGCTTCTGCTCTCCGAGAGCCAGGAGCGCATGCTGATGGTGGCCCGGGCCGGCCGCGAGGACGAGGTGCGCGAAATCTTTGCGCGCTGGGACCTGGACGCCGTGGTGGTGGGCCGCGTGACCGAGGACGGTCGCATGCGCGTGCGCTGGCACGGCGAGACGGTGGTGGACATCCCGGTGGATCCTGTGGCCAAGAGCTCACCCGAGCTCGACCGCCCGCGCAGCGAGCCCGTAGCCTTGCGTGAGCGCCAGAAGCTCGACCTCACGGCCGTGGCGCCCGAGGAGGAACTGGCCGGTGCGCTCATGGGCCTGCTCGATACGCCGGACTTCGGCTCCAAGGCCTGGGTGTGGCGCCAGTACGACCAGCTGGTCCAGGGCAACACGATCATCGGGCCCGGCGGCGATGCGGCGCTGGTGCGCCTGAAGCGCGAGGACGGCACGCCTACCTCCAAGGCCGTGGCGCTCTCGGCGGACTGCAACCCGCGCTGGTGCTTCCTCGACCCGTACACCGGCGCGATGGCCGCCGTGGCCGAGTCGGCGCGCAACGTGGCGTGCACCGGCGCGCGGCCCCTGGCGCTCAGCAACTGCCTCAACTTCGGAAATCCGGAGAAGCCCGAGATCATGTGGCAGTTCGCCGAGGCGGTGCGCGGCATGGGCGACGCCGCCCGTGCCCTCGGCACCCCGGTGATCTCCGGCAACGTGTCCCTCTACAACGAGACCGACGGCAACTCGATCCATCCCACGCCGACGATCGTGGTGGTGGGGCTTCTCGACCCCTGGGAGCGCCACGCCGTGGCACACTTCCGGGAGCCGGGGGAGGCCATCGTACTGCTGGGCGAGACGCGCGAAGAGCTTGGAGGCAGTGCCTGGCTGGCGCTGCGCCGGGGTCTCGAGGCGGGTGCACCGCCCGCGGTGGACCTGGCCAGCGAGTCGCGCCTGATCGACTTGCTGGTCACCCAGGTGGCCGCTGGCCGCATCGCCACGGCCCACGACGTATCGGACGGGGGGCTGGCCGTGGCACTGGCGGAGTGCAGCTTCAGCGCGCCCGACGGTCGCCAGGTAGGTGCCCACGTCGAGCTGGCGGATTCGATCCGGCCCGACGCGCTACTCTTCGGTGAGTCCACCGCGCGGGTCGTGACGACGAGCAGCGACCCCGACGGCCTGCTGGTCGCGGCGGCGGAGGCGGGCGTTCCCGCGCGGCGGATCGGCGAGACCGGGGGCGAACGCCTGGTCGTCGGCCGGCCGGGAGGCGAGCCCTGGATCGACACCCCGGTCGCCGATCTGCATCGAATCTGGGCGAGGGCCTTGCCCCGTCGCCTGGAGCCCAGCGACCCGACACCCACAAAGGGGGAGTGATGAGCGACGACGTCTTCGCCGAGCATGCGCGCAACAGACCGCGGGAGGAGTGCGGCGTGTTCGGCATCCACGGTCACGCCGACGCCGCCAAGCTGGCCTACCTGGGGCTCTACGCCCTCCAGCATCGCGGGCAGGAGAGCTGCGGGATCGTGTCGTCCAACGGCCACGAGCAGTTCGTGTACCGGGGCATGGGTCTGGTCGCCGACGTCTTCCACGAGAAGAACCTCGGCAAGCTTCCGGGGCGTCATGCGATCGGCCACGTCCGCTACTCCACCTCGGGCGAGACCAGCCTGCGCAACGCGCAGCCCTTCTTCGCCAGCACCGACAGTGGGCCGATCTCCATCGCCCACAACGGAAACCTCGTGAACGCCGTGCCGATCCGCCACGAGTTGGAAGGGCGGGGCGCGATCTTCAGCACTACCTCGGACAGCGAGGTGATCGTGCACCTGCTGGCGCGCTCTCGGGAGCCCACGCCCGAGGAGCGCCTGATCGACGCGCTCTCGCGGGTCAAGGGCGCCTTCAGCCTGGTGATGCTCACCGACGACGCCCTGATCGCGGCGCGCGATCCCCACGGCTTTCGGCCCCTCTCGCTGGGGCGGGTGGAAGGGGGTTGGGTGGTCGCCAGCGAGACCTGCGCGCTCGACCTGATCGACGCCGAGTATGACCGCGACCTGGAGCCCGGCGAGGTGGTGGTGATTCGCCGCGGAAGATTGCGCACCCTGCGCCCCTTCGTGCCCGCCTCGCGCGAGGCATTCTGCATCTTCGAGTACATCTACTTCGCGCGGCCGGACTCGAACCTGCGGCGCCAAAACGTCTACGCGTTCCGCAAGGAGCTGGGCCGCGCGTTGGCGCGGGAGCACCCGGTGGTGGCGGACATGGTTGTTCCGGTTCTCGACTCGGGCAACGCCGCCGCCCTCGGCTACGCCGAGGAGTCGGGCATTCCCTACGAGACCGCGCTGATCCGCAACCAGTACGTGAAGCGCACCTTCATCGAGCCCGCGCAGTCGATCCGCGACTTCCGCGTCAAGGTGAAGCACAACGCGATGGGCGGCTACGTGGACGGGAAGCGGGTGGTCCTGGTGGACGATTCCATCGTGCGCGGGACCACGCTCAAGAAGATCGTGCAGATGCTGCGCAACTCGGGAGCTCGGGAGGTGCACGTGCGCGTCTCTTCGCCGCCCAAGATCGGACCCTGCCACTACGGCATCGATACCCCGACACGCGAGGAGCTGATCGCCTCCAACCTCTCGGTCGAGGGCATCCGCGAGCGCATCGGTGCAGACTCGTTGGGCTACCTCTCCCTGGAAGGCCTGCGGGGCACGGCGGACTCGCTCAAGGGCGGAATCTGCGACGCGTGCTTCTCGGACGCCTACCCGGTGCCCATCGAGGTTCCCGACGCCACGCCGCAGCTCACCCTGTTCCGCCAGGTGGACGAGGAGTGACGCCGGCGGACGCCGGGGGCAGCGAGGTCGGCCGACTGGACCTGGACGGGCTGCGCCGGGCCGTCGCGGCCGGCGAGATTCACACGGTCGTGACCGCGTTCCCGGACCTCTACGGCCGGCTGATCGGAAAGCGCATCCACGCTCGCTTCTTCCTGGACGAGGTCGCCGCCGACGGCATGCACGTCTGCGACTACCTGCTGGCGTGCGACATGGAGATGGACCCCACGCCCGGCTACGCGTTCACCAGCTGGGAGTCGGGCTACGGCGACCTTCACGCCGTGCCGGACCTGGGCAGCCTGCGCATCGCCGCGTGGCTCGACGGCACCGCCGTGGTGCTGTGCGACCTGCTCGACGAGGAGTCGGGCGCCCCTGTCCCGCTGGCGCCGCGCACGATCCTCAAACGCCAGCTCGCGCGGGCGCACCAGATGGGCTTCGACGCCTGCATGGGCAGTGAGCTCGAGTTCTACCTGTTCCGCGAGCCGATCGACAGCGTGCGCGAGCGCCACTTCCGGGACATGCGCCCCACGGCGCCCTACGTCGAGGACTACCACGTGCTCTCGGGCGCGTACTCCGAGGATGTGATCGGCGCGATCCGCCGCGACGTGGACGCGTCGGGCATCGTCGTCGAGTTCAGCAAGGGCGAGTGGGGCCCGGGACAGCACGAGATCAACCTGCGCTATGCGCCGGCCCTCGAGATGGCGGACCGCCACGTCCTCTACAAGCAAGCGGCCAAGGAAATCGCGGTGGCTCGCGACCACTGCCTCACCTTCATGGCCAAGCTCGACGCGAATCTCGCGGGGAGCAGCCTGCACATCCACTCGAGCCTGTGGACGACGGACGGCGTGTCCGCGTTCGACGGCGACACCGAGCTCGACCCGACGCTCCCGGCTCGCGGATCCGAGCGATTCCGCTGGTACGTGGGCGGGCTGCTCGAGCATGCCGCGGAGTTGGCGCTCTTCTTCGCTCCCAACGTGAACTCGTACAAGCGCTACCAGGCCGGGACCTTCGCACCCACGACCGTGGCCTGGAGCTGGGACAACCGCACCTCCGGCTTCCGCGTGGTCGGCCACGGCCCGTCGCTGCGCGTGGAATGCCGCATCCCCGGTGCCGACGCCAACCCGTACCTGGCGTACGCCGCGCTGGTGGCCGCCGGGCTCGACGGGATCGAGCGCAAGCTCGACCCCGGGCCCGCCTACACCGGCAACGTCTACGACGCCGAGGGCCTTCCGCGAGTGCCCCATGCCCTGACCGATGCAATCGCCGCCCTCGACGCGAGCCGCTTCGCGCGGGAGACCTTCGGCGACGACGTGGTGGATCACCTGCTCCACTTCGCGCGCACCGAGCAGCGCACCTTCGACAGCAGCGTCACCGACTGGGAGCGACGCCGCTTTTTCGAGCGCATCTGAACCTCGTGCCGTCGCCTTCCCGTCCGCGCATTGGAATCACCACGTACCACCGCAGCGGCGACGACCGGCTCGCCTTCTCGCTTCCGTCGGCCTACGTGGACGGCGTGCGCCGCGGCGGAGGGCTGCCCGTGCTGCTTCCCCCGGGCGAGACGGAGCCTCAGGAGCTGCTGTCCTGCATCGACGGTCTCGTCTTTGGCGGCGGCGGCGATCTCGATGCGGCGATCTTCGGCGGTGCGAGTCACGCCACGAACTACTTCGTCGATGCGGAGCGCGACTCCTTCGAGCTGGCCCTGATGGAGCACGCCCTCGCCGGGCGTGTCCCGGTGCTGGCCATCTGCCGCGGCATGCAGGTGCTGAACGTGGTGCGCGGAGGTGACCTGCACGCGCACCTGCCCGACGTCGTCGGTACGGATGTAGAGCACCGCGAGTCCCAACAGCGGCACACCGAGCACGTGGTGCGGCTCGAGCGCGACTCGTACCTGGGTCGCATCTTCGAGGCCGAGGAGCTGACCATCGCGTCGTGGCACCACCAGGGTGTGGCCGGAGTCGGGGAGGGGCTGCGGCCGGTGGCGTGGGCGCCCGACGGGACCATCGAGGCTCTCGAGGACTCCGCGCGCCCCGAGCTGCTCGCAGTCCAGTGGCATCCGGAGCTGCAGCTGCACGCGAACTCTCCGCAAGACAGCCTGTTTCATGCGTTCGTCGCGCTGTCTCGAAACTCTCAGCATAATCAATAGATTACCGGCGAATTTGCCGATTCGGACCGGCCTTCACTGCAGGGTTGGAATTGTCGATAAGTCACACTAGGTGGGAGGCCGGGGGTCCATGCGGCGGCGCAACGCTGACTCGCTCCAGCACCAATGCAGGGTGGTACAGGTGTCGTTCGACACGCTGGAAGACCTCCGCGCCGAGTATCTGGAGAACCTCCAGCGCGGCGGGCTCTTCGTCCCGGATCCCGGCGAATTCCAGGTTCGCGAAGAAGTCCAGGTCGAGTTCGAGCTGACCTTCGCGAGCAC
>CAXMOD010000188.1:0-5918 GCA_964194905.1 uncultured Desulfobacterales bacterium | reverse complement strand
GCGCGCCCCTCGAGTGCGCGGTGCGCGTCGGGAGCCTCGGCCAGCGCGAAGCGCGCGCCCACACGCACCTGAAGCTCGCCCGCGGCCACGGCTCCCAGAACCGCGCCGGCGCGCTCCTCCAGCTCGGCGCGGCTGGCCGTGTAGTGAGCCAGCGAGGGGCGCGTGACGAAGAGGGAGCCCATGCCGTTGAGGCGGCCCAGGTCGAAGGGCGGCACGGGACCGCTCGACTGGCCGAAGAGTGCCAACAGGCCGCGCGGGCGCAGTGACGCCAGGCTGCCTTCGAAGGTGGCCTGGCCGACCGAGTCGTAGACGACGTCGCAGCCGCGACCGTCGGTGAGGCGCCTCACGGCGGGGGCGAACTCCTCGCGGGTGTAGAGCACCACGTCATCGGCCCCGGCGCCGCGTACGAGGTCGGCCTTCTCCTCGCTGGAGCAGGTGCCGATCACGCGCGCTCCGAGCCGCTTCAGCATCTGTACGAGGAGGAGACCGACGCCCCCGGCGGCGGCGTGCACCAGGGCCACGTCGCCGGGCTGCGTGCGGCGCGTGGCGTGAGTCAGGTAGTGCGCGGTCATGCCCTGGAGCATGGAAGCGGCGGCCGTCTCGCCATCCACACCGTCCGGGACCCGCACGAGCGCCTGCGCGGGTGCGAGCACCTCCTCGGCGTAGGAGCCCGGTGCGGTCGACCACGCCACCCGGTCTCCTTCGGCCAGGCCGGTCACCTCGCCACCGACGGACTCCACCACGCCGGCTCCTTCGAGCCCGGCGGTGAAGGGCAGGGGGCGCGGGTAGAGACCGGTGCGGAAGTAGACGTCGATGAAGTTGACGCCGGCGGCCTCGACGCGCACATGTACCTGCCCGGGCGCGGGCTTGCCCTCTTCGACGGCCTCGAAGCGCAGGACGTCGGGACCCCCTGTCTCACGAACGACGATGGCGTGCGGCACGGCGGCGAGTGTACCGCGTCGGGCGCGCGGTAGAATGCGCCCATGGGTGTAGATGCGGGCAGCGCGCCGCTGAAGCTGGCGATCTCGCTGGGGATGTTGCATCCGGCGGCCTTCGTGGAGACGACGGAGGAGGCGGACCGCCTGGGTTTCGAATCGGTCTGGCTGCCCGAGCACCTGATCTTCCCCGTGGACATGGGCGGCTCGCCCTATCCGGGCGACGACCACCCTCCGGTGCCGCCGTCGACCCCCGTCTTCGACGCATTCGCGTACCTCTCGTTCCTGGCCGGGCGCACCGAGCGCATTCGCCTCGGCACCAACGTCTACCTGCTCGGCCTGCGCCACCCCTTCGTGGCCGCCCGCGCCGTGCAGACTCTCGACGTGGTGTCGGGCGGGCGGGCGGAAGTCGGGGTGGGCGCGGGCTGGCTCCGCCAGGAGTGGGTCGCCACCGGGCTCGATCCGAGCACACGGGGCCGCCGGCTCGACGAGGCCCTCGAGGTGGTGCAGCGCCTCTGGACCGAGGAGACGGTCGAGCATCACGGCGAGTTCTTCGACTTCCCGCCGGTCATGTTCGAGCCCAAGCCGATCCAGAAGCCGCACCCGCCCATCCACGTGGGCGGCGAATCGCCGGCGGCGCTGGGTCGGGCGGCACGTCTCGGCGACGGCTGGTACGGACTCGGGCATACGCCGGAGTCGGCTGCAGAGGTCGTGAAGACGCTGCGGGCGCTGCGCGCCGAGGCCGGGCGCGCGGGGCCGTTCACGATCAGCGTCGGCGGTGCCGTCGAGGATCCCGTGGACCTGCGCCGCTGGGAGGACGCCGGCGTCGATCGCCTCGTGGTGACGCCCTGGAAGCGCTCGCGCGAAGCCGTCGCGGGGCTGCGCCGCTTCGCGGATCGCTTTGCCGACGCGTTGTCGCGCTAGCGCCGACTACTTCTGCGGGTACTCGGCCACCGACCAGGCGCGCACCTCGGCGATGAAACGCGCGGTGTCCTCGTCGATCGCGGAGCCGGCGGCGCCGAGCGCGTCGCGCGCAGCCTCGCGGCTCTCCCACCAGAGCTCGGAGAAGCCGTCCCACAGCGTGGCGCCGTCGGAGATGCGCTCGGTTACGGCGCTGGTGACGTAGCGCTGGAGCGACGGGAGCTTCTCCAGCACGAGTGGCACGTGGGCGTCGTGCCAGTGCTCGACGAACGCCTCCATCGAGAGTTCGGGCTTGCGGCGCACGGCGAGGAGCCACTTCACGCCGGGTGTTCGGGTGCCTGGGTTGCGCTCGGCGCCCTCGCGGTGCACGTGTTCGCGTGTGCCGTAGGCCTCGGCGCCGCCCAGGAAGCGGGCCACGTCCTCCCCGATGATGCGGCGCCCCTCGTCGGAGTCGTAGAGGTCCGTCTCGTAGCTCGCCAGGCTCTCGAACCAGAGCTCAGCGAAGCTGTCGACGGGGGGAGCTTCGGCGGGCTCACGCTCCACCACGTTCACCACGTAGTGACGCATGCCCGGGTGGTGGGCGAGGGCGAGGGGGACGTGCTCCTCGAGGATGCGCCGGGCGTACTCGGCGCGTTCGAGCTCCGGCAGTCGCTGGCACGGGTAGACGACCTTCAACACGGACCGCCGATCCTACCCCGTGCTACGTTCGCAGCGCCATGCAGGTCGAAGTCGACGTCGACGCCCACGCCGCGCGCATCGCCGAGCAGGGCTACACCGTCGTCGAGAACGCCATCGAACCGGAGCTGGTGGAGGCCCTCGACGCGGACCTGCTGCGCCTGGAGCGCGAGCTGGCCATCGAGCCTTCGCCCAACCCGTTCGAGGGCGCGAAGACCGTCCGCATCTACAACCTGCTCGCGCACGCGCTGGTCTACCGGAAGATCCCCGTGCATCCGAACGTGCTTCCGATCGTGGAGCGCGTGCTCGATCCGGGCTGTCTGATCTCGTCGCTCTCGTCGATCAGCATCGGTCCCGACGAGACGCCTCAACCGATCCACGCCGACGACCAGCTCATCCCGCTGCCGAAGCCGCACCCGCCGCTCGTGTGCAACACCATGTGGGCGCTCAGCGACTTCACCGAAGCCAACGGCGCCACGCGACTCATCCCCGGCTCGCACGGGCGTGACCACTCGCCCGAGTACGGGAAGCACTACGACAGCATCCCGGCCGAGATGCCGCGGGGCGCCGTGCTGGTGTGGCACGGGAGCCTCTGGCACGGTGGCGGCGCCAACACCACGCAGGAGCGGCGGGTGGGGGTTGCCATGAACTACTGCGCCGGCTTCGTGCGCCAGCAGGAGAACCAGCAGCTCGGCATCCCGCTGGACACGATTCGAAGCTTCGAGCCGCGCCTGCGCCAGCTGGTGGGCTTCGGGATCTACAACGGTCTGATCGGCCACATCGAGAAGCGAAGCCCGGACGAGGTCTTCTCCGGGGCGGGGGCCCCAGGGCTGGTCTGGGACGCCCCGCCGGCCGGCCCCAAGGGCGCCTGAAGAGCGTTTTTTCTGTTACAGAAAACGCTATAAATTCAATAGGTTACAGAAACAGTTACCCCGAGGTCGGAAATCTTCGTCACCTCTTTCCGGGGCGGGGGCACTTCACAGGTACAACACAGATCCCCTTCCCGGATGCGGCTCACTCTTCGAGTGGGCCGCTTCCATTTTCGGGGCTCGGGTCGGGCCTCGGATCCGGGGCCGGCAGGGACGGGCCCTCTAGATGTAGGTGCCGCCGACCGGCAGGAGCTGGGTGTCCGTGTGCCGCACACGCTCCACCTCGGCCAGGAAGTCGGCCGTGCGCACCAGCTCCACCTCTTCGCCCGCGGCTTCGCAGCGCGCCTTGCGGCGCAGCACCGCGTGGAGGATGCGGATCCAGTCGCCGGGAGCCGGCTGGCGGTAGCGACTCACCACGTGCTCCCAGTCCACGTTCTCGAACAGCGCGCGGCCCGCGCGCTTCTCTGCGGTCCTGACGTGCACGGCCAGGGTCGCCACGATGTCGTCGGGGTAGATGGGGTTCACCTCGACCACGCGCTCGAAGCGCCCCGGCGCGAGGAAGGCCGGGCGCAAGGTCTCCGGGTGCGCGCTGGCCCCCACCACGAGGGAGTCGTCGGCCGCCACGCTGCGGTCCACCAGCTCGAGCAGGAAGTCCATGATCGGGCCAATGGGGAGGTCGCTGCGCTGGCTGCCGATGTCCTGCACCTGTGAGAACTCGAGCTCGTCGAAGAACAGGGTGACCGGCGGCATCTCCCCGAGCATCTGCACCCAGCCCGCCAGCAGCTCGCCCGCCTTGCCGCCGTCCTGGAGAATCTCCATCACCAGGCGCGGTACCGACACGTTGAGGAAGGCAGTGTCCGTGCGCGTGGCGAGCGCCCCGGCCAGCAGGTTCTTGCCCACGCCACGGCGTCCGATCAAGAGGAGCGCGCTCGGCGGCAGCGTGCCCCAGTGGCCGTACACCTCGGGGTTGGTGGCCGCGCACGCGTAGGTGAGGAGCTCTTCCTTGGCCGTGGCGAGGCCGCCGATGTCCTCGAAATCGTGCTCCGGCATCGAGTCGAGGCGGGTGGCGTGATCGATGGGCGGAAACTTGCGCGCGTAGCTCTTCCACAGGTTCTGGGCGCGCTCGCGCGCGATGGCCGGTTCGTCCATGGGCGGAAGTCTACCCCACGATATGCTCCCGCCGTGGCCGCTCCCCGACCTTCGACGCTGGACTCCGCTGCGCTGCGCCGGGCCGAGCGACACCTGCGGCGCTGCGATCCGGTGCTGGCGCGCGTGATGCGCGCGGCCGGTCCGTGCGGCATCGAGCGGCGCGGCGCGCCCTACGCTTCGCTGTTGCGTTCCGTCCTCTACCAGCAGCTCGCAGGGAGCGCTGCGCGCGCCATCGACCGGCGCTTCCGCAAGCCTCACGGCTACCGCTACCCGTCGCCCGAGGCACTCCTCGCCACGCGCGACGCCGATCTCCGCGCTGCGGGCCTCTCCCGCCAGAAGATCGCGGCGGTGAAGGCCGTGGCGCGCGCCTTCGCGGACGGCGATGTTCGCGGTCGCCGCCTCTTCCACATGGAAGACGACGCAGTGGTCGCAGCGGTGACCGAGATCCGCGGCATCGGCGAGTGGACGGCACACATGCTGCTCATGTTCTCGCTCGGTCGCCCGGACGTGCTGCCCGTAGGTGACTACGGCGTGCGCAAGGGCGCGCAGCTCCTCTACGGCCTCGGCGAGCTGCCGAAGCCGCGCGAGTTGGAGGCGCTGACCGAGCCGTGGCGGCCGTGGCGCAGTGTCGGGAGCTGGTACCTGTGGCGCGCCACGGAAGTGTTGCCGACCGCGCGCGCGGGCGGGTCCTGATCGCGGGGTAGGGGGGCCTCAGCCGACGATGCGTTTCACGCCCAGAATCACGCCGGGAATCGCGTCGAGCCCCTCTTCGTCGAGCTGAGTGGCCGCGCGCGTGATGGAGAGGTGGCGAATGCTAGTGCTGGGGATCACGAGAACCTCGTTCTCGAGCACCAGCACCACGTCCGGCGATTCGAGGAACGCCTCCATCTCCTTCGCGAAGTCCGGGTCGTCGCCAACCGGGTCCACCTCGAAGTAGTCGTAGGTGCCGTCGTTGTAGGTGAGCTTGAGCGCGCCTCGCATCGTCCCCTCCCCGCCTGGAGGGCGGCCACCGCGCTCCGCCCTCCGGTCCGGGAGACGCATCGGCCGGGCCCGCCCGGAACCTGACCCGCTTCGGGGGCGGCCTTCCCCGACTCACCGTGGCGCGTGGGGGTCGAAGGCTATACTGCCGCCTCCCGGCGCGGCCGGCCCGCGTCCCCATCGTCTAGAGGCCTAGGACTCCGGCCTTTCAAGCCGGCAACACGGGTTCGACTCCCGTTGGGGACGCCATCGAAAACGCAAGTGTTTCAACTGCTTGCGCTTTCGTGAGTTCGACGCCGATCTACAAGCCACGCAAGCCCCGATTGATACACAGGGGACGCGATGGCTGATACACACCGGCGGCGACACTACGTTCTGAAGCGCGGCCGTT
>CAXMOD010000187.1:0-21133 GCA_964194905.1 uncultured Desulfobacterales bacterium | reverse complement strand
GAGGGTCTTTCGCCCGAAGCGTGGGAGG
The DNA here is from genome assembly GCA_964194905.1 of uncultured Desulfobacterales bacterium. Lineage (GTDB taxonomy): Bacteria > Myxococcota_A > UBA9160 > UBA9160 > JAFDET01 > JAFDET01. Next base: position 21,105 of record CAXMOD010000187.1, on the reverse strand, counting down.
TGCTGGCGCAACACACGTGGCCGGGCAATGTGCGCGAGCTGGAGAACGCCATCGAGCGCGCCGCCACACTGGCCGACGCGGCGGTGCTCGTGCCGGCCGACCTGCCCGAGGCGGTGACCGACGGGGCCCGGGTGACGCTACTGCGCGACCAGGTGCGCACGGGACGCGTGGGCTTCGAGGACGCGGTCGGCCGCTTCGAGTCCGAGCTGCTGCGCGAGGCCCTCGAGGCCACGGACTGGAACCAGACCCGGGCCGCCGCGCGCCTGGGCATCACCCGACGCCTGCTGAAGCTGCGCATGGACCGCTGCGGCCTGGTTGCCCCGGAGGCCCCCGGGGTCGCTCGGGAGGCGCACTGAGGCCGTTTCTCGTTCCGTTTGGAACTTCCCGGGAACACCTTTCACTACCGGCGGGTTGAACGGATCGGGGCCGCTCTTGCGTTCCGATGCGAACAGTGTGCGCTGGAACACGAATCGCGTTGGACGCTTCGCGTCACAGCAGAATTCCCTTTTGAAACAGCTACTTATGACTCATTTGCAGAACGGCGTTTGAGCTGGCACGCCGGTTGCTCTTGTACATGTGCGGAGGGCAACGGGAGTTCCGATGTCAGCACAAGAAAGACCCACGATTCTCGTAGTGGACGACGAGCGCGGCCCGAGAGAGTCCCTCCGCATCATCCTCAAGTCGAACTACCACGTCCTCACCGCCCGCACGGGCGCCGAGGCGTTGGAGATCCTGCGCACCAGCCCGGTGAACCTGGTGACGCTGGACCTGAACATGCCGGGCCTGCGCGGCGAGGAGATGATGCACACCCTCCGCCGCGACTTCCCCGCCACCGAGATCATCGTGATCACCGGCTGGGGCAGCGTGGAGTCGGCCAGCCAAGCCGTGCGCCACGGCATCGCCGACTACCTGCAGAAACCCTTCGACGTGGTGCAGGTGACTGCGGCGGTGACCCGCGCGTTGGTCCGGCAGATGGGCCGCTGCCGCATGGCGGCCTTCCTCCAGAGCCTCGGGAACACGCTGGGCCGCGGGCGCGAGATCGCGCGGATCCTGGCCGACCTCGACAGCAGCCCCTTCCTCCACGGCCAGCTCCAGGGCGCCATCGACCAGGCGTTCCAGCACGCGGAGCAGGTCGCCGAGCCGCTGCAGAGACTCCAGATGCTGGAGGTCCTGGCCGAGACCATCGAAGCCAAGGACGAGTTCATGCTGGGTCACGCGCGCCGCACCGCCTACTTCGCAGCGCTGCTCACCGATCGCCTGTGCCTGTCCACAGATCTACGCGAACGCATTCGCATTGCGGCTTTCCTCCACGATATCGGGAAGGTAGGGGTCCCGGAGGAGCTCCTGGCCAAGCCTGGGCCGCTCGACGGGGAGGAGCTCGAGATCGTCGAGAACCATGCCGACGTGGGTGCGCGCATCGTGCTGCCCATGGGAATGGACTCGGATGTGGCCGAAGCGATCCGCCACCATCACGAGCGTTGGGATGGGCGCGGCTATCCCGATGGGCTGGAGGGCGACACGATCCCCCTCGCCTCTCGCGTGGTGAGCCTCGCCGACACCCTCGACGCGATGACCTGCGCACGCCCGTACCGCCCGGCCCGGGACCGCGAGAAGGCCCTCGCCGAGATCCGCCGTTGCGCGGGCAGCCAGTTCGATCCCGAGCTGGCCAAGGAGTTCTGCGCGCTCATGGAGAACCAGTCCTCGGACCTGCCTGCTGAGGTGATGGCCGAGGTGATCAGTGGCTCGACGCTGGAACGAGCGTCGGCCGTGCCGTCGGTGTCCGAAGGGGGGAATCGGACGTGAGCGAGGCACCGATCCTGCTTCCGTTGCCTGGGGGGGCGCGCGGAGGCGCCCGGCTGCCGTCGCCGGCTGCGCGTCGCGAGACACGCACGGCGGAGGTCCGGCTGGTGGAGTTCAGCGCATTTCCCAGGGCATCGGCGGCCCAGGGAAGGGCGGCGAGCTTCACTCGTGACCTCTCCACCTCGGGGATGTGCCTCGAGATGGATCAGCCGCACGGGTTGGGATCGTTGCTTCGCATCACGCTCCGAAGCATCGACGGCCGGCCGACGCTCGAGTCCATCGCGCGGGTGGCCTGGTGCCGCCCCGACGGGGCCGGCTTCGCAGTGGGCCTGGCGCTGCTCCCGGATCCGGCCCAGGTCCGCCCGGTGCGGCCGGCGGCCACGGGCGCGACCCCTCGCAGAGCACGGCTGCACCTCGCCTAGGACCCCCGGGAGCGCCCGCGGCGCCACCCGCGCCATCGGGCTAGGGTGAGGCCATGTTCGGCATCGGCTTCCAGGAGTTGCTGGTGATCATGGCGATCGCGCTCCTGGTCTTCGGTCCCAAGAAGCTCCCCGAGCTCGCCCGCTCGCTGGGCAAGGGCCTCGCCGAGTTCCGTCGAGCCTCCACCGAACTCCGCGACCACCTCAACGTAGACCTCGACCCCGAACCGCCAAAGCCACGGACCGAGCCCGACCAAGTCACCGCCGCTACCGACTCCGCCACGCCCCCCGTGGAAGAGGCCCCTTCCAGCAAGCCCAAGGAAGAGAGTGCGGCTCCTCCGGAGCCCGCGGGCGCGCAGCGAGCCGAAGGCGAGCGGAGTCAAAGGCCCGAAGGCGAGCGGAGTTCAGGGCTGAACGTAGGAGGGGACCCTCCCCGCAAGCCGCAGTCCCAGCCGGCATCCACCCCGGAGGAGGCCGGCGCGCAGCGAGGCGAAGCGGAGCGTAGTCAAAAGGATGGATGAAGCCGCCCCCCTGACCGAGCACCTGGCGGAGCTGCGCAGGCGCCTGGTGCGCGCACTCCTTGCCTGGGCCGTCGGCGCGGCGATCGCCTGGAACGCCAAGGAAGAGATCTTCGGGTTCATCCTGCAGCCGGCCGTGGATGCGCTGGGGTCGGGCCAGCTCCAGGCCATCGCGCCCACCGAGATCTTCTTCACCTACCTGAAGAGCGCCCTGCTGGCCGGCTTCGTGCTCGTGCTGCCCGTCATCTTCTGGCAGCTGTGGGCATTCATTGCACCGGGGCTCTACGACCGCGAGAAGCGCGTGGCGGTCCCGTTCGTGCTGGTCTCCACGCTGCTCTTCCTGGCGGGTTGCGCGTTCGGACACCAGGTCGTCTTCCCGCTGATGTTCCAGTTCTTCCAGAGCTACGAGAGCGAGTTCGTGGTGGCGGCCTGGACCATGCGCGAGGTGTTCGGGCTGACGACGCGCCTCTTCCTGGCGTTCGGATTCGCGTTCGAGCTTCCGGTGCTGGTGGTGTTCCTGTCCATGGCGGGCATCGTCGACGCCCGCCAGCTCCTGGCCTGGAGCCCCTACTCGGTGCTCTTCGCCTTCGTGGCCGCCGCCATCCTCACGCCGGCCGACGTCGTGAGCCAGGTCCTGTTGGCGATCCCGCTGATCGGGCTCTACTTCCTGGGCGTCGGAGCGGCGTTCGTGTTCGCCCCGCGCAAACGCTCGGAAGACGCGGCGGGTTCGCTACAGGCGCAGTAGCCGGTCCACGATCGCCGCTTCGGCCGCGTGCGCATCCACCTCGGTGGCCACCTGCATCGCGGCGCCGATGCCGAGCGCCGCGTCCACCTCGAGCGTGCGGAAGGTGCCCTTCTGGATCGTGGGCAGCACGTGCAGCGCCTCCCACGTGAGTGCCGAGTCGTCGACCAGGGCCCACAGGGTGAGCGGGTCGTGGAGATAGGCGACATTGTCCTCCGCCACCTCGCCGCCCAGGCCGGTGAAGATCTGCCGCTGGCGGGGCTCCCAGATGCGTACCTGGTCGGCAATCGAGCGGGCCACCGGTCCGCCGTCGTCGAGCCGCTCCAGGTCCGCGGCGCGCAGCCAGGTCTGCAGGGTGACGTCGGCGGTGACCAGCGTGGTGCGGAAGCCGGCGCCCAGGACCGCGGCGCTGGCCTCGGGATCCGAGCACAGGTTGTAGTCGATGCCCGGCTTGCAGACGAAGTCCCCGACCTTCACCTGGCGGATGTGCCCGCCCATGATCGTGACGCCGGCCACGCGCTTGGGAAGATCCGGGTCGAGCGCCAGCGCGCGCGCCAGGTTGGTCATGGGCCCGATCATCACGATCTCCAGCCCGCCCACCTCGCGTGCGGCACGCACGATGCGCTCCGCGGCCGCTTCGTCGGAAACCGGGCCCTCGGGTCCAGCCGCCAGCATCGCGCTCTCGTGGTCCGTCCAGCCCCAGCGGTTCGGGCGCAGCAGCGCCTGGTCTGCGCCGGCGCAGACGTCGACGTCCTCGCACCCCGCCAGCTCCAGCAGGCCCGCGGCCAGCGCGGCGCGCTTGCGTGAATCCCCGCAGACGCTGGTGACCGCAACCAGCTCCAACTCGTCCGGGCACGCGAGCACCAGCCCCAGCGCCAGCGCATCGTCGACGTCGCCCCCGATGTCGGTGTCGAGCAGGATGGAGCGCACGGCGTCAGGCCTCCTCGGCGGGCGGCTCCACGGTGAAGAGCGGTGCGCCGGATTCGACGGTATCGCCCTCGACCACGTCGATGGCGGTGACGGTGCCTTCGATGGGAGACGCGATCTCGTTCTCCATCTTCATCGCTTCCAGGATCACGACGCCCTGTCCCTCGCTGACGGCATCGCCGACCGCGATCTCCACCTTGATGACCTTGCCGGGCATCTCCGCCTCGACGGTCTGCGGACCCGAGACTGCCGTCTTGGCCGATTGCGCGAGTCGCCCGCTGCGCTCGTCCTCGGCCTCCAGGTGAAACAGCACCCCGGCCACCAGCACGTCGAATCCGTGAGCGCCCTGCTCATCGACGCTGGCCTCCCACTGCCGGCCTTCTTCGATGAGGGAGTAGATGGTGGGGCCGCTCTTCGCTGCGTCCACTCGCACCGTGACGCCGTCGATCGTCACGTCGAAGAGACCCTCGCCCACGTCTTGAAGGCCGACGATCGTGCGCTCGGCCTTCCGCTCGCCCACCAGGTAGTTCATCGCAGCGTTCCCCGCATCTGACTGCGGCGGCCGAAACTCTTCCACGGCGTGGCGTCAGCGCCGCTCGTCACGGACGACAACGCGCGCTCGGCGCGTGTCTTGTCGCGCTGGTAGGCGGCGATGGCCGCCAGCATCAGGGCCACGCGCCGCTCGTCGCCGGGCGCCTCCGGCTCGCCCATGCCGCCGCCCATGTGCTCGTCCACGAAGCCCGTGTCGTACTTGCCCGACAGGAAGGCCGGGTGGCGCATCACGACGCGGTGGAAGGGGATCGACGTCTTGATTCCCTTCACCACGAACTCGGAGAGGGCGCGCTTCATCCGGTCGATCGCTTCGCTCCGGTCCGTACCCCAGGTGATGAGCTTGGCCACCATGGGGTCGTAGTGGGGCGTGACGCGTGCGCCTTGATAGACGCCGCTGTCGACGCGCACGCCGATGCCGCCGGCCGGGCGGTACACCACCACCTGACCGGGCGAGGGCAGGAAGCCCTTCTCCGGATCCTCGGCATAGATGCGCGCCTCGATGGCGTGGCCCGTGAGCTTCACATCCTCCTGGGCAATGCCGAGCGGCTCGCCCGCCGCTACGCGGATCATCGCCTTGACGATGTCGATGCCGGTGACGGCCTCGGTGATGGCGTGTTCCACCTGCACGCGGGTGTTCATCTCGAGGAAGTAGAAGTCGCCGTCGGCCGCCATCAGGAACTCGCAGGTGCCCGCACCCTGGTAGCCGACCGCTCGCGCCGCCGCGCAGGCGGCCTCACCCATCCGGGCGCGGGTCTCTTCGTCGATGCCGTTGGCGGGCGCCTCTTCGATCACCTTCTGGTGGCGGCGCTGGATGGAGCATTCGCGCTCGCCCAGGTGGATGACGCTCCCGTGGCCGTCGGCCAGGATCTGGATCTCGATGTGGCGCGGCTCCTCGATGAACTTCTCCACGTAGAGCGAGTCGTCGCCGAACGACGCGTTGGCCTCGCTGCGGGCCCGCGCCAGCGCCTGCTCGATCTCCTTCTCGTCGCGCACCAGGCGCATGCCCTTGCCGCCACCTCCGGCGCTGGCCTTCACCATCACCGGCGGGCCCACCTCGCGGATCCAGCGGGTGGCCTCCTCGTCGGTCATGCGCTCGGTCGTGCCCGGCACGATGGGAACCCCCGCCTTCTCCATGGTCTGGCGGGCGGTGACCTTGTCCCCCATCTGGCGCATCACGTCCCCGGCCGGGCCGATGAACGTGACTCCCTCCTTGGCGCACAAGTCGGAGAAGGCTCCGTTCTCTGCCAGGAAGCCGTAGCCCGGATGGATGGCGGCGGCGCCGCAGGCCTTGGCGATCTCCAGGATGCGCGCCCCCACGAGGTAGGACTCGGAGGCCGGCGCGGGGCCGCAGGGATAGGCCTCGTCCGCGTAGCGGACGTGCAGCGCGTCGCGGTCCACATCCGAGTAGATGGCCACGGCCTTGATGCCCATCTCGTGACAAGCGCGGATGGTGCGAACCGCGATCTCGCCGCGGTTCGCGATGAGGACCTTCTCGAAGCTCACAGCGGGATGTTTCCGTGCTTCTTGGGCGGGTTCGTGTCGCGTTTGGTCGAGAGCATCTCCAGCGACTGGATGATGCGCGGGCGGGTCTCTTCGGGCTGGATGACCTCGTCGATGTAGCCGAGCTCGGCGGCCTTGTAGGGACTTGCGAACCGCTCGCGGTAATCCGCGACCAGCTCGTCCTTGCGTGCGACCGGATCTTCGGCCTGGGTGATCTCGGTGCGGAAGACGATGTTCACGGCGCCCTCGGGACCCATCACCGCGAACTCCGAGATCGGGTAGGCCAGGTTCACGTCGGCGCGGATGTGCTTGCTGCTCATGACCACGTAGGCGCCGCCGTAGGCCTTGCGCGTGACGATGGTGACCTTGGGCACCGTGGCCTCGGCGAAGGCGTAGAGCAGCTTGGAGCCGTGGGTGATGATGCCGCCGAACTCCTGCTCGGTGCCCGGCAGGAAGCCCGGCACGTCCACGAACGTGACCAGCGGAAGGTTGAACGCGTCGCAGAAGCGCACGAATCGAGCCGCCTTCTTGGAGGCGTCGATGTCGAGGCAACCGGCCAGGAAGGCGGGCTGGTTGGCCACGATGCCCACCGAGCGACCGCCGAAGCGGCCGAAGCCCACGACGATGTTCTTGGCCCAGTTGGCGTGAACTTCGAGGAAGTTGGCCTCGTCGACCACCTTCCCGATCAGCTCGCGGATGTCGTACGGCTTGGCGGGATCGTCGGGGACGATCGTGGCCATCCCGGGATCGCTTCGGTGCGGGTCGTCTTCGGTCGGGACGAAGGGCGGATCCTCGAGGTTGTTCTGGGGGAGGAAGGAGAGCAGCCGGCGGATCTGCTGGAGGCACTCCTCCTCGCTGCCCGCCACGAGGTGCGCCACGCCGCTCTTGCTGGCATGCGTCATCGCGCCGCCCAGCTGCTCCGGCGTGACCTCCTCATGGGTCACGGTCTTGATGACGTCAGGGCCGGTGATGAACATGTTGCTGGTGTTCTTCACCATCAGGATGAAGTCGGTCATGGCCGGCGAGTAGACCGCGCCTCCGGCGCACGGCCCCATGATGGCCGAGATCTGCGGAATCACGCCGGACTGCAGGACGTTGCGCAGGAAGACGTCGCCGTAGCCGCCGAGCGAGACCACGCCCTCCTGGATGCGGGCGCCGGCGCCGTCGTTGAGGCCGATGAAGGGCGCGCCCATCTTGGCCGCGAGATCCATCACCTTGCAGACCTTCTCGGCGAAGGCGCCGGAGAGGCTTCCGCCGAACACCGTGAAGTCCTGGGCGAACAGGAAGACCTGGCGGCCCTCGACACGGCCGTAGCCGGTGATGACACCATCGCCCAGGATCTTCTTTTCCTGCATGTCGAAATCGGTGCAGCGGTGGACGACGAACTTGTCCGTCTCCACGAAGGTGCCCGGATCCAACAGCAGCTCGATCCGCTCGCGGGCCGTGAGCTTCCCCTGGGCGTGCTGGCGCTCGATCCGTTCATCGCCGCCGCCCAGCAAGGCCTGCGCGTTGAGTTCCTCCAGCTTCTTGGTCTTTTCGTCGAGCGACATGTCCGTTCTGGCCCCTGTGGGAGGGTGGAGGCGTAGCGAGGTCGGCGATCAGAGGTTGGCCAGCAGGCTGACCGTCTCCTCGAGCCGTCGCTCGTACACGTTCAGATCGATGGGGTGGCGCGCTACACCGCTCTCCATCGCAGCCGACGCCACCGCGGGCGCCACGTAGAGCAGCACCCGCGGATCGAAGGGCTTGGGAATGATGTAGTGGCGCCCGAAGTCGAAGTGTTCCTGCGGGTAGGCGCGGCGCACCACCTCGGGGACCGCCTCGCCACGGCGGGCCAGCTCGGCGAGGGCGGCGACCGCGGCCAGCTTCATCTGCTCGTTGATCTTGCTCGCGCGCACGTCCAGGGCACCGCGGAAGATGAACGGAAAGCCGAGCACATTGTTCACCTGGTTCGGGTAGTCGGAGCGGCCGGTGGCCATCACGGCATCGTCGCGCACCTGCGCCACGTCGTCGGGCAGGATCTCCGGGTCCGGGTTGGCCATGGCGAAGATGATCGGATCCTTGTTCATGGAGCGGACCATTTCCGGCGTGACCAGGCCCGCCGAGGAGAGCCCGACGAATACGTCCGCGCCCTTCAACGCCTCGCTGAGACTGCGCTCGGGGCGCTCGGTGGCGAAGGGCTGCTTGTAGGGATTCATACCCTCGCGCCGGCCCTTGAAGATGACGCCCCGGCTATCCACCATCAGGATGTTCTCGGCCGGTACGCCCAGGTCCCGGTAGAGCCGCGCGCAGGCGAGGCCCGACGCGCCGGCGCCGGAGAACACCACCTGGGTGTTCTTCATGTCGCGGCCGGTGATCTCGATGGCGTTGAGCAGCGCCGCCCCGGAGATGATGGCGGTGCCGTGCTGGTCGTCGTGGAAGACCGGGATGTCCAGGCTCTCCACCAGCGCCTCTTCGATGACGAAGCACTCCGGCGCGCGGATGTCCTCGAGGTTGATGCCCCCGAAGGTGGGTGCGATCAGCTGGCACACCCGGATCACGTCCTCGGGGTCCTCGCTATCCACCTCGATGTCATAGCAGTCGATGTCGGCGAAGCGCTTGAACAGGACGCTCTTGCCCTCCATGACGGGCTTGCCCGCGAGCGCGCCGATGTTGCCGAGACCGAGGACGGCGGTGCCGTTGGACACCACCGCCACCAGGTTCCCGCGTGCGGTGTACTTGAAGACGTCGTCCGGGTTGGCCGCGATCTCGCGGCAGGGCTCCGCGACCCCAGGGGAGTAGGCCATGGAGAGGTCGACCTGGGTGGCCGTCGGCTTGGTCGGGACGATCTTGATCTTCCCCGGCCTGCCGTCGGCGTGGTACGCCAAGGCCTGTTCCCTGGTGATCACGCGCGGTCCTTTCCAGCCTTGACGTCGGGGCCGCATGGACACGCAGCACCGTCGGGGGGGTTCGGAGCGGGGATTCTATCAGATCCCCCGCAGGACGCCGATATGGAATGGCGTGCTTTTCCGGCGGTTTAGCTCGCCGAGGGACGACTCGACGCTACTCCTTGAGGAGTTCTCGCGCGATTACCAGACGCTGGATCTGGTTGGTGCCCTCGTAGATCTGCATCAGCTTGGCGTCGCGCATCAGCTTCTCGACCGGATATTCCTTGGTGTACCCGTTGCCGCCGAAGACCTGCACGGCGTCGGTGGTCACCCGCATGGCCGTGTCGGTCGCGAAGCACTTGGCGAACGACGACACCTTCGAGGCCCGCAGGCCCTGGTCCACCATCCAGGCGCTCTGCAGGGTGAGCAGACGCGCGGCCTCCGTGTCCTTGGCCATGTCCGCCAGCATGAACTGCACGGCCTGGAACCCCGAGATGGGAAAGCCGAAAGCCTTGCGGTCCTTGGAGTAGGCAAGCGCCTCGTCGAGTGCGCGCCGGGCGATGCCGACGGCGAGGGCGCCGATCGGGGGACGCGTGCGGTCGAGCGTGCGCATCGCGATCTTGAAGCCCTCGCCCTCCTGGCCGAGAAGCTGGGCGGCAGGGACGCGGACGTTGTCGAAATGGATCACGCGGGTGTCGCTGGCCCGCTGGCCCATTTTGTCCTCCTTCTTGCCCTGGGTGATGCCTGGCAGGTCGGAGGACATGACGAACGCTGCGATGCCCTTGTGGCGGCTGTCCCGGTCGAGGGTGGCGAAGACGGTGTAGACATCTGCCACACCCCCATTGGTGATCCAGCACTTGGTCCCGTTGAGGATGTAGTCGTCGCCATCCTTCTCGGCGAGGAGTTGGAGCCCCGCCACGTCCGAGCCGGCGTTCGGCTCCGACAGGCAGAACGAGATCATCTTGAATTCCCGGGCGCAGGCGCCCAGCCACTCCTTCTTCTGGTCCTCGCTTCCGCCGACCAGGATCGGCATCAGGCCCAGGTCGTTGCACATGATGGAGGTGGTCATGCCCGAGCAGCCCCAGGAGAGCTCCTCGGTAACCAGACAGCCATCGAGCACCGAGAGGCCGACGCCGCCGTACTGCGCGGCGATGCAGGTGCTCGAAAGACCGAGCTCCCAGGCCTTCTTCATGACGTCTCGGGGAAACTCCCCAGTCTGGTCGTGCTCCGCCGCGACGGGCTGGATCTCGCTCCGGGCAAAGCGCCGCGCCGTTTCCTGAAGGGCCAGCTGCTCATCGCTCAGGCTGAAGTCCATGGCTGCACCTCAAACGTGACCATCGGTCATTTTTATATTGATTTCAGGGACTTAGACGCAGCCTAACCCACCCGACCCCCATGGCAAGCACTCGAGCATGCGCCGCGGGGGATCGGATATCGGCCGGCTGCTCCTCGCGCTGCGGACTTCGAGGAGAGCTAGATGCTGCTGGGCGGGTTAGGCGATGAAGCCGAGGCCGGCGGAGAGGCGCTCGGCGCAGGCCGAGACGGCCGGAGCCAGCTCGGCGAGGAGCTGGTCGGGGTCGATGCGGACGCACGGGGCGGAAACAGACAGGGCCGCCACTGCACGGCCGCCCTCATCGAAGACGGGGGCGGCCACGCAGCACAACCCGTCGTCACACTCCTGCAAGTCGATCGCCTGTCGGCGCACCGCCACCCCCCGCAGGTGCTCGAGGAGCTTGTCGCGGTCGGTGATGGTCGCGTTGGTGCGGGCCTCGAGGCCATCGCCCCCGCTCAGGAACTCGTCGTAGCGGCGCAACTCGCCTTCGTCCCCGCAGGCCAGCAGCACCTTGCCAAGGGCGGTGCAGTGCGCGGGAAGGTGCTGGCCCACCCGCGTGCCGACCCGCAACAGGCGTGGAGCCTCGCGACCGTCCAGGTGCACCACGTCGAAGCTGCGCAGCACCGCCAGATGGACCGTCTCGCCCGTTTCTTCGGCGAGCCCGTCGAGCGCAGCGCGGCCCCGTGCCAAAAGGTCACCTCCGGCACGGGCGTAGGCGCGCCCCAGCGAGAGACAACGCGTCCCCAGCCGGTAGGGCCCGCCATCGCGCTGCTCGATGTAACCCAGCATCTCGAGGGTCGCTAAAAGACGAAACGCGTTGTTCTTGTGCAGGTCGAGCGCGCGAGCGATCTCGGTGACCCCGAGCTCGTCTTGATCCTCGAATGTTTCGAGGACCCGCAGCGCATTCACGACTGTCTGGATGGAGTAATCGCTCTTGGCCTTTTTCATCCGGTCCGCCGATCGGACCCGTTGCAACATCGCGCTGCCCCGGGGGAGGGTTTTTCCGATCCGTTTTCCGACGAGGGGAGCTGACCCGATTCCGCTTGTTCTGAAAGGCCCGCCGACCACTCGAACAGTGGGAAGTCTATGGCAGGTTGAATCGGGAGTGTCAACGATCCGTCGTCGTATTTTTTCGAGCTGGAGCCGCGCTACTCTCGACTGTGTATCGAAGAAGAGAGCGAACGGCGCGACGCACCGACTACATTGGCTTCAGCACCGTCGGAAACCTTGCAGAAAGTTTTTTTTGGGAAGGCGGTGACGACCGCGTTCAGGGGCTCGATTCTTCCGCGCTTCGCTCCGCGCGACTCTCACCTTCGCTGGCCATCAGTTGTAGCAAGAGCAGTGCCACACCGACGACGATGAAGCTGTCCGCGAAGTTGAAGTCCGGCCAGGCGTAGCCGCTCCACAGACGGAAGTGCAGGAAGTCGACGACCTCCGCGCGGAAGATGCGGTCCACCAGGTTGCCCATTGCGCCGCCGAGGATCAAGCCGAGCGTGAGCGCGGTGAAACGATCCCCGGGGGCGAGACTTCGGTAGAAGGAGAAGATGATCCCCACCGCCACGAGCGAAACTCCGATGAAGATAGGGATGCGGATCTCCGGTGCTACACCCATGAACATGCCGAACGCCGCGCCGGGGTTGCGGACGTGGGTGAGGTAGAAGAAGCCGTCGATGACGGTGATGCGGTCGCCGTAGGAAATGGCGCTCGAAACCCAGATCTTGCTGGCCTGGTCGAGCGGGAAGGCGACGGCGAGCGCACCGAGGAAAGCCTTGAGGTTGGGTTGCATCGGGGCGCCGAAACTATCACACGGCTCCCGGGGGGGCTATCGAAGCTCGCTCGCCGCCAGGTACTCGTCGCCCCACGCCCAGGAGTCCAGCGCACGTGCACGCTCGAGGTGCGCGCGACCCTCCCGCGGGCGTCCACTCGCGACGAGGGCGGCTCCGCGCACGCCCTCCACATGAGCCTCGACCCGAGGGGACCACGCGCCCTGCGCGTGCAGCAGCGTGCGGCACTTGTCCAGGTAGGGAAGTGCACGCTCCGGGTCGGGTCCGTAAACGTAGTGTCTCGCCAAGGCCAGGTAAGCGTATGGGTTGGAGGGATCCACGCGCAGCGCATTCTCGTAAGAGGACAGCGCGCGCGCCGACTGCATGTCCGCGTCATCGCCGAGGCCCTGGAGGACCAGCTGCATCGAGCTGCGGCGCTCCGGATCGCCGGCGTCGGCCACCTCGGAAAGGCGCAGCGAATCCGGCGAGAGCCGAAGTGAGCCGAAAGAGGCGCAGCCCAGCGCGAACGCGGTCGCCAACGCGAACACCAGGGCGCGGGTGGCCGCGGTTCTAGAGCACATCGTTCAGCCAGCGCTTGAAGGCATCGCGTAGCTTGTCCACCTCCCGCTCCACGTCGAAGGTGGGGTTCGGATCCACCCAGCCGGCCGGGCAGGTGTGGGTGGGCTCGGTCCCCGCCAGGAAGTACTCGTTGCGCGAGGCCGGACAGCCGGCCCGCGCCACCGCTCCAGTGCTGGGCTCGATGGCCAGCTCCACCACGTCGGGCGGCCGGTCGAACGAGCCACGGACGCGACCGCCAGTGGCAGCCGCCACGAAGCGCGCCCAGATCGGCACCGCCACCCGGCTCGAGGCCATTCCCATGGACTGGGGATCATCGAATCCGATCCACACCACGACCACGAGCTCCGGGGTGTAACCGACGAACCAGGCGTCCCGCTCGTCGTCGCTGGTACCGGTCTTGCCGGCGACCGGTCCTTCGACCCCGGCGCGGCGCACGCCGTAGGCCGTGCCGTGTTCGACCACACCTTCCAGGAGGGACGTCACCAGGAACGCCGTGCCGCTGTCCAGCACCCGGCGGAACTCGATGTCGCGGCGGGCCACGGTGTTGCCTCCGCCGTCCACGAGATCCTCGAAGGTGCGGATCTCCGGACGCACACCCCCGTTGGCCAGCGTGGCGTAGGCCCGCGCCATCTCGAGGGGCGACACGTCCGCGACACCGAGTGCAAGGCTCGCCACATTGGGGAGGCGACTCTCGACGCCGAGGCGGCGGGCCATGTCAGCCATGCGTGGCGTGCCGACCTGCTGGCCCAGGCGCGCGGTGGCCACGTTGAGCGAGCGTTCGATGGCCTCTCGCACCGAGACCGGTCCGTGAAACTTGTGATCGAAGTTGGCCGGCTCCCAGGGACCCGTCGGCAGGTCCACGCGCAGCGGCGAATCATCGAGGGTCGTCGCCAGCGTGATGGCCGGTCCGGATCTCGGCTCCAGCGCCGCCGCGTAGACGAAGGGCTTGAACGCGCTTCCAGCCGGTCGGCGCGCCTGGGTGCAGCGATCGAACTGGGAAACCCCGTAGGCGCGACCGCCCACCAGCGCCAGTACCTCGCCGGTCTGGGGGCGCAGCGCGACGATGCAGCCCTGCAGGCTGCGGGCCGGGTCCTCACGCACCAGCCGCGGGTTGCGCTTCTCCAGCTCCTCGATCCCCTGGGAGAGCGCGTCCACCGCCGCACGCTGCAGGCGCGAGTCGAGGGTCGAATAGATGCGCAGGCCCTCGGAAGTGAGCGTGTCCGTGTCGTACACCTCGGGGAGCTGGCGACGCAGCGCATCGAGGAAGTAGCGGGCGCCGCGCGCCTCGGCGGTGCGGGCAGCCAGACGCACCGGCTCGTCGAGGCCTGCACGGTAGGTGACGGCGTCGATGCGCCCCTGGTCGAGCATCAGGCGCAGCACCAGGTTGCGTCGCTCGAGCGCCTGCTCCGGGTGCCGGAAGGGCGAGATGCGGTTCGGGCTCTGGATGATGCCGGCGAGCAGCGCGGACTCCCCCGGCGTGAGGTGCCGGACGGGCTTGCCGAAATAGAAGCGCGACGCTTCGCCCACGCCGTGGACGGCGGTCGCTCCGCGCTGGCCGAGGTAGATCTCGTTGAGATACGACTCGAGGATCTCGTCCTTCGCGTAACGCGCCTCGATGAGGAGGGCCATCGCCGCCTCCTCCAGCTTGCGCGCCAGCGTCCTGTCGGGCGTGAGGAAGAAGTTCTTGGCGAGCTGCTGGGTGAGGGTGCTGCCGCCCTCGCGGATGCCACCCGCGCGCACGTTGGCAATGGCCGCGCCCACGATGCGCTGGATGTCCACCCCGTGGTGGCTCTGGAAGCGCTGATCCTCCACCGACGCCACGGCATCCACCAGGTGCTGTGGCACGTCGGCGAGCCGCACCAGGTCGCGCTGCTCCCGGTTCGGCCCGTAGTACGAGCCCACGGGTTCGGGCTCCAGCAGCACCGCGCCCAGTATGCGTCCGCTCGGCACGTCCCGGATCTCGCGGATCGACGAACCATCCAAGCGGATCACGATGTCGCGCGGCCGCTCCGGGCGGGTGGGGTGATCGAAGCCGCGCAGGTGCACGCGCGCCTGGTCGTTGCCCCAGATCTGGGAGCCCACGGGGACCGGCCGCGTAGCCAGGCGAGGCGAGGGCGCCTCGTTGCGATAGCCCAGCCGCTCGAGCACCGAGCGCAGCTCGATGCGCCGGGCGTCGAGCCCCGGATAGAGGATGGTGGGCGCCGACAGCACCCGGGAGGGCACCCAGAAGCGCCGCCCCTCGAAGCGCGTGACGACGATGCGGTCGAGACGCACCAGCTCGCGGCCCACCAGGAAGCCCGTGGCGAACCCGGCGCCCACGAGCAGCAGGACGAGGGTGCGCTTCGCGCCCCGGCCGCGCGCAGGGCGACGACGGCGCGCCGGTCTTCGACGCGTCCTACGCGAGCGGGCTTTGCGAGCGCGAGCCATTCTCCCCCGGGGTCGTAGCGTGACACTTGGCGCGGTCCGACGCGAGTCCGACAGTGCCCCAGCCGGGCCGGCGGGGCCCGTCCTCCTGCTGGGACGGGCCGGAGCGCGGCCAGCTTCACCCCCGGTTGCGCAACCCCCTTTCGTCCCCGACCTTTTTCGCCGTATGGGGGACACCCGCCGACAACAGAAAGCCTGGGGAGGGCGCTTCCGCCAAGCCACCGATCCGGCGGTAGAGCGCTTCTCGGCGTCGATCCACTTCGATCGGGCCCTGGCTCGCTTCGATGTGAGGGGCTCGATCGCCCACGCTCGCATGCTGGGTCGGGCGGGCCTCATCTCCGAGGCCGACGCCGAGGCCCTGGTGGCGGGCCTGCGGGACGTGCTCGCCGAGATCGAGGCGGACCGCTTCCCGTTCGACCCGGCCGCCGAAGACATCCACATGAACATCGAGGCTCGGCTGCGCGAGCAGATCGGAGCAGTTGCCGGGCGCCTGCACACGGGCCGCAGCCGCAACGATCAGGTGGCCACCGACCTGCTGCTCTTCTTGCGAGACGCCTCGGGCGCCGTGCGCCGCGGCATCGGCGAGCTTCGCGGCGTGCTCCTGGAGCGGGCCCGGGAGCATCTCGATACGGTGCTGCCGGGCTACACCCATCTCCAGCGAGCGCAGCCCGTACGCCTCGCCCACCACTGGCTCGCCTACGTGGAGATGTTGGCTCGCGACGCGGCGCGCTTCGCCGACGCCGCGGCCCGCGCCGCGCGCTCGCCGCTCGGATCGGGGGCGTTGGCCGGCTCCACGCTGCCGCTCGACCGGGAAGACACGGCCCGAGCCCTCGGCTTCGAGGGCCCGACGCGCAACAGCCTCGACGCCGTCTCCTCGCGGGACGCGGCCCTCGAGTTTCTGGCGGCCTCGGCCATCTGCATGGTGAACCTGTCGCGGCTCTCGGAGGAGCTAGTGCTCTGGTCCACGACCGAGTTCGGCTTCGTCGAGCTGGCCGACGCGTACTCCACGGGCTCGAGCCTGATGCCGCAGAAGAAGAACCCGGACGTGCCGGAGCTGGTGCGCGGCAAGACCGGACGCGTGGTGGGGGCGCTGACCTCGCTGCTCGTCACCATGAAGGGCCTGCCGCTCGCCTACAACCGCGACATGCAGGAGGACAAGCAGCCGCTCTTCGACGCGGTCGCGACGCTGGGCGACAGCCTCGAGGTGCTTGCGGGAACCGTGGCCACGCTGCGGGTGGACACGGCGCGCATGCGAACCGCCGCCGAGGATCCGATGCTCCTTGCCACGGACCTGGCCGAGATCCTCGTCAACGAGGGCGTGGCCTTTCGCGAGGCCCACGAAGCGGTTGGCCGCATCGTCGGCCACTGCGACGAAAAAGGCCTCGACCTGCGCAGCCTCTCGCGCGAGGATCTGAGAGCGTTCCACGGCGCCTTCCCGGCTTCGGCGGACGAGCTCCTCGACCTCGATCGTTCGCTGGAGGCACGTTCCCTCGCAGGGGGCACGGCGCGCACGGCGGTGGCGGGCGCGCTGGAGATCGCGGAACGCGAGCTGCTCGAAGAGATGAACCGCCTCGACCAGGCAGAGCGGGCGGAAGGGATCTCGGAGGATCGGCAGTGAGGGCGACTCTGCTGGCGCTGATGGCGTGCCTGGTGCTGGCCGCGGGCTGCGGCAAGTACGGGGCGCCCGTGCGCCCGCCCGCCCCAACCTATGACGAGGGCGCCGTCTACGACGCGGGCCAGCCCACCCGGCCGGACCGATGACTACGAAGCTCCTGGAATTCACCAAGATGCACGGCACCGGGAATGACTTCGTGGTGCTGGACGGCCTGTCGGAGTCGCTGCCGGCCGAGCTGGGCGAGCTCTCTGCCCGGCTCGCCGATCGCCACTTCGGCGTGGGCGCGGATCAGGTCCTCGTGCTGCGCCCGTCGCGGACCGCCGATCTCTTCATGGAGATCTATGACGCAGACGGCTCGCGGGTCGAGATGTGCGGCAACGGCATCCGCGCCATCTTCAAATACCTGCGCGACCGCGGCCTGACCGACAAGGACGAGATCGGCGTGGAGACCGAGGGCGGCCGCATCTCGCGGCCGCGCTGGGTGGGCGAGGACGTGGTGCAGGTGGACATGGGTGCGCCGGTCCTGGCGCCCGCCGACATCCCCACCACCTTGGGGAGCGGCGCGGGTCCGGTCCTGGGCGCGCCGCTCGAGGTGGACGGAGTCCGCTACGAAGTGAGCTCCGTCTCGCTGGGCAATCCCCACGCGGTCCTCTACGTGGACGACGTCGATACGGCGCCGGTCACCACCCTGGGCCCGCGCATCGAGCACCACCCGGCCTTCCCCAACCGCGTCAACGTAGAGTTCGTCGAGCTCGTGGCGCGCGACCGGCTGCGTCAACGCACCTGGGAGCGGGGCACCGGCGAGACCCTCGCATGCGGCAGCGGCGCCTGCGCCGTGGCCGTCACCTCGATCCTCAGCGGCCTCGTGGACCGCAAGCTCACGATCTCGCTGCGCGGGGGTGAGCTGGCCATGGAGTGGCCGGATGACGCATCGAGCGTGTTCATGACCGGGCCGGCCGCCGAGGTGTTCAGCGGCCGCTTCCCGATCGAGGGGGATTGAGCGTGTTCCAAGGGGTACTCACCGCGCTGGTCACACCCTTCCGCGACGACGCCGTGGACGAGCGCGCGCTGGTGGATCTGGTGGAGATCCAGATCGAGGCGGGCGTGGACGGCCTGGTCCCGTGCGGGTCCACCGGCGAGTCGGCCACCCTCTCCCACGCCGAGCACCGCCGCGTGGTCGAGGTGGTGGTGGCCGCCGCGCGCGGCCGCGTGCCGGTGGTGGCGGGGACCGGCTCCAACTCGACCCGCGAGGCCATCGAGCTCACGCACCACGCCAAGGAGGCCGGCGCGGACGGAGCGCTGCTCATCTCGCCCTACTACAACAAGCCCACCCAGGCCGGGATCGTCGCGCACTTCGCCGAGATTGGTCGCGAGACGGGACTGCCGCTCATCGTCTACAACATCCCCGGCCGCACGGCCTCGAACATCCTGCCCGAGACGATGGCCCAGCTGGCCGACATCGAGCAGGTAGTCGGCGTGAAGGAAGCTTCCGGCGATCTGGCACAGATCTCCAAGACCATCTCCCTGTGTCCCGAGGACTTCGCGGTGCTCTCGGGCGACGACGTCTTCACCTTGCCGATCCTCGCGGTCGGGGGTCACGGCGTCATCTGCACCAGCTCCAACGTGGCGCCGGCCGAGATGGTCGAGTTGGTGCGCGCCTTCCGCGCCGGCGACCTGGAGCGCGCCCGGACTCTGCACTACCGCCTGCTGCCGCTCTTCGAGGCGCTCTTCACCGAGACCAACCCGATCCCGGTGAAGGCGGCGCTCGCGCTGCGCGGCCTGGTGAGCGAAGAGATCCGCCTGCCGCTCCTGCCGCTCAGCGAGCCCCACGTCGGGCGGCTCCAAGTCGTGATGAAGGAGCTGGGGATTCTCTGATGGCCGCCGGCATCACCAGGATCGCCGTCGTCGGGGCGCTGGGCCGGATGGGCGAGCGCGTGCGGAGTGCGCTGGAGCGCGAGCCCGCACTCGCGCTCAGCGCCGCACTGGAAGCACCCGGACACTCCGGGATCGGGAGCGACCTGGGGGGTGGCGTGCGCGTTACCGACGATCCCAAGGCCGCGCTCGCGGCGAGCGATGTGGCCATCGTCTTCGCGACCCCCGACGCGACCCTCGACGTGCTGCGGCTGGCAGCCGAGCAGGGCGTGCGTGCGGTGGTAGGCACCACCGGCCTCGACGCGGAGCAGCGCGCCGAGATCGAGCGTCTCGCCGGGGCCGTCGCGCTGGTGCTGGCGCCGAACTTCTCGGTGGCCGTGAACGTGTTGGGCGAGCTGGTGCGGCGCGCGGCGGAGCTCCTGGGTCCGGACTTCGACGCCGAGCTGTTCGAGATCCACCACGCCGCCAAGCGTGACGCCCCGAGCGGCACCGCCCTGTGGCTGGCCGAGGCCGTGGCTGCGGGGCGCGGCGAAGAGGCGCGCCTGGTGCTTTCCCGCGAGGGCGAGACCGGGCCGCGCGAGGCCGGTACCATCGGCATCGGGAGCCTGAGGGCCGGCGACAACCCGGGCGAGCACACGGTGCTCTTCGTGGGGCAGGGCGAGCGGCTCGAGTTGATGCACCGCGCCACCACCCGCGACCACTTCGCCCGCGGCGCCGTGCGCGCGGCGGCCTGGGTGTCCAGCCGGGCGCCCGGCCTCTACTCGATGCGCGATATCCTCGGGCTGTAGGCCCCTCCGAACGTCGCCACGGCATCGGAGGCAGAGCCCGGCAGGGACGATCCTGCCTATCCCAGCCCGACCGCCCGACCCCAACCCGGGGACAGCCCACGCCGCAGGCAGTGGGCGACCACGCGTTGGGCGCTGCGGACTCCGCCGGGAGCTCACAGGGCCGTTCGGCTGGCACGCCACTTGCGATGCAGTCCCCTCAAGGAGGGCTGCAGATGAAGAAAATCGAAGCCGTCATCAAGCCGTTCAAGGCCGACGACGTGAAGGAGGCTCTGGCCGCCGTCGGCGTCCGCGGGCTCACCGTGTCGGAAGTGCGCGGGGTGGGCCGCCAGCAGGGCCACACCGAGTTGTACCGGGGGGCAGAGTACGCCCCGAGCTTCCTTCCCAAACTCAGGGTGGAGCTCGTCGTACCCGACGACCTCGCCGAGAAGGCCGTCCACGCGCTGGTCGAGTCCGCACACACCGGCGCGATCGGCGACGGGAAGATCTTCGTCTCCGCCGTCGCAGAGGCGGTACGCATCCGCACCGGTGAGAAGGGGGACGACGCGCTGGCCTAGCCTGCGGAGGACCGCAAGCCGCGGCAAAGATGAGAAGCCCCGCCGGCGCGAGCCGGCGGGGCTTCGGTTCTCTCACTCCCCGCGTCGCGCGAGCCCCTCCGGACCGGGCGCGACTGCAAGGCCTGCTAGCGACTAGATGTCGAAGTAGAGCTCGAACTCGTGCGGGTGGGGCCGCAGGCGCACCGGGTCGCACTCGTTCTCGCGCTTGTAGTCGAGCCAGCCGGCGATGGCGTCTTCGGTGAAGACCCCTCCCTTGAGCAGGAAGTCGTGATCCTGCTCGAGGATCTCCAGGGCTTCCTGGAGGCTGCCCGGCATGCTCGGGATGTTGGCCGCCTCTTCGGGAGACAGGCCGTAGATGTTCTTGTCGAGGGGCTCGCCCGGATCGATCTTGTTCTCGATCCCGTCGATGCCCGCCATCAGCATGGCCGAGAAGGCCAGGTACGGGTTGCACGACGGGTCCGGGTAGCGCACCTCCACCCGCTTGGCCTTCGGGCTGTCCGAGTACATCGGAATGCGGCACGCGGCGGAGCGGTTGCGGCTGGAGAGCGCCAGCTTCACCGGAGCCTCGAAGCCGGGCGTCAGCCGCTTGTACGAGTTGGTGGTGGGGTTGGTGAAGGCCGCGATCGCCCTCGAGTGCTTCAGGATGCCACCGATGTAGTGGAGCCCCATCTCGGACAGGCCCGCGTAGCCGTCGCCGGCGAACAGCGGCTTGCCGTCCTTCCAGATCGACTGGTGGCAGTGCATGCCCGACCCGTTGCCCTCGAACACCGGCTTGGGCATGAAGGTCGCCGTCTTGCCGTTCTCGATGGCCACCTGCTTCACGATGTACTTGTACTTCGTGAGCTTGTCGGCCAT
>CAXMOD010000186.1:0-19990 GCA_964194905.1 uncultured Desulfobacterales bacterium | reverse complement strand
TGGTGACCCAGGCAGGATTCGAACCTGCGACTTCCAGCTCCGGAGGCTGGCGCTCTATCCAGCTGAGCTACTGGGCCACGCGTGAACGCTGTCGTCCGCAAGAATCGGTGGTGGGGCGTACTGGACTCGAACCAGTGACCTCCGCGGTGTGAACACGGCGCTCTAGCCAGCTGAGCTAACGCCCCGACCGGATCCCTCCTGGATCCCTGATGGATCCCTGATTTAGAAAAGCGGCGAGGGCAGCGCAACCGGGCCCCCGGGGGAGGGAATCCTCGGCGAGGCGCCTGGCTAGCCCGCGCGATTCTCCAGGGCTGCGCCCACGAAGTCCACGAAGAGCGGGTGCGGCGCGAAGGGCCGGCTCTTGAACTCCGGGTGGTACTGGCTGCCGACGAACCAAGGATGGTCCTTTAGCTCCACGACCTCCACCAGCTTGTCATCCGGCGAGACGCCGGCCATCACCAGGCCGGCGTTGGCCAGGCGGTCGCGGTACTCGGGGTTGAATTCGTAGCGGTGGCGGTGGCGCTCGGAGATCTCCCGCTCCTGGTAGGCAGCGTAGGATTTGGTGCCCTCACGCAGCACGCAGGGCCAGGCGCCGAGTCGCATGGTGGCGCCCTTGTCCACCACGTCGCGCTGGTCGGGCAGCAGGTCGATTACCGGGTGCGGCGTGCTCTCGTCGATCTCCGCGGAGCTGGCGCCCTCGAGACCGGCCACGTGGCGCGCGAACTCGATCACCGCGAGCTGCATCCCGTAGCAGATGCCCAGGAAGGGAATGCGCTGCTCGCGGGCGTAGCGAACCGCCACGATCTTGCCCTCGGCCCCGCGATGGCCGAAGCCGTGGGGCACGAGGATCCCGTCCGCCGCATCCAGCACCGTGGGATCGGTCAGCTTCTCCGAGTCCACGTACTCGATGTTGACCCGAGCCCGGTGCGCGATGCCCGCGTGGTGCAGCGCCTCGTTCAGGCTCTTGTAGGACTCGGTCAGATCGACGTACTTGCCCACCATCGCGATGGTGACGTCGTGCTCGGGGTGGCGGATGCGCGCAGCCAGGTCCTCCCAGCTCGCCAGGTTGGGCCGACCGGTCCAGATGTTGAGGATCTGGCAGATCTTGTCGTCCACGCCCTCGTGGTGGAGGATGATCGGCACCTCGTAGATGGACTCCACGTCCTTGGCCGTCACCACCGCGTCCTCGTCCACGTTGCAGAAGAGCGCGACCTTGGCCTTCACGGCCTTGGGCAGGAAGCGGTCGCTGCGGCACACAATCACATCGGGCTGGATGCCGACGCTGCGCAGCTCCTTCACAGAATGCTGCACCGGTTTGGTCTTGAGTTCGCCGGCGGTGGCCACGTAGGGCACCAGGGCGATGTGGATGTAACAGACGTTCTCGCGCCCGACCTGCGCGCGGAACTGGCGAATGGCCTCCAGGAAGGGCAGCGACTCGATGTCGCCCACGGTTCCGCCGACCTCGACGAGCAGGATGTCGGTACCCTGGGCGGCCTCGACCACGCGCGCCTTGATCTCGTCCGTGACGTGGGGAATGACCTGGACGGTGCCGCCGAGGTAGTCGCCGCGGCGCTCCTTCGAGAGCACCTCGTCGTACACCTTGCCGGCCGTCACGTTGTTCTTCTTGGTCAGGACGGCACTGGTGAAGCGCTCGTAATGTCCCAGATCGAGGTCGGTCTCGGCCCCGTCCTCGGTCACGTACACCTCGCCGTGCTGGAACGGGTTCATCGTTCCGGGATCGAGGTTCAGATAGGGGTCGAGCTTGAGGAAGCTCACCCGCAGTCCGCGCGCTTCGAGCAGCGCTCCGACGGAGGCGGAGGCCAGCCCCTTCCCCAGCGAAGAAAGGACTCCCCCCGTCACGAAGATGTACTTGGTCTGGCGCGGATTCATGCTCTGCTCTTCCCCCCTCGTCACGTCTCAGCGCACGGCGACGGCCGTTCCCGTCGCCAATGCGTCGTCGACGCGCACCCCATGGATCGGCACGAACGGCTCCGGCAGGCCGTCCGCAGAAAAATAGCCGGTCTCGAGCGTTTCCTCCGGCGTGGTGGGCTCGCCCTCCCCCACGGCCAGGGCCTCGAAGCAGAGATTCACCGACTGGACGCGGTCGCCGCCGGGGTATTCCATGACCTGCCGGTCGGGATCGGAGTACACACCGATGAGACGGCCCAGCTGGATCTTGACGCCCGTCTCCTCGAAGACCTCGCGGACCGCCGCCTCGGAGACGGACTCGCCGGGCTCGACGTAGCCACCGGGGAGGCCCCAGTGGCCGTTGTCGCTTCGGCGCATCAGCAGGAAGTGGACGCGCTGCTCGTCGCGCCAGACCAGCGCCGACACGGAGAGACGGAGCTGCTGCGGGTTCCTGGCGAAGTAGCGCGTCATCGCACGCTCCACTTCATCCACGAGGCCGGCACGGTCGCCGGCAGGGCCGCAGAAGCTGCGTTCATGATTCACCTGTAGGGCGGTTCGTCGGTTTATAGCGCGCGCTCTCGGCGGCTGTCAAAGAAGCTCCCAAGGACTGTAAGGCTGACACGCCGTTTGACCGATGCCCCAAGTACGGAGGGCTCCGACGATGAGGTGCGCACGAATTGCCGTTGGGTGTCTGATCCTCGCCCTGGCCGCCGTGCCGGCAGCCGCGCAGGAAGAGGAGCAGCAAGGGCGAGGCGGGTTCTCACGAATGGACGATCTGCGCGGGAAGACCACCCCGTTGAACCAGGTGGGCCAACCCGCCCCGGCGTCCTTGGACAACGTCGACGAGGGCTACAGCTCCTCGTTTGACGACGCCGATACCGGGTACACGGAGACCCTCGACAGCGTGGACACGGGGCACACGGACGAGCTCGACCGGGTCGACACCGGGGGCACGTACTCGCTCGACAGCGTCTCTGGTGGCACCACGCGCTCGATCGAACAGACGCGCGCGGCCAACCGGGGCTGGCAGCCGCCGGAGTGCGACGGAAGCCCGCTCGAGAGTTCTCGCACCCCGGCCGACGATCAGCTGGACGCTTGGGACCTGGTCCTGGGCGAGGCAGAGAAGCAGCTCCAGGACAGCCGCGACCGCTGGAAGAAGCTCGAGATCGGCTCGGTCCGGGTGCGGGTCGAAGACCGCTCGCGGCAGGAAGCGGCCAACCGCGAGGCCCGGTCCAAGTCCCGGGAAGCCTACGGCACGGCACGCTGCGATCTCGTGGCCCTGATCCTGATGGCGCGCAGCGCCGGCGCGTCACCGGGCACCCTGCGCCCGTACGTGCAGCGCCTGCCCGAGGACTTGAATCCGTTCTAGGCCGGCCTCCCGCTCGGCTTCTAGGGCACCAGGGGGGCTTCCAGGAGGCCCGTGGTCTCTGGGAGGCCGCGCATCAGGTTCATGCACTGGACGGCCTGGCCGGAGGCGCCCTTCACCAGGTTGTCGAGGCTGGCCAGGAGCACCAGCGTGCCCGTGCGCTCGTCGGCCACGGCCTGCACGTCGCAGAAGTTGCTGCCCCGCACGGCCGCCAGACTGGGCGTGGCGCCTTCGGGCAGGACCCGCACGAAGGGCTCGTCCGCGTAGGCTTCTGCCAGCACCTCCCGGGCGCTGTCCGGCGAGAGTCGCTGCTTCGGCCGGGCGAATACGCTGGTGGCGATGCCCCGGATGGTGGGTAGCAGGTGCGGCACGAACGTGATCCGCACATCGCTCCCGGCCAGGCGGGTCGCCTGCTCCTCCATCTCCGGCACATGGCGGTGCGAGCCCCCCACGTTGTACGCGGCCACGTTCTCGTCCACCTCTGCAAACAGGTAGGCGGCCTCCACCTTGCGCCCGGCGCCCGAGACGCCCGACTTCGAGTCCACCACCAGGCTCGGCTCTACCAGCCCGGCCCGCAGGAATGGCGCCAGCGGCAGCAGCACGGAGGTCGGATAGCAGCCGGGCGCAGCCACGAAGTCCGCACCCACGAGCGAGGCCCGGTGGAGTTCCGGCAGGCCGTAGACCGCCTTTCCAAACCAGTCGGCAGCGCCGTGCTTCCCGTAGGCGGCCGTGTAGGCCGCCATGTCGCCCAGCCGGAAGTCGGCAGAGAGGTCGACCACGGCGATCCCGGACTCGCGCAGGCGGGCCACGCTGGGCGCCGATGCGGCGTGAGGCAGGCAGGAGAAGACCAGTTCCGCCCTTCCCTCCAGAGCGGCGGGGTCCAGCGACTCGAAGACCAGATCGGTGAGGCCCGCCAGCGACGCGAACGACTCGGCCACGGCGCGGCCGGAGCGCTGCTCCGACGTGGCCGCCACCAGCTCCACTTCGGGGTGGCGTAGCAGGATGCGCAACAGCTCCAGTCCCGTGTACCCGCTGGCGCCGACGACTGCGACCTTCATGGCTCTCTCCTGGCTCGAACGATACAGAAACGAAACGGGGCGCCGCGCGGCGCCCCGTTGAAGGAATGAGGATCTGTCCCCTGGGATTACCGCTTGGAGAACTGGAAGCGCGCACGGGCCCCGCGCTGGCCGTACTTCTTGCGCTCCTTCTTGCGCGAGTCCCGCGTGAGGAGCCCGGCCTTCTTCAGACCGGGGCGCTGCTCGGCTTCGAGCTTCTCGATCGCCCGGGCGATGCCATGGCGCAGGGCGCCCGCCTGGCCGGAGGGACCGCCTCCGTTCACACGGGCGTGGATGTCGTAGCGGCCGACGCCGCCCGTCACCTCGAGCGGCTGCTTGATGACGATCTGGAGCACCTCGCGCGGGAAGTAGTCCTCCATCGTCCTGCCGTTCACCAGCAGGGTGCCGTTGCCCGGCGTGAGGCGCACGCGCGCGACCGAGGTCTTGCGCTTGCCGGTGGCGGTCACGATCTGGGCTTCAGCCAACGCTGATCTCCTCGGGCTGCTGGGAGGCGTGCGGGTGCTCGGGGCCGGCGTAGACCTTGAGCTTGCGCAGCAGCTTCCGGCCCAGCGCGTTCTTCGGCAGCATGCCGCGCACGGCCTCGCGCACCACCCGGTCCGCGTGGGGACCGTCGAGGAGCCGCGCGGCCGTGGTCTCCTTGAGGTGGCCGGTATAGCCGGTGTGGCGCTGGTAGATCTTCTGTTCGCGCTTGCGACCGGTCAGCTTGACCTTCTCCGCATTCACGACGATGACGAAGTCGCCCACGTCGGCGTGGGGCGTGTACTGCGGGCGGTGCTTGCCACGCAGCAGCATCGCGATACGCGTGCACATCCGGCCCAGCACCTGGTCGTCGGCATTCACGACGAGCCAGCGGGGCTCCACGTCCCGCCGGTCGAAACTGCGGGTGGCCTTGTGTGCGATCGCTCCCATAGGAGCCGCAGTAGGTACCCCATGGCCGCTGGCCCGTCAAGCGCTCCTCCGCCCCCAAGTGCCCGGATTCCCGGTGGATTCAGTAGTCGACGCGGACCAGGGTCAGGCCCTGGGCGGGCGCCGTGGGACCCGCCGCGCAGCGCTCGCGCGCCGCCAGCGCCTCGGCCACCCCCGAAGGCGTGCGGCGCCCTCGCCCCACTTCGAGCAGCGTGCCCACCGCGATCCGAACCATGTGGCGCAGGAAACCCTCCCCGGCGATCCAGAAGAGGATCTCGCCGCCCTCCCGGGCCTCTACGTCGAAGCGCCACAGCGTGCGTTCACTGGTGCGGACGTCGCTCCCTGCGGCCTGGAAGGAAGCGAAGTCGTGGGTGCCCACCAGGGCCCGGCTGCCCTCGGCCATCGCCTTGCTGTCCAGCCGCGGCGCCACGTAGTAGTGGCTGCGGTCGCGCAACGGCGAGCGGCTCCGTCCGTTCCACACGGCGTAGCGATACAGTTTGCCGCGCGCGTCGCGCAGGGCGTGGAAGTCGGGCGCCGCTTCCACCACCTCGCGAACCGCCACGTCACGGGGCAGTACGGCGTTCAGCGCACGGCGCAGAGCATCGGGCGCGAGGGCCGTCGCCAGGCGCACACTCGCCACCTGCGCCTCGGCGTGGACGCCGGCGTCGGTGCGTCCCGCCCCCACCACCGAGGCGTGTTCCCGGGTCACGCGCCCCAGCGCCGCATTCAGCTCGCCTTGCACCGTACGCTGGCCTCCGGCTTGAACCTGCCAGCCTGCCAGGTCGGTGCCGTCGTACTCCAGAGTGAGCCGAAATGTCCGCACGGTTCAGGGCGCACGGCGCTGGAAGGGGTGCGCCTCCGCGAGCAGGACACCGTTCAGCGCCGCCATGCGCAGCCCGTCCACCGCCAGCCACATGCGCAGCCCACCCTCGGCCTCCTCCACGGGACCGGCCAGCACCACGTCGGAGCCGATCGCGTTGCGGGTCGTGGGGATGAAATCGAAGCGTTGCTCCACGCCGGATGCCTTGCCCAGGAGCGCACGCGCCTCATCGGCGCTGAGCGCCTGCTCCGTCTCCAACCACAGCGCGATTCCGTCGCCGCTGAAGGTGGGCACGCGCACCCGGGTTACCACCAGGGGCAGCGGTCCACCGAGCAGGCGACCGAGCGTCCCGCGCAGGACCACGCTCGCGTCGTCGTCGCCCCTCGCAGCGGGGCGGCAGTCGAACGCGATCGAGTCTGCGGTCAGTGTCTGCTGACTGAACAGGGCCACCGTCTGCTCCGAGAGTGAGTCCACCCCGCCGCGCCCCTCGACCGAGACCGACTCGAAGCAGGTGGCCACCACGCGGTGCAGGCCCGCGGCGCGCGCCAGGGGCTGGAGCACCAGGGCCAGGGCCAGCTCCAGCCCGCCCGGGCCGGCCACCAGCGGCTTGTCCAGCTCCTCATCCACTTCCAGCCACTCCGCGACGCGCAGATCCACGTCCGGCTGTTCCAGAAGCGCGCCCGAGAGATCGATGGCCGGAACGCGCGCCCGCAGCGCGTGCCCCGCGAAGGTGAGCGACGCCTCGGGAGGCGCGCACAGGAAGACCAGGTCGAAGCCCTCGAGCGAGGCGACGTCGGTCACGACGGCGAGCTCGTCGTCGCCGAACGAGACCGTGTCCCCGAGCGAGCGCTCGGTGGCGACCGGAACCAGGCGTCCGATCGGGAAGCTCCGCTCGGTCAGCACGCTCAGCACCTCGCCGCCGAGCGCACCCGTCGCGCCCAACACCGCAACCTCGAGAAGCCCGTTCACGCTCACGGAGTGCCCAGCGCCTCCAGCACCCGGTCGCCCATGGCCCGGCAGCCCAGCACGTCGCGGTCAGCGGCGCCGAGCACCAGATCCGCGGTGCGGTGGCCGTCGTCGAGCACCCGCGCCACGGCGTCACGCACTTCGCCGGCCGCCGCGTGGGCGCCGAGCGAGTGCTCGAGCAGCATCGCCGCCGAGAGGATCGTGGCCAGAGGATTGGCCACGTCACGGCCGGCGATGTCCGGTGCCGAACCGTGCACCGGTTCGTAGAGGCCCACCCCACCCTCGCCCAGGCTGGCGGAGGGGAGCATGCCCAGCGAGCCGGTGATCATGGCCGCCTCGTCCGAGAGGATGTCGCCGAAGAGGTTCCCCGTGACGATCACATCGAAACGCCCGGGCTCCTTGACCAGCAGCATCGCGCACGAGTCCACCAGCTGGTGATGCAACTCCACGTCGCTGTATTCGCGCGCCACCTCGTCCACTACCTCGTACCAGAGCTGGGACACCTCGAGCACGTTGGCCTTGTGCACGTGAGTGACGTGGCGACGGCGCCCACGCGCCGCCTCGAAGGCCACGCGGGAGATCCGCTTCACCTCCACCTCGTCGTAGACCATGGTGTTGCGCGCCTCGCGGCGCCCTTCCACGAGCGCGCGGCCGCGCGGCTCGCCGAAGTAGATGCCGCCGGTGAGCTCGCGAACCACCAGCAGGTCGATTCCGTGCACGACTTCGGGACGCAGAGTCGACGCGTCGGCCAGCGCCGGAAAGACGTTGGCCGGACGCAGGTTGGCGAACAGGCCCAGCTCCTTGCGGATGCGCAGCAGGCCCCTCTCGGGCCGCGTGTCGACCGGCATGTCGTCCCACTTGGGGCCGCCCACCGCACCCAGCAGCACCGCGCGGCACTCGCGCGCCCGCGTCACCACGGCGTCGGGAAGCGGTGTTCCCTCGGCGTCGATGGCCGCGCCACCGATGAGCCCCTCCTCGAACGCGAGCTTCAGCCCGTGCCGGTCGGCCGCGGCCACCAACACGCGCTGCGCCTGTTCCGTGACCTCGGGGCCGATGCCGTCTCCCGGCAGCACGAGAACGCGATCCATGGGGTCCTTTCCGTCTCCGCTCAACGTGGGGGCGCCCCGAGCGCGCGCGCTAGATGCCGCGCGGCTCGCTTTCGGCGTGGCGCTGCTTGTGCCACTCCAGCCTGTTGAGCGCGTGAACGTAGGCCTTGGCGCTGGCCACGATTACGTCGGTGTGCGCGCCGTGGCCGATCACCTTGCGCTCGCCGTCGGCCAGCGTGACGGACACCTCGCCCTGGGCATCCATGCCGCCGGTGATGGCGTTCACCTGGTAACGCAGGAGCTCGCTCTTGGTTTCGGTCAGGTCCGCGATCGCCTTGAAGACCGCATCCACCGGGCCGACGCCCATCGCCGTGGTCTTGCGCTGCTCCCCGGCCACGGTCATCTCCACGGTCGCCGTCGGCGTGGCGAAGGTTCCCGATACGAGAGCCATCTGGCCCAGCTCGTAGATGTCGTCGGCGTGGGTGAACGCCTCCGAGACCAGCGCCTCCAGGTCTTCGTTGAAGACGCTCTTCTTCTTGTCCGCGAGGGCCTTGAAGTCCTTGAAGACGCGCTCGAACTCATCGCCTTCCAGCTGGAAGCCCAGCTCGGCGAGGCGGTCGCGGAACGCGTGGCGCCCGGAGTGCTTGCCCAGCACCAGTTCGTTGCTCGGCCGCCCGATGGACTGGGGCGTCATGATCTCGTAGGTGATGGCGGCCTTCAGTACGCCGTCCTGGTGGATGCCGGCCTCGTGGGCGAAGGCGTTGTCGCCGACGATGGCCTTGTTGGGCTGCACCGCGACGCCGATGATCGACGAGAGCAGCCGGCTGGTCGGGTAGATCTCACTGGTCACGATGCCGGTGTCGGCGCCCTCGTACACGTCTCGTCGGGTCTTCAGGGCCATCACCACCTCTTCCATGGCGGTGTTTCCCGCGCGCTCGCCGATGCCGTTGACGGTACACTCCACCTGCCGCGCTCCGGCGCGGATGGCGGCCAGGCTGTTTGATACGGCGAGACCCAGGTCATTGTGACAGTGCAGGCTGAAGGTGACGGCGTCGCTACCCGGGATCTGCTGGCGCAGGAATCGGATCAGCTCGTAGTACTCGGTGGGCGTGGTGTAGCCGACCGTGTCGGGCACGTTGCAGGTGGAGGCGCCGGCCTCGATGGCGGTCGCGAAGACCTGCACCAGATAATCCGGGTCGGAGCGCGTGGCGTCTTCGGCCGAGAACTCAACGTCGTCCACGTAGCTCCGCGCCTGGCGCACCGCGCGGTCCACCTCCTCCAGCACCTGCTCACGGCTCTTGCGCAGCTTGTGCTCCAGGTGAATGTCGCTGGTCGCGATGAAGGTGTGGATGCGCGGTCGGGCCGCCTGCGCGAGCGCCTCCTGGGCGTGTTCGATGTCCGTCGCGGCAGTACGCGCCAGGGCGCACACGATGGGCTCACGCACCTCGCGGGAGATGGCCTTGACGCTCTCCAGGTCGCCTTCGCTGGCGATGGGGAAGCCCGCCTCGATGATGTCGACGCCCAGGCGCGCGAGCTGCCGGGCGAGCTGGAGCTTCTCCTGGAGGTTCATGCTGCAGCCGGGCGACTGCTCGCCGTCGCGCAGGGTGGTGTCGAAGATGAGAACGCGGTCGGGATTGCGGCTCATGACGTGGCTTCCTCGGCGGGCTCCACCGCCAGCTCCACCAGCGGCTTGCCCGCGATGCGCCGCCAGGCCCATTCGACGGGTCCGGAGGCGACGTAGCAGACGCCGAACACGAACAGCGAAATCATCGGCTCCTGGGCCATCACAGCCAGGACCAGCACCACGAGCACCAGCGTGCCGAAGGGGTGCCGCACATCCACCTCCTTGAAGCTTCGGTACGGAACGGCGCTCACCATCAGCAGGCCGAGAGCGGCGATGCCCGCCGCCACCAGCGCTTCGGGCGCGGTCCAGGCCACCCCGTTCTCGCGCAGCAGCGAAACCGCCCACTGGGTGGTGGCGACCGTGCCCGCCGCCGCCGGGCTGGGCAGCCCCTGGAAACGCCCCTGGTAGCGCCCCGGAGAAACGTTGAAGCGCGCCAGGCGCAGCGCGGCGCACACCGTGAACAGGAAGGCCATGACGAGCCCGGTGCGTCCCAGCGCCTGGAGGTTGCCCGCCCAGAAGGCGAGGAACGCCGGCGCCACGCCGAAGGAGACGGTGTCGGCGATGGAGTCGTACTCGGCGCCAAAGCGGCTGGTCATGCGCGCCAGCCTGGCCACGCGGCCGTCCAGGATGTCGAATACCACCGCCAGCACGATGCCGAGGGCGGCGCGGTCGAAGTTCCCGAGACTGGCGTGCACGATCGCGAAGAACCCGAAGAAGAGGTTCCCCGTCGTGAAGATCTGCGGGAGCAGGTGGATGCCGTTGCGGCGCTCCCGGCGCGGGCGGCGGCGCCGGCGCCGGCGGCGTCCGGGTTCGGCCGGCGAAGTCGGCTCGCTCACGCTGCCTCCTCCAACCACGCGATCGCGGTGCTGCCCCCGAGCACCCGCGCGCCGCGGGTCACCAGGGGCACCGCGCCCAGCGGCAACACCACGTCGGTGCGAGACCCGAAGCGGATCAACCCGAAACGCAGACCCCGGTCCACCCACTGGCCCACCTGCGGGTGACAGACGATTCGCCGCGCGATGAGGCCCGTGATCTGGGTGACCCGGAAGCGCGTCCCCCGCTCGGTCTCGAGGGTGAGGCTGCAGCGCACGTTGTCGTGCTCGGCGTCGGGGTTCATGGCCGCCAGGAACCGGTTCCCGGTGCGCTCCACGTCGACCACGCGACCGCCGAGCGGCATGCGGTTCACGTGCACGTCGAACACCGTGAGGAAGATCGCGATGCGCAGGGCCTTGCCGCCATCGACTTCCTCGATCTCGGAGACGTCGAGCACCCAGCCGTCGGCGGGCGAGACCACGCAGCGGGGGTCCGGGGAGAGGCCTCGATCCGGGTTGCGGAAGAACGCCACCACGAGGACCGCGAGTACGCCCCCCAGCCAGCCGAGGAACCCCCAGCCCAACAGGCCGCACAACACGGCCCCGCCGGCGGGTACCGCCGCGAAACGCCAGGCGTCCGGGACGATCCGCTCGCTGGGGCGCTCGCGGAAGCGTTCCACGTCAGTTCTTCGAACGGTCCACGAGGCGATTCTCCTGGAGCCAGGGCATGAGGCCTCGCAGCCGTGCCCCGACCTCCTCCAACCCGTGCTCGGCACCCCGCCGGCGCAGCGCGTTGAACGATGCCTGACCGGCGCGGTTCTCCAGGATGAATTCCTTCGCGAAGTTGCCCGACTGGATCTCTTCCAGGATCTGCTTCATGCGCGCCTTGGTATCCGCGTCCACCACCCGCGGGCCGCGGGTCAGGTCCCCGTACTCGGCCGTGTTCGAGACGGAGTACCGCATGTTGGCGATGCCGCCTTCGTAGACGAGATCCACGATGAGCTTCACCTCGTGGATGCACTCGAAGTAGGCCATCTCCGGCGCGTAACCGGCCTCGACGAGTGTCTCGTAGCCGGCCTGCATCAGAGCGGTCAGGCCCCCGCACAGCACCGCCTGCTCGCCGAACAGGTCGGTCTCGCACTCTTCGCGGAAGTTCGTCTCGAGGATGCCCGCGCGGCCCGCGCCGATACCGCCTGCGTAGGCCAGCGCCATCTCGAGGGTGTCACCCGACGGGTCCTCGCCCACCGCCACCAGCGACGGCACGCCGCGCCCCTCGAGGTAGTGACCGCGCACCGTGTGCCCCGGGCCCTTGGGCGCCACCATGAAAACGTTGACACCCTCGGGCACCCGGATCTGCCCGAAGTGGATGTTGAAGCCGTGCGCCACCGCCACATAGTTGCCCGAGACCAGGCCCGGCGCGATCTCGTCGCGGTAGATGTCGGCCATCAGTTCGTCGGGGACGGTGAGCATCACCACGTCGGCCTCTCGGGCGGCCTCGATGGGCGCCACGACGCGCAGACCCTCGCCCTCGGCCTTCTGCACCGACGCTGAGTCCTTGCGCAGGCCCACCACGACGTTGACTCCCGAGTCCCGCAGGTTGAGGGCGTGGGCGTGGCCCTGGCTGCCGTAGCCGATCACCGCCACGGTCTTGCCGTCCAGGCGTCCCAGGTCGGCGTCCTTGTCGTAGAAAACTCTGACGGCCATTCGATGCTTCCTCTTCTTGGGGTTCCGCCCGGTCAGCTGCCGCGCGTCACGGCGAGAGGTCCGGTGCGGACCACCTGTTGCAAACCCAGGGATTCGAGCAGGCGCGACATGGCGTCGATCTTGTCCTGCCCACCGGTCACTTCGATCACGAACGACTTCGCGGAGACATCCACGATCTTGCCGCGGAAGATCTCCACGATGCGCAGCACCTCGGCGCGCGCCTCCGGGGTCGGGGCCACCTTGAGCATCGCCAGCTCACGGCCCACGAAGTCCTTCTGGCTTACGAAGTCCTTCACGCCGATCACGTCGATCAGCTTGTGCAGCTGCTTGGTGATCTGCTCGATGGTCTCGTCGTCACCCTGAGTGACGATGGTCATGTTGGAGACGCTCGGGTCGAGGGTCGGCGCCACGTTCAGGCTGTCGATGTTGTAGCCGCGGCCGCTGAACATGCCGACTACGCGCGAGAGCACGCCGAACTCGTTGCGCACCAGGACGGAAACGGTGTGTCGCACGGTGCCCCCTCAGCCCATCGGGTCCGGGTCGGCCAGGATCATCTTGGACGAGGGACTTCCGGCGGCCACCATGGGATAGACGTTCTCGCGCTCGCGCACGACGAAGTCGATGAGCACCGGACCGTCGTGGGCCAGGGCCTGTTCCAGCACCGGCTCCACCTCGTCGGGCCGCGTGGCCCTCAAGCCCAGGGCGCCCATGGCATCGGCCAGTTTCACCCAGTCGGGCCCCACGTGGAGGTCGACGCCGCTGGTGCGGTCGTCGTAGATGATCTGCTGCCACTGCCGCACCATGCCCAGGTAGCGGTTGTTGATGATCGCCACCTTCACCGGAAGGCGCTCTTCCACCGCCGTCACCAGCTCCTGGATCGTCATGAGGAGCGACCCGTCCCCGGCGATGCAGACCACGGTCTCGCCGGGCCGCGCCACCTGGGCGCCGATCGCGGACGGCAGGCCGAAGCCCATGGTGCCGAGCCCACCCGAGGTGACCCAGTTGTTGGGACTCTGGCAGTGGTAGTACTGCGCGGCCCACATCTGGTGCTGTCCCACGTCGGTGGTCACCACCGCCCTGCCCTCGGTCATCTGGTAGATCTTGTCGATCACGAACTGGGGCAACAGCTCGCCGTCGGCCGACTGCGTGTAGGCGATGGGGGCCTCGCGGTTCCAGTCATCGACCTGCCGCCACCACGGCGCCACGTTCTCGTAGAAGCTGTCCAGACCACGCTCGTCGTCGAGCAGCTTGAGGAGCTTCTGGAGGCAGTTCTTCACGTCGCCCACGATCGGGATGTCCACGTGCACCGTCTTGCGGATGCTGGTGGGGTCGATGTCGATGTGGATCTTGCGCGAGTGCTGCGAGAACTCGTCCAGCTTTCCGGTCACCCGGTCGTCGAAGCGCGCTCCGATGGCGACCAGCACGTCGGCTTGGTCCACGGCCAGGTTCGCACGGTAGGTGCCGTGCATGCCCAGCATGCCGAGCGACAGCGGGTGATCACCGGGAATGCCGCCGATACCCATCAGCGTGTACGTGGCGGGGATCTTGAGCTTCTCGACGAACGCGCGCAGCTCGTCCGCCGCGCCGGACAGGATGGCGCCGCCGCCGAAGTACACCACCGGCCGCTTGGCCTGCAGGATCAGCGCCAGGGCCTTCTTGATCTGGCCCCAGTGCCCCTCGTAGCGCGGCTGGTAGTGCTCCAGATGCACGTCCTTGGGGTAATGGAACTCGCACTCGGTGTTGGAGACGTCCTTCGGGATGTCCACCAGCACCGGGCCCGGCCGCCCGGACGTGGCGATGTGGAACGCCTCCTTGATGGTGGGGGCGAGCTTGCGAACGTCGGTCACCAGGTAGTTGTGCTTGGTGACGGGGCGCGTGATGCCGACGTTGTCCGCTTCCTGGAAGGCGTCACTGCCGATGGCAACCGTGTTCACCTGCCCGGAGAAGCACACCATCGGGATCGAGTCCGAGTACGCGGTCGCCAGACCCGTCACCGCATTGGTGAGCGCGGGACCGGACGTCACCAGCGCCACGCCCGGCTTGCCGGATGCGCGCGCGAAACCGTCGGCCATGTGCACCGCACCCTGCTCGTGGCGGGCGAGGATGTGCTTGAAGCCGAGCTTGTGGATGGCGTCGTAGATGAAGAGGACGGCGCCGCCGGGGTGGCCGAAGATGACGTCCACCCCCTCTTCGCGCAGCGCGTGAATCAGGATTTCCGATCCCGTGAGCCTCACCGCAATGTTCCGTCCATCCGGGGGTAGATCCGGGGGTAGAGAGTGGGGGTGGTCAGGTCCGTTGGTCGAGGATGGCCTGAATGCGATCCCGACCCGCCAGCTTGGCCTTCTGCAGCTGCTTGCGCCGCACCTCCTCTTCCGGCGTCAGGTAACGCCGCGCGTCGAGGTCGGTCAACTCGGCCTCGATCGTGCAGTGTTGCGCCCAGAGCTGCCGCAGTTCTCCGTCGCTGGCAGCCAGTCTCTGGATCGTGTCGATGTCGCGCGGGTCCAAACCCGGTTTGCGTCTCCCGCGACCCCCCGATTTCCGCCGAAAGCCTGTTAAGTCAGCAGGTTAAGGTACCCGCGGGGGGGTGTCAAAGCGGGCTGTTCACGTCCCCATGGGGCTCGGTCGGCGAATCCAGTCGACGTGCCTCCGCCTCCGCCCGGCGCACATAGCGCGGCACCAGGGTGGCGGCCTCCTCGCCCCCTCCGGCGGCCAGGATGCGCGCGCCGAGCAGCGCCACGTCTCCCGCGCGGGGGCCCTTGCCCTCGCCACTTGCCCCGACGGCGCCTACCAGCTTCGCGTTGGCCGGCGCCCGCGAGCGCAGCTCGTCGGGCATCAGCAGGCACTCCGACCACAGCGGCTCGAGGCCCAGGTCACCGCCCACCGTGTAGGCGGCGGCGTAGAGCTCGCCGCGCTGGGCATCCAGCGAGGCGACCAGCGTGGGAGCCGCGTCGCGCTCCGGCCAGGCCAGCGCCGCCAGGGTCGGTACCCCGGCCAGCGGACGCCCACCGAGGGCGAAGGCCTTCACCGTCGAGAGCCCGATGCGCAGCCCCGTGAACGAGCCCGGCCCGATCGAGACCGCGAACGCGTCCACGTCCGCGAGCGCGATCCGCGCCTCGGCCAGCAAGCGCTCGACCGCCGGCAGCAACGCCGCTGCGTGGGGGCGCCCGTCGCCCTCCACTTCCGCCACCACCTCGCCGTCCACCGCGAGCGCCACCCGCGTGGCCGGCGTCGCCGTCTCGATCGCCAGGAGCTTCACGATGGGAAGCTAGCAGGAGCACCGCTGCGCCCCTTTCATCGCCGATCGAGCGGTAGGATACAAGCCATGGCCGCCGCCACGAGACTTCGAGACGTCGTCTTCCGCTACCCGGGCGGCGACTTCGAGCTGCGCATTCCGGAGCTGCGGGTGGATCGGGGCGAGCAGGTGGCCGTGATCGGACCCAGCGGTTCGGGGAAGACCACCCTGCTGCACCTGGTGGCGGGGATCGCGCTCCCCGAAGCGGGTGTCGTGGAGACGGCGGACGTCGACCTGAGCCGCTCGGGCGACGCCGCGCGCCGGTCGTTCCGGGCCCGACGCCTCGGTCTGGTCTTCCAGGAGTTCGAACTGCTCGAGTATCTCTCGGTCCTCGACAACATCCTGCTGCCCTACCGGATGAACCCGGTCTTGCGGCTGGACGCTGCTGCGCGGGAGCGCGCCCAGGTCCTGGCCGCGGGGGTCGGGCTGCGCGACAAGCTCGCGCGGACTCCCGCGCGGCTGTCCCACGGTGAGCGCCAGAGGGCCGCCCTGTGTCGCGCATTGGTGACCGAGCCCGAGCTGCTCCTCGCCGACGAGCCCACCGGAAACCTCGATCCGGCCAACAAGGAGCGCGCCCTCGACGCCCTCTTCGCCTACTGCGAGCGCGCCGGCGCGACGCTGCTGACGGTCACCCACGACTACGAGCTGCTGCCTCGCTTCGGCCGGGTGATCGACTTCAAGACCCTGGGCGAGGGTTCCGCGTGAGCGGACCCGCGTTCCTCGCCTGGCGCTACCTGCTCCATCATCGGATCAAGACGGCGATCCTCGTCATCTCGATTGCGCTGATCGTCTTCCTGCCGATCGGGCTGCGCGTGTTGGTGGACCAGAGCGCCCGCGAGCTGACCGCCCGGGCCGACCTCACCCCGCTGGTGGTTGGCGCGCGGGGCAGCGCCCTCGAGCTGGTCCTGGCATCGCTCTACTTCGAGCCAGAGCCGCCCGAGCCGATCTCCCAGCGGGAGTTCGAGCGGGTGAGGAGGACGGGGCTCGTGGAGGCCGTGCCGTTGCACCTGGGCTTCGAGACGCGGGGACGGCCCATCGTGGGCACGACGCTCGACTACTTTGCACTGCGCGGGCTGCGCGTGGCGACGGGACGAGCGATGGCCGTGCTCGGCGAGTGCGTGGTGGGCGCCCGCGCCGCGCGGGAGTTCGGCGTGGCGCCCGGCGACACCCTGGTCTCCTCGCCGCAGACGGTCTTCCAGCTGGCCGGTGTGTATCCCCTGAAGATGAAGGTGGTGGGCGTGCTGGCTCCGAATCACTCCGCCGACGATGGCGCGGTCTTCGTCGACGTGAAGACCGCCTGGGTGATCGGCGGACTCGGCCACGGCCACCGCGACCTGGCCGAGCCCGGCGCCGACGCCGACGTGGCTGCGCGTGAGGGCAGCCGCATCACCGCCAAGGCCTCCGTGGTCGAGTACAACGAGATCACGCCGGAGAATCTGGCGAGCTTCCACTTCCACGGTGACGTCGGGGATCTCCCGCTCTCGGCGGTGCTGGCGTTTCCACCGGACGAGCGGGCACGCGCGCTGCTTCTCGGCCGCTACCAGGCGCCCGACGAGGCGGTTCAGGTCGTGCGCTCGACGGCCGTGATGGACGAGCTTCTCGAGACGGTCCTCACGGTGGAGAGCTACGCCGTCGCCGCCATCGGTGTGGTGGGCGCGGCCACCCTGGCCACGGCGGCCTTGGTTTTCCTGCTCTCGATCCGCCTCCGGCGCCGCGAGATCGAAACGCTCCACAAGATCGGAGCCTCGCGCCCCCGCGTTGCGGCCGTGCTGCTCTCCGAGGTGGTGGCGGTCGCGGTCCTGGGCGTCGGCCTGGCGGGTCTCCTGACCTTGGGCGTCAGCCGCTTCGGCGAAGCGGCGATCCGCAGGTTCCTGCTCTCGTGAGATGGTTGCCGGTTGCATTGCTCGCACTCGCCGTCGCGTGCTCGCCGGCCCCGGAGCCGGAGGCTTCCGCCCCGGATCCCGACGACGCCGGGCCGCTCGTGGTCTACGTCGTCAACGAACCCTTGCGCGCCATGGCCGAGCGGATCGGGGGAGACGCGGTCGAGGTCCACTTCCCCGCGCCGGCCGACGTCGACCCTTCCCAGTGGAGCCCGAGCGCCGACACGGTGGCGCGTTACCAGAACGCGGACCTGGTGTTGCGAAGCGGGGCCGGCTACGACGCCTGGATCGATCGCGCAACGCTTCGGGAGCGGGCGCTCGTCGACACGTCCGCCGGCTACGCCGACCGCCTGATCCACGTCGAGGATCCAACCCACCGGCACGGCCCGCGGGGCGAACACAGCCACGGGGCCACGGCCTTCACCACGTGGCTCGATCCCACGCTGGCGGCGTTGCAGGCTCGCGCCGTAGCGGAGGCCCTTTCGACCGCACGACCGGATGCGTCGGCGGAGTTCGAGCTGCGCGCCGCGGGGCTCGAGGCAGAGCTCGAGGCGCTCGACCGCCGGCTCAGCGCGATGGCGGAGCGCATCGCCGACGAGCCGATCCTGTACTCGCACCCGCTGTACGACTACCTGGGTCGGCGCTACGGCCTCGACGGCCGCTCCCTCCACTGGGAGCCCGACGCGATTCCGCCCGGGCCGCAATGGCGCGCGCTGGAGGCGCTGCTTCGCGAGCACCCGGCGCGACTCATCCTCTGGGAGGCCGACCCCCTTCCCGAGACCACGCGTCGACTTACCGAGTTGGGCATCGAGAGCGTGGTCTTCGCGCCATGCAGCAATCGCTGCGCCGCCGACTGGCTCGCCGCGATGCAGGCGAACGCGGCGCGCCTGGAGGCGGCTCGTTCCCCGGGGCGCCCGATCCGCTAGAGCCGCTCCTCCTCCAGGATCTCGAGACTGACGAGCTTCCACGCGCCGTCGACGGGCGCGATGCGGAGCTTTGCGCGATAGCGACTGCGGCGCTGGTGCACGTGCCCCCAGTGACCCACAGAGCCGGCGACGTTCCAGGTGGTGAACGCGTCGAAGGCGCCGCCGGCCGCGGACTGGGCGCTGAGATCAACCACCTCGACCTCCTTCACGCGCGCGCGGGCGCCCCCCTGGCTCTGCAACTCGAGGCCGCGGCGGGTCTCGAGGTAGACCCGCTCCAACAGACCGCCCTCGGCGCTCCGGGCGAGCACGTCGTAGATGCGCTCTTCGTCGCGGAAGTCGAAGGCGCGGTAGACGTTGTGCAGGAGCCCACCCACGACCTCCTTCGCGCGCTCGTCGGAAAGGGATGCATCGCGGCTCCCTGCGAAGCCCGCGACGGCCAGCAGCACCGAGATCCCCGCTGCGACGAATACGTTCCGACGGCGCCGACGCGCCGCCGCGACCACGAAGCCGATGGCGACGACCCCGAGCAACCAGCGGCCCCAGTCGGCCAGCGCGCGCCGTGCCGCATCGGGCGGCGCGCGCAGCACCCGCAGGCTCGGCAGCTCCGGATTCTTCAGGAAGTTCCGCCATTCGAGCACACGGAAGTCCGGCTCCAGAAAGATGGGCAGGGGACCGGCCTGATCGACGCTGGCCGCCGGAATCAGCGGCGTGCGTTCCGTCCACAGATCCCACTCCATGGTCACGCGCTCCGGGAGGCCGTCGGTCGGATAGACGAAGATCGCGCCCATCACGGCAGCGTGAATGTCGAGCTCCTGCCGGGGCTCCACCACACGGCTGGTGCGGAGCGTGCGCTCGAGGAAGTTGATCCGCGCCAGTTCGCCTTCGACGCGCACACCGTCGATCTCCACCGGGTGGTGCTCGCGCAGGAAGGCCGCAGCGCGACGTTCGAGCTCCGGCTGGATCTCGACGGGAATCGTGGCGCGCCCCTCGAGGCCGAGGTCGACGAAGCGCTGGAGATCGAGCGGGCGCACGATGATCTCCTTGCGCACCTCGTAGGGATCCACGTAGAGAAAGCCGCTCATCGGCGCGAAGTACTTGCGACGCAGGGACCGGGTCTCGAAGCGCGTGTAGAACGGATCCTGCCAGTCGAGGAGCAGGGTCTGGGACGGGGCCAGGTACCGGAAGTCGTTCACCGCGATGGCACCGTGGTAGCTGACGAAGCCCACGCTGGCCGCCTGCGCCCGCGGACCGAAGAGCGTGACCGACTTGGGTCGGCCTGGGAACGGGTAGACGAGGCGTGCGAAGAGCACGATCTCGGGCTCTTCGCCTTCGGGCCGTGCGAGCGCCTCGCCGGTGATCGGGTCGCGGCGCGGGCGCTCGCGGGCCTCCATGCCGAGCAGACGACCCGTGAGGGTCTTGCCGTCCGCCGCCACCGCGAGGTCGTGCGCGAAGAAGCGGGCCAGCCGATCGGCGTGGGGCTCCGGGGGGAGGCTCAGCTTCCGGTGGAGCGCGTCGGGAAGCAGGTTTGCGAAGGCCGGCAGATCGGCCGAACCGATCTCCAGATCGACCCGTACGCTCTCCGCCTCGACGAAGTACTCTGCGATCGTCGAAGCGAACATCGCCTGAGTGCGGATGATGGCGTCCGCTTTTGCGAGAGAGGGGGC
>CAXMOD010000185.1:0-28263 GCA_964194905.1 uncultured Desulfobacterales bacterium | reverse complement strand
CCCTCCGGCGCCGCCGCGCCGTCCCGCGGGCACGCCGCGCTGGGCGCGGCTCGCGACGGCTGCGGCGCTGGCGCTCGCCTTCGCGGGTGCGGGCGCCCTGGGTGTGGTGGCGCTGGGCGGCGTCGAGGAGCCCGTCTACCGGACCGCCGGCGAGACCTCCGCCGTGGCGACCGACCAGCCGCTGCTCGACGTGGTGTTCCGCGACGACGCGGACGCCCGTCGCATCCGCGCTGCACTGCGCTCGGTGAACGGACAGATCGTTGCCGGCCCCACGGAGCTGGGCCGCTACCGGGTGCGTCTGGGAGCGGGCGCCGATGCGCGAGCCGCGGCACGCGCGCTCGCCGCTGAGGATGCCGGCGTTGCCGTCTACGCCGAGCCGGCGCCGTAGCAGGCGCGCCGGGAACGGTTGCGCCGCTCGGGTGGCAGGGCTGCTGCTGGCAACGCTGCTCGCTGCCGCACCGGTGCGCGCCCAGGAGAGCTGCGGGCCGTTCGAGCCCTCGTCGGTGCCCGGCATCGGCCAGTGCACCGAGCCCGGCCTGACCGGCTCCGGCGCAGGCGACGGCTTCGCACAGCTGGGCTCGCCCACGGGTGATACGGGCGCCACTGCGCTTCCCGGCGAGGCGCTCCTGGCCCTGCCCAAGGGACCGGGCGGAGGGATCCCCAGCGACTTCGAGCTGGCGCCCGGGGCTGCGATCGTGGCCTCGTTCTTCAGTCCCGTGCTGTGCGCGACGGTGGCGCGCATCGCGGGGCCGCCGGGAGCCGGCGTGGACCAGCTCTTCACGCGCGTCCCGGACGGCGCGCTCGTGGTGCCGCACAGCCTCTACCGGACCGCCGCCGAGAACGTGCGCGTGCAGGGGGCGGCGAACGGCGTCGATCCCTACCGGCCCCTCCAACATGCCCTCGACACGCTCGGCGTGGATCGCGGGCGCGCGCTGACCTCGGGCGCCGGCGTGCGCGTGGCGGTGCTCGACTCGGCGCCCCAGGCCGACCACCCGGATCTCGGCGGCGTGCGCGTGCACGTGCTCGAGGAAGGCCCTCCGGCGACGCCGGCGGTGCACGGGACCCTCGTCGCCGGTGTACTTCGCGCGGTCGAGGGAAATGGGATCGGCATCGCCGGTGTGGCTCCCCGGGCCGACGCGGTCGCCATTCCCATCTGCACGCCCAGCGGCGCGGCCGCCGCCGACACCTGCCTTCTCTACGACGCGCTCCGGGGCATCGACGCCGCCTGGGACGAGCGGGTGCGGGTGGCGAACCTGTCGATCGTGGGTCCGCCCAACGCGCTCCTCGAGCGGGCCATGAACCGCATGGAAGAGCTCGGTGTCCTGGTGGTCGCGGCTGCGGGCAACGAGGGCACCGCCGAGCCCCGCTACCCGGCTGCGTACCCCTCGGTGATCGGAGTCGGTGCGGTGGACCAGGGCGGCGCGCGCTTCGTGCGTGGCAATCGGGGTCCGTCGAGCGAGGTCGAGGCGCCGGGGGTCGAGATCCTCTCCACACACACGGGCGACTCCTACGCGTTTGCCGACGGCACCAGCCTGGCAGCCGCGCACGTGAGCGGCATGCTCGCGCTGCTGCTCTCGGCGCAGGTGGATCCGTTGGAGGCGCGAAGTGCGCTCTTTGGGGGACCCCGGCGAGCGGCAGCACCCGGCGTGGTGGCACTCTCGTCGCTGTGCGAGGTGCTGGCCCGCGCCGGGAGGACCTGCGGAGCCCCCTAGCCCGTCTGTAGCTCCTGCTCCAGCACCGCTTCGTAGCTCCGCAAGCGCGGATGGCCTGTCAGCAGGCCCTCAGGCATGCGCGCCTGCGCGTGCGCCTTGCGGAAGGCGTCGGACCGGGTCCACCCCTCGA
This sequence comes from uncultured Desulfobacterales bacterium, assembly GCA_964194905.1. GTDB lineage: Bacteria > Myxococcota_A > UBA9160 > UBA9160 > JAFDET01 > JAFDET01. The sequence continues at coordinate 26,421 of CAXMOD010000185.1, read as the reverse complement.
AGGCCTCACGGCTCTCCCACGCGGAGTGGGAGACGTAGCTGCCGGGTTCGTCTTCGCGCAGCAGCGCGAAGCGCAGGAAACCCGGCACATCGTGCAGGTAGGTCTCGCGCTTGCGCCAGTGCTCTTCGAACTCGGCGCTGCGCTCGGGGTTCACCTGGAAGTGATTCATCGCGATGTAGAGGGCCATGGCGGGAGAGCATAGCCGCCCCGAGAGCCCGAAGACGCCCCTACGGCCCAACGCAGCACGCCCCGGCCACAGGGCCCGGGGCGTGCTGACGATTCGTGCGTGTGGCGGAAGCGCTAGCTGCGCACCCGGCGCCGCGAGCCCGCAAACGCGAGCCCCAGCAGGCCCGAGACGAGCAGCAGGGCCGAGTTCGGCTCGGGCACGAGTGCCCCGGTCGAGCCGATCCAGCCGCTCTCGCCCCCGGTGCCGATACTCTGGACGTGTGCGGCGGCCTTGAAGGTGCCGTTGCCGCCGCCCGGCGCGCTGTCGAAGTCGAAGGACGATTCGGCGATGGCGGCCGTGTAGCTGATGTCGTAGATCACGCTCTCGCCGGAGCCGAACTCCGCACCGGAGCTGGTCGGGAAGTCGAAGAGGATGTCGAAGAAGCCGTCGCCGTCCGCCTTGAACGCGTCGATCCCGGTCGAGATGGTCGGGACCGAGTCGCTGTTGTCGACCGCGACGAAGCTCAGCAGCGTCGGATCGAGCGCGCTGTCGAAGTTGACGTAGACGCCGGAAGCGAACTCGGAGCCCGCGAGGTTGAGGGCGTCGATGGTGATGCGAACGTCGGTGGCACCACCAAATGAGTCGTCGAACGTGATGCTGAGCCAGGGCGTGGGTCCCAGCGGGTCAGCCCCGCCGCTGAACTCGACGTCCAAGGGGAACGTGAGCTGCGCGGACGCGCTGCCGGCACACAACAGGGCGGTAGAGAACAAAAGAACTGCAAATTGGCGCACGAGGGCTTCTCCCAAAACCCTTCCCGGTATGGGATTAGTGGCATCAGGACGGGTAGATGTGACGCGCCGACTGGAAGAAACCCTGAATTTTGAAGAGAAAAAGGCCCCCCGCGGGGAAGACCGGCTCAGGGCGGCCTAGGAGGCCGAAGGGCCTCCCAGGATGCGCACGCGGCGGCCCTCGATGCGCACCCGGCCCTGGGCGATGAGCCGGATCGCCTCGGGCACCAGACTGCGTTCGGCCTCCTGGACCCGGGCGGCAAGGGTGTCCGGGGTGTCGTCGTCGCGGACGGGAACGGCTTCCTGGAGCAGGATGGGCCCGCTGTCGTACCCCGCATCCACGAAGTGCACGGTGGCGCCGCTCACCCTGACCCCGGCCTCGAGCACCGCCTCGTGGACCCGGCCGCCGAAGTAGCCACGGCCGCAGAAGGCCGGGATCAGGGCGGGGTGCACGTTGATGGCGCGGCCCTCGAAGCCGCGCGTCTCGAAGGGCGAGAGGAAGCCGAGCAGGGCGACCAGGTCCACCGGGTGGTCGGCCAGGACGGCGTGGATCGCATCGTTGAAGGCGCTCACATCCGGGTACTTACGGCGCGGCACCGCCACCGCCGGGACGCCGCGACGGCGCGCGCGGGCGAGTCCCCCGGCCTTCTCCTTCGACGCGATCACCACCGCAACCTCGGCTGCCAGCGCACCCGCTTCGATCTGTTCGAACAGGTTCTCGAGGCTGGTCCCCTCGCCGGAGAGGAGCACGGCCACTCGCAGCGGGATGCGCAGCGGCGGGCTCATGCGCCGAACAGGTTCTGGTAGATGCGCCGGGTCGCCGGCGAGCGGTTGAGCGTGTAGAAGTGGATGCCCGGCGCGCCGCGTTCCAACAGCTCGCGGCACTGGAGGGTGGCCCACTCGACGCCGACGGCGTCCACCCGCGCCGCGTCGCCCGCCGCCGCGTCGACCGCGCCCTGGAGCTCGGCCGGCACGCGGGAGCCACACATCTTCGCGATGCGCGGAACGTTGACGGTGCTGGTGATGGGCATGATGCCCGGCACGATCGGCACGCCGATGTCGGCGCCGCGCGCCCGCTCGACGAAGGCGAGGTAGTCGGCGTTGTCGAAGAAGAGCTGCGTGATCAGGAACTGAGCGCCGGCCCGGACCTTGCGCACCAGGCTCTTCAGGTCTGCCTCGGGGCTGGCTGCGTCGGTGTGCGTCTCGGGGTAGCAGGCCGCCGGGGTGCAGAAATCCCACGGACCCGCGTGGATGAACTCGATCAGCTCGTTGGCGAAGCGGAAGCCCCCGGGCACCGGCCGGAAGTCGGGCTGGTCCTTGGGCGGGTCGCCGCGCAGGGGCAGCACGTTCACGATGCCCTCCTCGCGCAGGCGGTCGAGGATTCCAGCGATTTCCTCGCGCGTGGAGCCCACGCAGGTGAGGTGTGCCATGGCGGTGAGGCCGGCCTCCCGTTGGATGCGCGAGACCAGCTCCACGGTCTTGCGCCGTGTCGATCCGCCTGCGCCCCAGGTGACCGAGACGAAGCTCGGGTCGAGGCGCTTCAGCTCCGCGATGGTACGGAAGAGGCTCTCGAAGCCCTTGTCGGTCTTGGGCGGGGAGAACTCGAAGGAGAAGACCGGTTCCCCGCGCCTGAACAAGTCCCCGATTTTCATGGCGAGCATTCTACCCGTGGGGCGGCGGCGGCGCCCGGCGCGGCTAGACTCCGCGCCGCGGAGGTTCCATGGCCGTTCTCGTCACGGGCTCGATTGCCGTCGACCACATCATGGTGTTCCGGGATCGCTTCAAGAACCACATCCTCGCCGACAAAGTGCACATGATCAATGTGTCGTTCCATGTGCCCGAGATGCGCAAGAGCTGGGGCGGCTGCGGCGCCAACATCGCACACAACCTGCGCATGGTGGGTGGCGACCCGCTGCTCCTCGGGACCGTGGGCAGCGATTTCTCCGACTACGCCGAGTGGATGGACGCCCACGGCGTGCGCCGCGACCACGTGCGCGAGCTGCCCGGCACCTACACGGCTCAGGCCTTCATCACCACCGACCTGGACGACAACCAGATCACCGCCTTCCACTCGGGTGCCATGAATCGCGCGCACGAAGCTCGCATCGCCGACGTCGCGGAGCCGCTCGAAGCTGCGATCGTCGGTCCCAACGGCAAACAGGCCATGCTCGAGTACGCCCGCGAGCTGAAGCGCATGGGTGTTCCCACCGTCATCGATCCCGGGCAGGCGCTCACCCAGTTCGAGGGCGAGGAGCTGCGCGAGTTCTCGGCCGGCGCCACGGTGTTCGTCGTCAACGACTACGAGTGGTCTCTCTCGCAGGATCGCACGGGTTGGGACGCGGCCGAGTTCGTGGCCCGGGTGGGCGCCGTGGTGGTGACCCTCGGCGAGCACGGCTCGCGGATCCACCGCTCCGAAGGAACCGTGGAAGTGCCGTCGGTGCGGGCCGAGGAGGTCGTGGATCCCACCGGCGCGGGGGATGCATACCGGGCCGGATTGCTTCTCGGACTGGGCCGCGGGTTGCCCCTCGAGACAGGCTGCCGGGCCGGCAGCTTGCTGGGGGCACTGAAGGTGGGAGTGGAAGGGCCGCAGGGGCTGGAGCTTCCCAAGGGTGCCTTCGAGGAGCGCTTCGTCGCCGAGTTCGGCACCCCCCTTTCGTGAGCGTCGCCGGGGCGCGTCAGCGCCGATGAGGCCGAGGACGCCGCCCGAAACCGAGGTGGCGGTCGTGGGCGCTGGCGTCGTGGGCTTGGCGTGCGCGGCGGCGCTGGCCCGGGCGGGACGCGAGGTGGTGGTGCTGGAGCGACGCGAGGCCGCCGCCCGCGAAGTGACCAGCCGCTCGAGCGAGGTGATCCACGCCGGGCTCTACTACCCGCCCGGTTCGCTCAAGGCCCGGCTCTGCGTGCGCGGCCGCGAACTCCTCTACGCGCGCTGCGGCGCCCGCGGCATTGCGCATCGGCGTCTGGGCAAGCTGGTGGTGGCGCGAGACGTCTCGGAGGCGGGGGCCTTGGAGGACCTCGCCGCCAACGCGCGGCGCAACGGCGTCGGTGACCTCGTGCTGCTCGACGCACGGCAGGTGACGGACCGCGAGCCCGATGTGTGCGCCCACGCGGCGCTGCTCTCGCCGCAGACGGGCATCGTGGACGCTCACGCTCTGGCCGACGACCTGCTGGCCGAGGCCGAGGCCGCCGGTGCACGGCTGGTGACCCGCGCCGACGTCGCCGGAGTGGAGGTGCGCGGCGATCGCTTCCGTCTGGAGGTGCGCGACGCCGACGGGGAGGGTGCGCAGCTCGACGCGCGCGGTCTGGTGAATGCGGCGGGTCTCGCCGCCGATCGCGTGGCGGCGTCGGTGGGGGTCGACGTGGACGCGCGCGGTTGGCGCGTGCGGCCGTGCAAGGGCGACTATTTCGCACTGGCTCCGGGCGCTCCCGTTGCGTTGCAGGGGCTGGTGTATCCGCTGCCGGCCCTCGACGGCGCCCTGGGTGTGCACGCGACCCTCGACCTGGGTGGACGCATTCGTTTCGGACCCGACGCCGAGTACGTGGACGCCCCGCGCTACGACGTGGATCCGGCCAAGGCCGAGCGTTTCGCGGCTGCTGTGCAGGGCTACCTGCCCTCGGTCCGGCCCGAGTGGCTGACGCCCGACTACGCCGGGGTGCGCCCGCGTCTCACCGCCCCCGGCGAGGCGGCGCGTGACTTCGTCGTCGAGGCAGCGCCCGAGGGGGCGGTGCATCTGGTGGGCATCGAGTCGCCCGGCCTCACCGCTGCACTCGCGCTGGCGGAGGAGGCGGGCTCGCTCCTGGCGTCGCTCTAGCGCGTGTCCTTGTCCTCGAGCCAGAGGGTGGCGATGCCCACGTTGTCGCCCGACGGATTGTCACGGTGCGCCGCCTGTGCCCGCTCGACCAGGCTGCGGGCGGTCTCGAGGGCCCGCAGGTGCGGGTGCGCTGCGCGCGCCTCTCCCGCCACTTCGGCGGTGGTGCCGGCCGGGTCGGCGAGGCCCACCTCGCGCTCGGAGATGCCGTCGGTGGCCAGCACTACGCAGCGCAGCCCTCGCGCTTCGACGCTGGTGGTGACGAGATGTTCGGCGAACTGGTCCGGCGTGAGGGACTCGGAGCCCGGCCAGAAACGCGGCGGGCAGGGCTCCGGTGGCTCGCCCAGGTCGCGGGCCCCGTCCCCGCCGACCGCGAACGCGTGGCTGTCGCCGATGGAGGCCACGAACAGGCGGTCGTTGCGCAGCAGGGCCAGCGCCACGGTGGTGCGCGAGCCCTGACGCTCGGGCCGATACGCCGCGCGGCGCACCACCTCGTGGGCGCCCCACAGGGCGTCGTGCGCCGTCGCCGGCCAGTCGCCGGGCGACGGCCCTGCGTCGTCAGCGTCCACCCAGGCGGGGGCGAACCGTTCGATCAGGTGGCCCACCACGGTCTCCGCGGCGATGGTGCCGCCGTGGGCGTCTGCCGCCAGGAGCAGCACGCCCGCCCGGCCGAAGGCGAAGGCCACGGCGTCTTCGTTGATGTCGGTGTGGTCGTAGCTCTTGGGCGCACCGCCCGCAGACAGCGCGATCGCGGCCGGGCCTTCGGCCACGGCGGCGATCGAACCGATGCAGGTATGGTCGCGACCGAGAAGGCGAGCCTGGCGCACGGGTCGCGTAGTATACAGGCCTGCCATGAGCGTGGAAGCGATCGTTCTCGGTGCTGGACTGCGCGGGCGCGGGACCTACGGCGGCTGGGCGCGCGCCCACCCGGATCGGCTGAGGGTGGTGGCAATCGCCGAGCCCGACGAAACGCGGCGGCGTCTGATGGCGGAGGAGCACGGGCTCAGCGAGGTACAGGCCTTCGCCGACTGGCGAGAGCTCCTCGCGGCGCCGCGCACCGGGGTGGCGGCCATCGTTGCGACCAGCGACACGCAGCACGTCGAGCCCGCATTGGCCTCGCTCGCGGCCGGCTACCACGTCCTGCTCGAGAAGCCGATCGCACCGGTGCCCGCCGACTGCATCCGCGTGGTGGAGGCCGCCGAGAGGGCGGGCCGCATCCTCCAGGTCGGCCACGTCCTGCGCCACAGCCGCTTCTACGCCGCGGTGCAAGAGGTGGTTGCGTCGGGCAGCCTGGGACACGTGACCACGATCGACATGAAGGAGCACGTCGCCTACTGGCACATGACCCACTCCTACGTGCGCGGGAAGTTCCGCAACCGGGCCCTCGCGGCGCCGCTCCTGTTGGCCAAGTCGTGCCACGACCTGGACCTGCTGGTGTGGCTCGCGGGGAGTGCGCCGGCGCGGGTGGCGTCCTTCGGTCGTCTCGACCACTTCCGTGCCGAGAACGCACCGCAAGGGGCTCCCGAGCGCTGCACCGACGGCTGCCCCGTCCAGGCCGACTGCATCCACGACGCGGAGCGCTTCTACCTGGGCGCGGACGACGCGCTCGCGCGTCACTGGCCCTGGCTCGACGTGTCGCCCGATCCGTCGCGCGAGGCGCGACGCCGCGCGCTCGAGACCGGTCGCTACGGGCGCTGCGTGTACCGCACGGACAACGACGCGCTGGACCACCAGGTGGTTGCGGTCGAGTTCGAGAGCGGGCTCACGGCCACATTCACCGTGAACGGCCTCGCGACCCAGGAGCGGCGCACCCTGCGCATCACCGGCAGCCTCGGCGAGCTGCGCGGTGTGCTCCAGACCGGGGAGATCGAGATCACGCGTCACGGCGCGCTGGAGGTGGAGCGCATCGCGATCGAGGGCTCGGAGATCGGCCACTTCGGAGGCGATGAAGGCCTGGTCTCCCACTTCGTCGAAGTGGTGTCTCGTGAGGCGCTGGACGACGCGCTGACCTCGGGCCGCACCGCGCTCGCGAGCCACCTGCTCGGCTTTGCGGCGGAGCGTGCCCGAGAGAAGGGGAGCGTCGTGGAACTGGCCGAGTTCCGGCGCGAGGTCGATTCCGGTTCCTGAACGGCGAGCCCGCAGCTAGAGTGTGTCGGTGGCCGATCGGTTCCTGACGCCCCAACCGGGAGATCCGGTGGCCTTGGCCCTGTGCCTGTGCCACGAGGTGGGCAATCTCCTGGCGGCCACGCGTCTGTCCGCCTATCTGGTGGCGCGCGAAACGGAGCGAGAGCAGGTTCTCGCCTGCGCCGACGACATCGAGACCGCCGCGACCCAGGCGGGGGCCGTGCTCGCCCACATTCGACCCCTGCTGCTAGGTGACCAGACCGTGCGGCTTCACGTCGATCCGGCTGAGCTGCTGGACGCCGCGCAGCGCTCGCTGGAGCACCACTCGACCCGCACGCCACTTGTCGAGATACGCCCGGCGCCGGGACTGCCCGACGTACGCGTCGATCCCGACGCGTTGCACCACCTCCTGGTGACCCTCGTTCTCGCGGCTTGGGATGCGTCGCCGGACGGTGTCCCGGTCCGGCTGGAAGCGGGAGTCGACGGGGAAACGGTGGTCTTCGCGGTGGAGGACCAGGGCCGTCCGTACGACGGGGAGAAGGTGGATCCCCAGGTGGGACCCCGCGGTCGCGCCCTCGCATTGGAGGTTGCGGCGACGCTCGCCGTTAGCTGGGACGCTGAGGTGCGCGTCGTCCCGGGCGGCGGCGGTACGCGCGTCGAGCTGCGCCTGCCCGCGGCGCCGGATCGCCAACCAGCCGCCTAGGCCCGATCCGGCATCGACCCGGCGGCGAGGCGCATGCGCCGGAGGGCGCCAGAGGGGAGCGGTGAGAGACTGGAATCCGCCCCCATCCCAACCGAACGGCGTTTCGCTGGGGTGCCGGGACGGCGAATCGGCTGTCTCTGTGGCGGTGCGGACGCGAGGCGCGCGAGAGACGATCTCGGACTCGGTCGGGAGATCCCGCCTAGGCTGCGCGGTCCAGCTGGGTGTGCGGCTCGAGCAGCTCGGCCGGGGGCTCGCGCACGTCCCAGATCAGCCCCAGCTTCTCGAGGCCCTTCAGGACGTAGTAGGTGGGATCGACTTCCCACCAGAAGAAGCCCTGGCGGCAGCTTCCCATGTAGCGGTGGTGGTTGTTGTGCCAGCCCTCGCCCAGGGTGAGCATCGCGAGCCAGACGTTGTTGCGGCTGGTGTCGCCCGTGTCGTAGCGCTGGGTGCCGAAGACGTGGGACAGCGAGTTGATCGTGTAGGTGCTGTGCCAGAGGAGCACTGTAGAGACCACGAACGCCCACATCACGCCGGTCGCGCCGACGCTGAGCCACAGGGCCGCCACCAGGATGAGCGGCGGCACGAAGTGCCAGCGGTTGAGCCAGCGCAGCTCCGGGAAGCGCGCGAAGTCCTTGATCTCGCGGAAGGGCGTGGGCTCCCAGCGCGGATCCTGGATCCAGCCGGCGTGGGAGTACCAGAAGCCGTCCTTCGGCGAGTGGGGGTCCTTGCCGGGCACGTCGCTCTCGCGGTGGTGGATGCGGTGTATGCCGGCCCACCAGAGGGGACCCTTCTGCACGCAGGTCGCGCCGAGCGAGGCCAGCACGAACTGGAACCAGCGGCTGGTCTTGTAGGTCTTGTGCGAGAAGTAGCGGTGGTACACGCCGGTGATGCTCAGCATGCGGATCCAGAAGGTGGCCAGGGTCAGGGCCAGGATGGCCGGCGTGGGCTTCACGAAAAAGAGCGCCACGACCGCGAGGACGTGCAGACCCCAGTAGATCAGCGTGGGAACCGCCGGGATCTTGGAGTAGAAGGCCTCTCCCTTGAGCGACGCTTGCGGCTGCTCGGTGGCGGACATTCTCGGCTCCTTCTCGACCCCGGGCTCGGGTGGGTTCGAACGGCTGGTGCGTCGGGGCGTGCCGCCGGGGGGGCCGTCGCAGGCGCCGCCAGAATAGGGTGGGCATCGGGGGGCCAGAAGGGCCGCCGTGTGAAAGTTGCGTAAAACCAGGGGGCTGCGGGCCTCTGGGGTGCCCGGGCACGGCGGGAGGGGCCCGAGGAGCTTGCGCGAGCGTCCCGGGACCTCGAAAATCCGCCCCCGCATGCAGCTGACGGTACGGGAACGGCGCGCCTGGCAGGAGGACGGCTTCTTCGTCCGCCGGGCTGTCTTTGCGCCCGAGGAGGTACGGCGCCTGCAGGAGGCCGCCGAGCGGGTGGTGGTCTCCGCCGGGGGGGCGGCAGAGGCCGGCGACGGCGCCTACCAGATCGACGGCAACCGCTATCAGCCGGCCGCCGACACACTTGTCCAGTTCGAGCACGCGCCGGGTTCCACGACGCTGCGCGTGATCGAGCCCTTCCACCACCTCGACCCGGTCTACGACGCGCTGGTGGACGACCCCCGCATCGTCGAGCCGATGCGCGGCCTCGTGGCGAGCGACCGAGTCTCGCTGTGGACGGACAAGCTCAACCTGAAGCGCCCGGGCGAAGGCTCGCGCTTCCGCTGGCACCAGGATTCGCCGTACTGGGCGCACGTCTCACCCCACGTGGATCTGCTGCCCAACGTGCTGGTCGTGCTCGACGACGCCAGCGTGGAGAACGGTTGCTTCCGGGTCGTGCGCGGTAGCCACCGCCGGGGCATGCTGCCCGGCCTCGAAGGAGAGGGGAAGCTCGGGCCGCTCTTCACGGATCCGCGCCACTTCGACGCCGACGCCCAGGTGCCGATCGAGGCGCCCGCGGGCAGCCTGTGCTTCTTCAGCCCGCACACCGTGCACGGCTCCGAGCCCAATCTCTCGGACCTTCCGCGGCGCGCTGCGGTCTTCACCTACCAGCCCGGCGGTCACGCGATGTTCAAGTTCCCGCGCGAGCGGGAAGCGGGGCCGGAGCGGGCGGCCGCGGGTCAGTCGCCCAGTCCTGCTGCGCGTGCGAACTCCGCGCGCAGCTCGTCGTAGTTACGAGTGACGGGGAACTGGGGAAACTCCGCGATCACGTTGTCGGGCGGGCTGAACAGGATTCCCGCCTCCGCCTGGCCGAGCATCGACGTGTCGTTGTACGAGTCGCCCGCAGCGATCACCGCAAAGTTGAGCCCCTGGAGCGCCTTCACCGTCTCGCGCTTCTGATCGTCCATGCGCAGTCGGTAGCCGGCCACGGCGCCGTCGCTCGCGATCTCGAGCTGGTGGCAGATCAGGGTGGGCCAGCCGAGCTGCCGCATCAGCGGGGCGGCGAACTCGTAGAACGTGTCCGACAGGATGAAGACCGGGAAGCGCTCGCGTAGCCAGTCGAGGAACGCGGAAGCGCCGGGGAGCGGTTCCATGCCGCCGATCGCGTCCTGGATCTCGCGGATGCCCAGGCCGTGCTCGCGCAGGATGTCCAGCCGGCAACGCATCAGCACGTCGTAGTCGGGCTCGTCGCGGGTGGTGCGGCGCAGGGCTTCGATGCCCGTGCGCTCGGCCACGTTGATCCAGACTTCCGGGACCAGGACTCCCTCCAGATCGAGGCAGGCGGTGTACACGTCCTTCACGGCGGCTCCTTCCAGCGGGCCCAGACGGTATCCGCGCCCCGGCCCCGGCCGCAAACCCGCGTCGGGATCCGGGCGGGCCAGTTCGCTAGATTCGGCGCGATGTTGCGCCACCCCCGCAGGCTGCCTGCGCTGTGCGCCCTGGCCCTGGCCCTGGGAGCTGGCTGCTCCGAGGGCGAGGCCTCGCGCGGCGGCTTCCAGAAGGGCCCGGTCGTGGTCGAGGTGATGCGCGTGCAGCCCGAGCTCGTGCGCGAGGTCGTCTCGCTCACCGGACAGCTCGAGGCCGAGCTCTCGGTGAAGCTGAGGACCGACAAGCCTGGGGTGCTGGAGACGATCGAGTTCGCGGAAGGCGCGTCCGTCGCGAAGGGCGACGTGCTCTTCACCCTGCGCAACGAGCAGGAGCGTGCCCGGCTGCGGGAAGCGGAAGCGGAGCGCGATCTCAGTCAGCTGGTGTTCGAGCGCACCCAGAAGCTCGCCAAGCGCGACATCAGCTCGCCCGCCGCGCTCGACCGCGCCCGCGCCGAGCTGGCCCGCGAGAAGGCCCGGGTGGAGGGCGCGCGGGCCGATCTGGAGCGCACGACGATCCGCGCGCCCTTCGACGGCATGATGGGCACACTCTACGTCGCTCCCGGCGCGCGCATCGAGCCGGACATCGTGCTCACTCAGATCGACAAGATCGACAGGCTCCAGATCGTTTTCTCGCTGCCGGAGATCGCGGTGGGATTGGCGCGGCCGGGCATCTCGTTCGAGTTCACGGTGGTGCCGTTCCCGGGCGAGACCTTCCCGGGCGAGGTCTACTTCGTGGCGCCCACGCTCGATCCGGCGACACGCCGCATGCTGGTCAAGGGCTGGGTGACCAACGCGGGCCGGCGCCTTCGCCCCGGCCTCTTCGCCAACATCCGCGCGGAGATTCGCCAGCACGTCGACGCGCTGATGGTTCCGGAGTCCGCGCTCGCGCTGGATCGGGAGGGCACGTTCGTCTGGCGTGTGTCCGACGCCGACGTGGCCGAGCGCGTCGCGGTAGAGACGGGCCTGCGGGCGGAGGGCCGCGTGCAGATCGTGAGCGGCCTCGCTCCGGGCAACCGGGTGGTGGCAGCGGGCACCAACAAGGTCAAGAGCGGGTCCGTCGTGCGGGCGGCTGCGCCCCCGTCGTCCGGGGCGCCCTTGCCCGTCGAAGTGCCCGAGCGCGCGGCGGCGCCTCCGGCCCCCCAGGCGGCCGGAGAGGGTTCTTGAGATTCTCCCAGGTCTGCATCGAGCGGCCTGTACTGGCCTCGGTAATGTCGCTGCTCATCCTGCTGGTGGGCGCCGTGTGCGTGAATCGGCTGCCCAACCGCGAGCTGCCGGACGTCGATCCGCCGTTCGTTTCCGTAACCACGATCTTCCCGGGCGCCGCCCCCGAGGTCGTGGAGACCTCCGTCACCCAGCCGCTCGAAGACAGCCTGATCGGCATCGAGGGGGTGAAGCACCTCACGTCCACCAGCCGCGAGCAGGTGTCCAGCATCAGCGTCGAATTCGAGCTGAACCGCGAGCTGGAGGCGGCCGCCAACGACGTGCGGGACCGCGTGGCGCGCGTGCGCAGCCTTCTGCCGGAGGAGGTGCAGGAGCCGACGGTCGCCAAGCGGGACGCGGACGCCAGGGCCGTGATGTGGCTCGCGCTCTCCGGCGACGCGACGGACCAGGTGCAGCTCACATCGATCGCGGAGACCCGCATCAAGGACCGGTTGGCGAAGCTCCCGGGGGTGGCGAGTGTCATCGTGGGTGGAGAGCGGCGCTACTCCATGCGCATCTGGATCGACAACAGCCGGCTGACCGCGCAGAACCTCACCATCGCCGACGTGCACGACGCGCTGCGCCGCGAGAACGTGGACATCCCGTCGGGCCGCGTCGAGAGCACCGATCTGGAATTCACCGTGCGCAGCATGGGCGAGCTGCGCACCGTCGACGGCTACCGCGCTCTCATCGTTTCCCACGTCTCCGGCCAACCGGTGCGTCTGGGAGACATCGCGCAGGTCGAGGTCGGTCCCGAAGACGAGCGCAAGCTGGTCCGTTACAACGGCCGGCCCGGCATCGGACTCGGCGTGGTGAAGCAATCGAAGGCCAACACCCTCACCGTCGCGGACGCGGTTCGGGTGGAGGCGGAGCGGATCGCGCGGGAGATACCCCCGGGCATCAACCTGGAGGTCGCCTTCGACGGTTCGCGCTTCATCCGCGAGTCGATCCGGGACGTCACCCGCACGATCTTCGAGGCCATCCTGCTCGTGGTGCTGGTGATCTACGTCTTCTTGCGCACCCTGCGAGCCACGATCATCCCGGCGGTGGCGATTCCCGTCTCGATCATCGGCACCTTCGCGTTCCTGTACATGTTCGGCTTCTCCATCAACACCTTCACGCTGATGGGCGTGACCCTGGCGATCGGCCTGGTGGTGGACGACGCCATCGTGGTGCTGGAGAACATCACGCGCTGGGTGGAGGACGGGCACCCTCCGATGGAGGCCGCTCGCAAGGGCATGGCCGAGATCTCCTTCGCCGTCGTGTCGGCGACCATCTCCGCAGTGGCGGTCTTCCTGCCGTTGACCTTCCTGACCGACACGACGGGCCGGCTCTTCCGGGAGTTCGCGGTCACGGTGGCGGCCGCAGTCGCGATCTCCGGATTCGTGGCGCTCACCCTGTCGCCGGCGCTGTGCGCCCTGGTGCTGCGCCCGCGTCGCAGCGAAAGAGGGCTGAAGGCCGTGTTCTCCCGCGCCTTCGACGCGCTGGCTCGGCGCTACACGGCCTTGCTCGGTGGTGCGCTCCGGCGACCGGCGCTGTGGATGGGCATCGGGCTCGTATGGGTGGCGTTCGGAGCACTGGTCTATGGAGCCATTCCCCAGGAGCTCATGCCGCGGGCGGACCGCGGCTTCTTCCTAGTCTGGACCGAGGCGCCCGAGGGCTCGACGGTGGAGTACACGGACCGCTACCAGCGTCAGGCGGAGCAATTGGTGCTCGAGACGCCGGGCGTGGCGAAGGTGTTCTCCGTCATCGCACTGGGCCTGGGCACGCCGGGCCTGGTGAACCAGGGGATCCTGATCAACCAGCTCGCGCCCGAGAGCGAGCGCGACAACAGCCTGCGCGAGGTGGTGTCCGACCTGCGCGAGTCCATGCGCGAGATCCCCGGCATCGAGGCCTTCGTGCTCGAGCCCTCGCCCCTGCGCGGCTTCACCTCGGATCCGGTCTCGCTGGTTCTCCAGGGAAGCGACGTGCGCGAGCTCTCGAGGCTGGCCGAGCAGGTCAAGGACGACATGAAGGGCTGGGGCGGCTTCGACAACGTGCGCAGCAACCTCTTCCTCAACAAGCCACAGCTCGAGGTGAGGATCGACCGCGAACGGGCGAGCGACCTGGGAGTCTCCGCTCGCGAGATCGCCACCACGCTGCAGATCCTGCTCGGAGGCCTGGACATCTCGACCTTCAAGCTCGAGGGCGAGACCTACAACGTCATGGCCCAGCTGCGCCGCCAGGCGCGCTCGAACCCGCGCGACCTGCTCGGGCTCAACGTGCGCGGCCGCGGAGGAGTCCTGGTGCCGCTGGCCTCCGTGGTTTCGGCACGCGAGACGGTGGCCGCACGGGCATTGCCCCACTACGACCGCCTGCGCGCGGTGACCATCACGGCGGGTATGGAGCAGGGCGTGTCCCAGGGCGAAGCGTTGTTCGAAGCGCAGCGCATCGCCGAGACGCACCTGCCTGACACCGGAGGCTACCGGGTGGCCTTCTCCGGCGATGCCGAGCGCTTCTTCGAGTCGGGCAACGCCCTTCTCTTCGCCTACGCCCTGGCGCTGCTCGTGGTGTACCTGGTGCTGGCCGCGCAGTTCGAGAGCTTCGTGCACCCGTTCACCATCCTGGTCGCGGTGGCACTCTCCTTTACCGGCGCCCTGGTGGCCCTGTGGACCGTGGAATGGGCGCGGGGGCACGAATGGATCGAGGTGCCGGGCACGCTCAACATCTTCAGCAAGATCGGTCTGGTGATGCTGGTGGGTCTCGTTACGAAGAACTCGATCCTCATCGTCGAGTTCGCGAACCAGCTGCGCGAGCGGGGCCTTCCGCTCCTCGAAGCCACATTCGAGGCCGCGCGCACCCGTTTCCGGCCCATCCTGATGACGGCGCTCGCCACCATCGCCGGGATCACACCCATCGCGCTGGGTCTCGGTGCGGGGGGTGAGTCACGCGCATCGCTCGGCGTGGCGGTCGTCGGCGGCATGTTCTTCTCGACACTCCTCACGTTCTTCGTGGTGCCCGCCACCTACGTGGGCATCGAAGGCTTCCGCGCGCGCCTCGCGCCGCGTCCCACGGTCACTCCCGCGCGCGAGCCGGCGCCGGAGGGGGCGTGAGCGAGCTCCAGGCCCTCTTCCTGGGCCTGGTGCAGGGTCTGACCGAGTTCCTTCCGGTCTCGAGCTCCGGCCACCTCGTGATGGCTTCCACCCTGCTGGGCATCGAGGACGAGGGAATCCTCTTCGAGGTGGCGGTGCATGTGGCCACGCTGCTCGCGATCGTGTTTTTCTACCGGACGCGCATCGCGATGCTGGTAGGCGGCGCGCTGCGCGGTGAACCCGACGCCTGGCGCTACGGCGCCAAGCTGGCGATCGGTACGCTGCCGGCCGTGGTCCTGGTGCTAGTAGCGGGCCGCCTTCTCGAGTCGATGTTCGAGGCGCCTGCGGTGGCGGGCGCCTCCCTTCTGGTGACCGGGGCCTTCCTCTGGACCACCCGCACGACGCTGCCGCAGGCGCGGGGCCCCGAGCCGGGCTGGGGCGCCGCGTTGTTGATCGGCTGCGCCCAGGCGGTGGCCCTCGTTCCCGGAATCTCGCGCAGCGGGGCTACCGTGACGGCTGCGCTGGCCCTGGGCGTGGCGCCGCTGGCGGCCGCGGAGTTCTCCTTCCTGCTGGGCGTGGTGGCCATCGCCGGGGCTGCGCTGCGCATGATCCCGGACATGGCCGCCGTGTCCCCGGTAGAGCTCGTGCCGCTGGGGATTGCCTCGGCGGCTGCGCTGGTGTCCGGCCTGCTGGCGCTCTGGCTCTTCGTGATGCTCCTGCGCAAGCAGACCTTCCACCGTTTCGCCTACTACCTCTGGCCGGTCGGGACCGCCTTCCTGGCCTGGCTCGTCCTCGCCGGGTGAACGAGGGCGGCGCCACCGCGCTTCTGGCGCGATTGCGCGCGCTCTCCGGCGCAACAGGGCTCGCGTTCGTCTCGGGGCCCACCCTGATCCCGAGCGGCCACGAGACGGAGGTCTACGACCTCGAGTTGAGCTCGGCGCCCTCCAGATGGGACGGTGGACTCGTGCTTCGCCTCTTCGCGGCAGACGCGCCGTCTCACGCGGCGCGCTTCGAGGCGGGCGTGCACGAGGGCCTGCGAGCCCAGGGTTTCCCAGCTCCGCGCATCGTGGCCGTGGGGGAGGACGCACCGTGCTTCCTGTTGATGGAGCGCCTGCCGGGCCGTGGCCTCGGCGACGGCCTCGAGGTGGAGGAGGGTGTGAGCAGCCGTCTCCGCACCCTGGCGGGAGCCGTTCGGCTGGCCGTGGGGTTGCCCGGTCGCCTGGGTCCCGTGACGCGGGATCTTCTGGCGTTGGATCCCGAGCCGGTCCTGGGCGCGCTCGAGGCGCGCGGCGTCGCACGGGAGCGGGTGGGCTTCGACCGACAGCTGGAGGATCTCGACCGGCGCATCGCGGCGCGCGACGAGCTGAAGGGACTCGTTCCCGGCCTCGACTGGCTGCATCGGCGGCGGCCCGACGAGCCCGCGCGGCTCGCGGTCTGTCACGGGGACTTGACTCCCAACCTGATTTTCGACGGCGCCCGACTCAGCGGGGTGGTCGATTGGTCGGCGGCCTTCGTCACGGTGGGTGACCCGGCCTTCGAGCTGGGCAACTCGGCCGCGATGATCCAGGTGCCGATGCCGTTGCCCGCGCCCCTGCGCGCCATCGCATCGGCCTATCAGGCATGGCTGGTGCGAGCGTTCCTGCGGGCGGTGGGTCCAGTGGCCGAGGGGCTCACCGAGCGGATCCTCTACTACGAAACCTGTCGGCTGCTGCGTGCGCTCGTGGGCGCGGCCGAGCTGTGGATCGAGTGTGCGGGGGGAGCCCCGTTCCCCGAGCGACCCGATCCCTGGAAGGTGCCGGCGATCGCACTCCAAGTGGCCGAGCGCGTTCGAGCGCACACAGGTGCCTCGCTCGTCTTGCCGGAGCCTCCCGCCCGGGTCTAGGGCGTCTCGGGCCGGAGCGTTTCTCCATCCGCATCGTGAGGAGACTCTGGGGAGCACTCGATGAACGCGACTGAACTGTCCAGACGCTTCCGGCGCAGGACAGTCTAGGGCTCGAGGATCGGGTGCAGGCGCTGCGCGGGCTGCGTCTCGCGCAGCTTCTTCAGGGCCCGCGCCTCCAGCTGGCGGACGCGCTCCCGCGAGAGGCCGAGCGACTGCCCGATCTGCTCGAGGGTGTGCTCCTCCTCGCCGCCCAGGCCGTAGCGCAGGCGCAGGATGAGCTGCTCGCGCGGCGTGAGGCATCCGATCAGCACGCCGACACCGCTGCGCATGCGGTCGGTGTCGATGCCACCGTCCGGCACCATCGACGCTCCGTCCGCGACGAAGTCCTCCAGGCGCTTCTCAGTGCCCGCCACGTTGGACTCGAGGGAGATGGCCTCCCGCGAGAGCCGGTCGAGGGACTCGAGGGCGTCCGACTCGGTGCCCAGCGCCGGAGCCAGCTCCTGCAGGGTCGGATCGCGACCCAGCTTGCCCGTCAGCTCTGCGCGCACGCGCTGACTGCGCTGCAGGCGGTCGTGCACGTGGGACGGCAGCCGGATGGTGCGCGAGTGGTTCTGGATCGCTCGCACGAGGGCCTGGCGGATCCACCACACGGCGTACGTGGAGAACTTGAAGCCGCGGCGGTGGTCGAACTTCTCCACCGCCCGGATCAGACCCAGGTTGCCTTCCTGGATGAGGTCCGGGAAGGACAGGCCGAGATTCCGGTAGTCCTTGGCGATGGCCACCACGAGCTTCAGGTTGTGCTCGATGAAGCGGTTCTTCACGGTCGTCATCCGCTCGTGGGCGTCCGACACGGCCTCCACCCGCTCGAAGAGGTGGTCCTTGCTCAGGCCTGCGTCGCGCTCGAGACCGATGAGCTTCTTGGTGCCGCGCCGCGTGCGCTTCATGTCGGCGGCGAGCGTCATCACGCGCTCCCGCAGCTCGGCGAGCACGGCCAGCGAGAGCTGAGCGCTCTGCATGTCCTTCGACACCTTCGCTTCGATCCGCTCCAGCGCCTTCTGGCTGGCGCGCTTGCCGAGCTTGTCGCGCTCGGCCAGCAGTATCCGCAGCTTCTTCACGGCGCGCTCGACCCGCGCTGCGATTTCGCCGGTCTCCTCGTCGCCGGAGGACTCGGAGAGCTTGGCGCCGGTGTGGGACAGCGCGCGCAGCGAATCCCAGCGCGCCACCACGTGGCGCGCAGTGCAGGGCACGGAGTAGAGGGCGATGCGCAGCTCCTGCGTCGCCGCCTCGAGCTCCTTGGCGAGGAGGACCTCCTCCTCGCGCCGAAGCGTCCGCGTGCCGCCGATCTCCTGGAAGTACGATTCCAGCGGCCGGCGCTCCCGGCCCGGATCGAATTCCTCGCTGGCCGCAGAGGCGCCGCCAGCAGTGCGCTTCCGGACGTCGCTCTTCGTCGAGCGGTTCTGGTCGCGATTCTCAGCCTTCACCCGTCGTCCTCTAGGCTCCCCGGTGCACTCCCGCTTCATTCGGATACCGCCCGGGGAGGGTCGGTTTCAAGCATCTTGGACGATGCTCTTTCATTCTCGCTTCACACTGCCTGCCGTCTGTCGTCTTGTCCCGCGTCTATCTCGCCTGACTTCCACTCGGCGGCGGGGCCCCGCGGGGCCTGTGCCGCACACCCACGGCGTTTTGGCCGCGCGAGGGTTGGGCGCTGGACTTTCAGGGGGCGCTCGGGCAGCCCGGTAGTGTGAACTGGTTCGTGCAGTTATGCCAGTCTTTTTCTCAAGTATGAGGCTCCCGATCCGGCTCCTGAACATTCATTGGCCGGGGCAAAAAACCCACGGCCCTGTCTATCGGCCGACGAGCGGGATTTCCGAAGCCCTCTCGTCACATTCCCCGCAGGGGACCAAACTCCTTTCCGCAGCGCCGAAGCCAGCCTTGAGAGTGGCCAGGCAGCCGATCCGAGTGACGTCCCGCGGGGGGAGACGCGGAGTCGCGCGGAGCCATCGTCGGCGCTAGAGTACCGACTGGTCAGTACTCTAGCGCCGACCGGTCCCACATGGCTGAGACGTCCCCCACACCCCCCACACGCGACGAAGAACGCCGAGCCCGGATCCTGGAGGCCGCCCGCAGACTCTGCGAACGCTCCGGCCTGGATGCGGTGCGCATGGAGGCCATCGCGGCCGAGGCCCGGGTCTCCAAGGGCACCCTCTACCGCTTCTTCGCGAGCAAGGAAGACCTCCTGCTGGAGAGCTTGATCGACTCGCACATGCGCGAGTCGTACATCCTCGTGGATCCGCTCGCACCGGGAGGGGAGGGCTCGCAGGACCGACTCGCCGGCCTGCTCGACGAGTACGCGCGCTCGATGCCCGAGGCCACCGAGCGCATGCCGGTCAACCTCCAGGTGTGGGCTCTGGCATCCGCCAGTGAGCGGCGCGAGGCGTTGCACACGGCGCTGCGCGAGCAGGCCTATCCGCTCCGGGCCGAGGCGCTTTCCGAGGCGCTGCAGGAGGGGATCGGCGCGGGGCTGTACCGCGCAGACGTGGACCTCGAGGCCTTCGTCGCGACCCTGATCGCGGTCTTCGACGGGATGCTCTACCGCTCGACCTTCGATCCGGCCCGGGCCCACCCCGAGCAGCTTCGGAGCAGCTTTCACGCGCTGCTGGACTCCATCCGCGTGACCGGCGAAGATCATCTGCGCGCGCCCGGGGAGAACGAACATGGCGGGTGAAGCCTCGGCGCGCAGCCTGAGGTGGGTGTTCCTGGGCGCGGGCGGAGCGCTGCTCACGGCCGCGGCGCTCCTGTTCGGTACCGCGGAGCAGCCCGCGCTGGAGGCCGCCCCTGGGGTGCGCCCCATCGCGGTAGCAGCGGTCCGGCTGGATGCGTCCCCGCTGCGTCGCCGCGCGCGCCTCGCCGGTGTGCTCGAGGCGCGACGCGACGTGGAACTCTTTGCCGAGACGCGCGGGCGCGTGCTCGCGATCGGCGCCGAGAAGCTCGACCGTGTGGAGGCGGGCCAGGTACTGGTGCGGGTGGATCCGACCCTCGCGCGCGTGGCGCTGGAGCGGGCCGAGGCCGGCGTGGCGCGCTCGGAGAGCCAGCTCGAGCTGGCGGAGCTCAACCTGGCACGGCGCCGCTCGCTGGTGGAGCGTCAGGTGTCGAGCGAGGCGGACCTGGACGCCGCCGAGAACGCCGAGCGCATCGCCGCCGCCGCTTTGCGGGAGGCGCGCGCCACGCGCGATGAGGCGCGGGACCAGCTCACCAAGAAGAGGATCGCCGCTCCCTTCGAGGGCGTGCTGCGCGCCTTCCCGGTGGAGGTCGGGGAATACGTCCGCGAGGGCCAGCAGCTGGGGGAGCTACTCGACCTGTCCACCGTGCGCATGACGGTCGGGGTGTCGGACCGCCAGATCGTGAGCATCCGGGTGGGAGCGCAGGTCCAGGCGGAGGTCGAAGCGCTACCCGGCGAGCGGTTCGAGGGCACGGTGCTGCGCGCCGGTTCTGCGACCGATCCCGATACCCGCAAGTTTCCGGTGGAGATCGAGATGGGGAATTCCGACGGGCGCCTCCTGCCCGGCATGGTGGCGCGGGTGACGCTGGACCTGGGCGATGAGCTCCCCGTCCTGCTCGTTCCGCGAGACGCCACCGTGGATGAGTTCGGTCTGAGCTTCGTCTACGTCCTGGAGCACAACGGCTCCGGGATGGTGGCGCGGCGCAGGCGGGTCGAGGTGCGCGACGTCGCCTTCGAGCCGGGCGTCGTCCAGGTCGATGCGGGCCTCGAGCCCGGCGAGACGATCGCCACCACGGGCATGCGCCAGCTCAGCGACGGCGCCCCGGTGGAAGTGCGCGACGAGAGCACTCCGTGAGCCTGCCGCAGTTCTCCGTGCGCCAGATCGTCCTGGTCAACCTGGCGTTCATCATCCTCATCGTGGCCGGCGTCCAGGTGGCGCGGCGCATCCCCGTCGACGTCTTTCCGGACATCTCGTTCAACTCGTCGGTGATCATCACGATCTGGACGGGTGCCTCGGCGGACGAAGTGGA
The DNA here is from genome assembly GCA_964194905.1 of uncultured Desulfobacterales bacterium. Lineage (GTDB taxonomy): Bacteria > Myxococcota_A > UBA9160 > UBA9160 > JAFDET01 > JAFDET01. The sequence continues at coordinate 5,855 of CAXMOD010000185.1, read as the reverse complement.
GCGGCTGGTCACGACCAAGCTCGAGGAGGAGATCGACAAGATCGTCGGCATCAAGGAGCTGATGAGCTTCTCCAGCTCCGGCGTCTCCGACATCCAGATCCAGTGGCAGGAGGACCTGGACGATCTCGAGTACGAGTCCGCGCTGAACGACCTGCGCGCGGCCCTCGACCGGGTCGGAGACTTGCCGGCGGATGCGGACGAGCCGGTCCTGACCGAGCTGTCCGTCTCCGAGACGAACCCGGTGGTGATGGTGGCCGTGGCGGATGCGGGAGGTGTGGGCGAGTACACGCTGCGCGAGGTGGCTCTCGACATGGAGAAACGCCTCCAGCAGATCCAGGGTGTGCGCAAGGTGGTGGTGCGCGGCGACCGCGAGCGCGAGCTACGCGTCTACGTGGACAAGGACCGCGCGCTCCAATTCGACCTGACCCTGCCGGAGATCAGCCGGCTCATCGCGCGCAACAACCAGAACGTGCCGGGCGGCTCGTTCACCAATGCGGCCAACCAGGAGATCACCGTCCGCGGGACCGGTCAGTATCCAACGCCCGAGTCGTTGGCCGCGACCGTCGTCAAGAAGGACCCCGGCGGCATCCACGTCACGCTCGGCGACGTGGCCGAGATCCGCCCGGATTTCGAGAAGCGCCGCCTCTTCGGCCGCCTGAACGGCGATCCCGTGATCATGCTGGGCGTGTCCAAGGAAGCCGACGCCGACGTGATCGATCTGGTGGGGCGCGTGCGTGCGTTCGTCGACGACGAGCAGGACCGCTTGCCACCGGGAATCTCGGCGCGAGCCACCTGGGACTTCTCCGCCTACATCGCCTCGCGGCTCCAGTTGATGCAGTCCAACCTGCTGCTCGGCATCGTCCTCGTGATCTTCATCCTCTGGTTCACCGTCGGCTTCCGGAACGCGATGCTGGCCATCATCGGTGTTCCCTTCTCGTTCCTCACGGCGATGATCCTCTTCCCCGTCTTCGACCTCACGATCAACTCGCTCTCCCTCGTGGGCTTCGTGATGGTCAGCGGCATGCTGGTGGACGACGCGATCATCATCCTCGAGAACATCTACCGGCACATCGAGGATGGGGAGCCCCTGCGCGAAGCGGTGATCCGGGGCGCGGAGGAGGTGATGTGGCCGGTCACGGCCGCGATCGCCACCACCGTCGCGGCGTTCCTGCCGATGCTGCTGATCCAGGGCACGTCGGGCGAGTTCATGTCGATCCTGCCCAAGACCGTGATCCTGTGCCTGCTGGGCTCTCTCTTGGAGGCGCTGGTGATCCTGCCGGCGCACTACCTCGATTGGGGAACCCGGCGGCGGGCCTCCGAGAGCCTGGCCCACCACGCGGGGAAGGGCGGTCTCGCGGAAGCCAGCTCCCGGGTGCGCGCTCGCGTCGACGCGGGGATCGAGGCACTGCGCGAAGCCTACGCCCGGGCACAGGCCCGCGTGCTGGCCCACCGGTATTCCTTCCTGGCCATGTGCCTGGCCGCGCTGGTCTTCGCGGTCGCGCTCTCGACCCGCGTGCCTGTGAACCTCTTCCCGAGCGATTTCAACAATCTCTTCGTCACCGTGCGGACGCCTACCGACTTCGGCGTGGACCAGACCGATCCCGTCGTTCGTCGGATCGAGGCGGCCGTGGACGAGGTCTCCGATGAGCTGATCGACTACTCCGCCTTCGTCGGGCAGGGGATGACCGCCGACACCACGCCGGTCTTCGCCTCCAACTACGGGCTGCTCTTCGTGCAGTTCCCCAACACCCGCGAGAACATCGCCAACCCGGAGCGCGTGCTGCGCATCGTGAAGGAGAGAGTCGATCGGTCCGTCGCCGCGGATTCCAGCGGCATCGAGGACGTCCTGGTCGCCGCGCCCCGCAACGGTCCTCCGATCGGCACGCCGGTCGCCATCCGGATCCAGTCGGACGACTACGACCAGGCCAAGCGGGTCGCGGAGGAGGTGAAGGCGGAGCTGCGCAAGATGTCCGGCGTCTACAACATCGAGGACAACGTGCCCGTGGGTCCCCGGGAGCTGCGGGTGGCATTGGACGAGCACCGTGCGTCGATCCACGGCCTGACCTTCGACGACGTGGGCAACGTGCTGCGCGGGGCCAATGACGGGCTCGTTTCGTCCACGTACAAGGACCCCAAGTCCGACGAGGACGTGGACATCCGCGTCCTGCTCGAGGCAGGGCAGCGACGCACGATCGCGGACCTGCTGGATCTCGAGGTGCGTACGCCTGCGGGGTACCTGGTGAAGGTGCGCGACGTGGCCTCCATCGACCTGGTGCGCGGTTATCAGCGCCTCTATCACTACGACGCGAAGCGTGCCGTGGTGGTCTACGCCCAGGTGGAGGAGGCGCAGGCCACCTCGCTCTCGGTGAACCGCGAGATGCAGAGCCGGTTCGCCGACGTTTCGGGACGCTACCCGGGCGTGAACCTCATCTTCGGTGGTGAGTTTCAGGTCACGGACGAGACATTCGGACAGATGCGGCGCGCCTTCCTGATCGCCGTGCTTGCCATCTACGCGATCCTGGCCGCCCAGTTCCGCTCCTACGCTCAGCCCCTCGTGGTGATGAGCGTCGTGGCATTCGCCTACATCGGGGTCGTGGTGGGGATGTGGATCCTCAACGTCACCCTGGGCGGCTACGCGATGTCCATGTACGTGATGTACGGATTGGTGGGGTTGGCCGGCATCGTGGTGAACGATTCCCTGGTGCTGATCGACTTCGTCAACCAGGAGCGCTCCCGTGGGACGCCGCCTTTCGAGGCGGTGCGTCTGGCGAGTCGCTGGCGCTTCCGCCCCATCATGCTGACGACGCTCACCACAGTGGCGGGACTCCTGCCCATGGCCCTTGGCTTCGGGGGGAAGTCGCCGGTGTTCGCGCCCTTCGCCACGGCGATCGTCTTCGGCCTGATGGCGGCAAGCATGCTGACCCTGTTCGTGGTGCCGAGCCTCTACCTGGCGATCGAGGATGTGAAGGCGCGCACGCGCACGGAGGCGCTTCCGGACGCGGTGCCGGTGGCCGGCGGTGAGTAGGCCGCCTAGAACGGCCAGACGCGCGGCACGATCAGGAGCGTCGCGACGGCGCAGACGATGTCGAGGGGCAGGCCGACCTTGACGAAGTCCATGAAGCGGTAGCCGCCCGGGCCGTAGACAATCAGGTGGGTCTGGTAGGTCACCGGATTGGCGAAGGCCAGGTTGGCGCCCACGGTGATGGCCATCAGGAAGCCGCGCGGATCGGCGCCCACCTCGTGGGCAGCAGCCACCGCGATGGGGAACATGATGGCCACCGCGGCGTTGTGGTGCAGCGTCTCCGCCAGCAATACGGTGAGCGCGTAGACGACCACGAGTGTGGTCATGGGACCCATGTCGCCGACGCTCGCCACCATCACATGGGCGATGCTGCGCGCCGCGCCGCTCTGGTCCATGGCCAGCGCGATGCCGAGGCCTGCACCGATCACGATGAGCACGGGGATGTCGACGGCCTGCCGCGCGGTCGTCCCGCTGATGCAGCGCGTGGCGATCAGCGCACCGGCGGCCAGTGGCGCCGCGATCGCGATGGGCAGGATCTCGGCCGCAGCGGCGGCCACCATGGCCACCAGGATCGCCACCGCGATCCAGGCCTTGTCGTAGCGCGGCTCGGTGTGGTCGCCCACCTCGCTGACGAGGTAGAAGTCGGAGCTGTTGCGGTGAGCGGAGAAGAAGTCCGGGCTGGTCTGGAGCAGCAGTGTGTCGCCCACGTCCAGCGCGATCTCGCCGATCTTGCCCGGTACGCGCTTGCCGTTGCGGTGCACGGCCACCACGGCGGCGTCGTAGACCGTGCGGAAGTTGGCCTGGCGGATGGTCCGGTTGACCAGGGGGGATGACGACGACACGACCGCCTCGACGAGGCGCCTGCGCGCGGCGTCCGAAGGCGTCGTGTCCTCGCTGTCGGGCACCAGGCCGCGGATCCGCTGCAATTCCACGATGGTGGCCACCACCCCGGCGAAGACCAGCCGGTCGTCGGCCTGGATCGGCTGGTCGGGGGAGACCGGCGTGATGATGCGTCCGTTGCGGTCGATCTCGACCAGGAAGAGGCCTTCCAGATGGCGCAGACCGGCCTCCTCGACACTCTGTCCCACCAGCGGGCAATGGGACTCTACGCGCATCGTGGCGGTGTACTCGCGGCGCGTCTCGCCGACGACTTCGCCGGGCCGCTTGCGGTCGGGCAGCAGGGCCGGCGCCACGAAGACCAGGTAGAGCAGCCCGATGACGCTGACACCGACACCGATCGGCAGCAGCTCGAAGAACCCCATCGGCTCCATTCCGGCGTCCAGCAGCAGGCCCGCCGTCGTCAGGTTGACGCTCGTGCCGATGAGGGTGGTGGTGCTGCCCAGGATGGTGGCGTAGCTGATGGGCGCGAGGAATTTGCTGGCCGAGAGTCCATTGCGTCGCGCCCAGTCGATCACGGTGGGTGTCATCATCGCGACGATCGGCGCGTTGTTGAGGAACGCCGACAGTGCGGCCAGAGGCGGCGTCATGCGCGCGAGGCCGCTGCGTTCGCTGCGTGCGCGTCCGAAGAAGCGCTCGACGAGCGGCTCCAACGCCCCCGTGCCGCGCAGTCCGGCTGACACGATGAAGAGGACCCCAACGGCCCAGAGCGCCTCGTTGGCGAAGCCCTGGAAGGTTTCCTTCGGAGTCAGCACACCTGCGGCAGCGAGAGCGAACAGCCCGGCCATCATGATGAGGTCGGGCCCGGCGATGCCGCGGATCATCGCCCCCAGAGTGAGGGCGACAATCCCGATCGTGTACCACCCCTGCCATTCCACGGGTGCCGCACGATACCGTATTTCCGGTGCGCTTTCGGAGGGATCGGTGACACTCCAGGCGTCATGCCCCACACCCGCCCGCCGCCGGCCTTCTCGGAGAAGGGCTTCTACCTCCAGGAGTTTCGGGGAAGGACGCTGGCGCTCTGCGCCGCGGACTCCGACGCGGCGCGGGCCCCCGCGCTGCGGGACGTGATCCGCGAGCTGGCGGAGGGCGGCGCACGGCTGCTGCTCCTGGCGCCTGAGGTGCGCTCCATCGAGATGGTACGGGTTCCGGCGAGTGCGCTGCGCCTGGAGGGGGACGTATGGCGCGCGCTTCAGAAGGGGCGGGCGGTTCACGTGGAGGTGGATCCCGGCCAGGACCGCGCCGAGGGCTGGCGCTCTGTAGCCGGGCGCCTCGGCGTGTCGAAGCTCGTCAGGATCGATGCCGACGGCGGCCTGGTGGAACCCGACGGCCGACGCGACTCATTCGTGGACCTGGACGAGCTACAGGCCTGGGTGGCGGCCGGGGGGCATCCACGCGCTGCGCTGCTGGCGGAGGTGGGGTCGCTGCTCGAGGTGGGAGTCGCGGCGGTGAACGTCTGCACGCTGGGCGGGCTGGCCGACGAGCTCTTCACCTACGCGGGCTCGGGAACCCTGTTCACGCGGGAGCGTTACCTGGTTGTGCGGCGCCTGGCCCTGGACGACTACGATGCGGCCTCCGACCTGATGGCCCGCGGTGTGGAGGAGGGCTACCTGACCCCGCGCGGCGAACCGGAGCGCGATCGCATCCTGGCCGGCGGGTTCGGGGCCTTCGTGGGCGGCTCCCACCTGGCGGGAATCGGCGCGCTTCTCGTGTACGAAGAGGCAGCGGCCGGGGACATCTCCGCGCTCTACACCCTGACGCGTTTCCAGGGCGAAGGCGTCGGCGGTCACCTGGTGGCGCACGCGCTCGAGGCCGCCGCCGAGCGCGGCCTCGAGCGGGTTTTCGCGTGCACCACGCAGGCGCGCGTCGGCGCATTCTTCGAGCGCCAGGGCTTCACGCTGGTGGATGCGGATCGGCTCCCGCCGCGCCGCTGGAC
>CAXMOD010000184.1:0-24195 GCA_964194905.1 uncultured Desulfobacterales bacterium | reverse complement strand
TAGATCACGCCGCGAAACGGATAGAAGCGGTGGCGCACCACGTCGCCCAGCTTGAAGCGGGCGTCGCGGTTGATCTCGAGATCGTTGGTCGAGCCGGTCATGCGCGGGCGAAGGTAACGCACGCGGGGGGCCGCAGGCGGTTCCCCCCGGGAGGGTGGGGCTACGGATTTCACCTCAGAGCTGCTCAACCCAAACCGCCGTTTCGCCGAGAAGGGGCCGTGTGCCCGCCTCTGTGGCCGGGTGCGCGAGGGGGTCCCTTTGGCGAACTGCAAGTCCTGCGGTACCCGCATCGGCAAGTCCAATCGGCACTGTCCGAACTGCGGTCGCACCACCAGCCCCGGCAGCTCGCTCAGCGGGATGAAGCCGCTCTCGGACCCCGGCGATTCCAACGCGCAGACGCAGCCGCCCGACCTGACGCCGGAGCCCGAGGTGGCACCGGAGCCGGCGTCCGAACCGAAGCCGGTGGCCGAGTCCGTGGCGCCGGCCCCCGAAGTCGACGAGAAGCCCCAGACCCAGAGCGAGGTCGAAGCGCAGCCCGAGCCGACGCCGAAGTCGAAGACAGAGGCAGAGGCAAAGTCGAAGGCAAAGGAGAAGTCCGTGTCCAAGACCGTGACCGCCGACTCCGAGGTCGAGATCTCCGAGCCCGTGCACGGAGTGTCCGGAACACTGGGGGGTGGACTCGGCGCCGAGGCCATGCGCACGCGTCTCGTCGACGATCCCGAGCTGGTAGAGCCGGGTCTCGCCTCGTACCGGGATCCCAAGACCGGTGCGCCGGCGGGCGCCGAATACTCGACCGACGTGGGTACCATCGATCTTCTCGCCGAAGGCTCCGATGGCGCGCTGGTCGTGGTGATGGTCACGGAAGCCGGCGGCGATCCGGTGGGCCCCGTGTTGGAGCAGCTCGGCTGGATCTCCAAGCACCTGGCGACCGAGGGCCAAGCCGTGCGCGCCATCGTGCTGCTGGACCCGCCTGCATCCGAGCTGGGCTACGCGGCGCGCGCCGTCGCCGACACCGTGGCGTTCAAGACCTGGCGCGTGGCGATCGCCATCGACGACGTCGAAGTCTAGATCCCCGCAAAGCCGCCCGAACCTCGCGCAAAGCCTCCCGGGCCGGATCTCCCCGAAGGGGTATACTCCGAGGCTCCATCGCCTTTGGGGAGAGCCGCTTTGGAAGGTTTGGATCAAGAGACGCTCGTCGAGCTGTCGGTCGATCGTGAAGTCCGCAAGGCCGCGGGCTTCCGCGAAGTAGCCAAGAAGATCTCGCCGCGGATCCTGCGGACCCTGTACGACAACCAGGTGAAGGCGTCGCCGAGTCGCGCGGATGCAGGCAAGCCTTACTTCGGCGCGCGCGACGGCACCCTGCCCAAGCGCGGCGCCAAGCGCGACGAGGACCAGCTGGCGATCGCGTTGGCGAACCACGCTCGCGCTACGCAGCGTGAGGTGCACCTGCCTTCGCGGCTGCCGAGCGACGAGGCCGGCACGCTGCGCGTGCTCGATTACCACGTACCGCTCAAAGTGGCGGCGGCCGACGTCGGCACGGCGCGCGCAGACGCGATTGGCATCGGTCGCGACGACCGGATGGTGGTGCTGGCGCTGCGCTGGTTGGCAGCGTCGGCGACCCGAGGCTCCACCGGTGACACGCCGCTGCGCTACCTGCTCGACGGGCTGGCCACGTGCGCGGCCATCGAGGCGAACGCTGCTGCAGTGCGCGCCGAGGCCCAGGAGAGCCTGGGCGTCACCTTCTCCGACGCGCCGCCCATCCTGCTCTTGATGGCGAGCCCGCGCTGGTGGGAGCTGGCGCGCAAGCGCGAGGCCCAGAAGGGCGCGGCCTGGATCAACCAGCTGGAACGCCTGGCCCGCGTGCTCGAAGGCAGCGAAGGGGCCGGCGAGGAGGTGGGCCCCGACGGCGACGACTCGGCGCCCGTCGCACCCATCGGCATCGAAGTGCGCTACGTCGGCCTGCACGTGGAGGCGGACCCGGCCTGGGCGCTCGAGGACGAGAAGCCCACGTTTGCGGCGCCGCCGCGCTTCGCCACGGCGTGGGAGTCGACGGCTGGGCGTATCAAGCCCAAGACCAAGCCGCGCAGCCGGTCGGCGCTGGCGGAGCCGGAGATCATCGAGCCGGATCTGTCGCGTCCCGTGCGCGGCTACAAGCTCAACGACGCGTACGCCGCCGGCGACCGGATCGAGCATCCGACCCTCGGGCTCGGCGTGGTGCAGAGCGTGGCTGGGCCCAAGAAGATCGCGGTGCTCTTCGATGGTGAGAAGAAGGTGCTGGTCCACGATCGGCCGTCACCGGCCACCGCCTGACGCATCCCACCGGGGTGGCTCGCGCTGTCCCTACCTTCTTGCTGCTCGCGCTTGGGCTGTGGACGCACGCCGCCGCAGCCCAGAGCGCTGCGCCCGCTCCGCCGGGCGAGCGCGAGCGCGCGCTCGGGCCGTTCCTGGCTGAGCACTGGCGGCTGCCGGTGCCGCCCCAGGGCGAGGCGCCGCCGGGCTTCACGGACGCGGAGCGCTCCTTGGATCCGGTCGCCTGCGGCGCCTGCCATCCGACCCAGTACGCCGACTGGAAGACCACGCTCCACGCCGGCGCCTACTCGCCGGGTTTTGCGGGCCAGCTGATCGAGGGTGCGCTGGCCGAACGCTCCCAGCGCGACGCCTGCCTCACCTGCCACAGCCCCCTCTCCGAACAGCAGCGCGACGCGGCTCTGCGGGCCCAGGGGATCGTGTGCGCCTCGTGCCACGTGCGCGGGCATCGGCGCCTGGGGCCGCCGCGGCGCGCGGAGCTCCCGCCCCTGGCCGGATCGCTTCCGCACGGCGGCTTCGAGGCGCGCGGCGAGTTCCAGGAGGCGCGCTTCTGCGCTGAGTGCCACCAGTTCTTCGACGCTGCGGCGCCGAACGGGAAGCCCATCGAGAACACCTTCGCAGAGTGGCGCGCAAGTCCCCAGGCGAGCCGGGGAGAGACCTGTCAGAGCTGCCACATGCCCGACCGCGCGCACCTGTGGCGCGGCATCCACCACCCGGAGACGGTGCGCGGTGCCGTGGACGTGGAGCTGGTGCCCGTCGGCTCCGGGGTGCGGGGCGCTCGCCTCGAGGCTGCGCTGCTGGTGCGCAACCGAGGTGTCGGCCACCGCTTTCCCACCTACGTGACACCGCGGGTGTTTGCGGCGGCCTGGCAGGAGGATGAGGCCGGGCGCGAGCTCCCCGAGACGCGCGAGGAGGCGGTCATCGCGCGGGTGATCGACTTCTCGGACCCCGGTTGGCGGGAGCTCTCCGACACACGCATCGAGCCGGGCGAGACGGTGCGACTCGACTACACCCGGCCGCGCGCCGACGCGGCGGTGGCGCTGGTGGGGCGAGTCACGGTGGACCCGGATTACCACTACCGCGGCGTCTTCCAGGAGCTGCTCGGTGTGTACACGGACCCGAAGGCGCGGGCGCTGATGACGGAGGCGTTGCGTCGCGCGGACGTCTCGCGCTACGTGCTGCGCGAGGTACGCCTGCCGCTCGCGCAGTAGATCGAAGCGGGCGAGGAGACGGGACCCCGTCGGCCCGCGGAACGTCTCGGGAGAGGGGCAGCCCTCCCGAAACGAAACGCCCGCGAACCTCGCTCAGTGCCCGCCGGCGCAGGGATTCTTCATTGCGCACGGGTTGCTGGCCCCGCACGGGTTCTTCATCGAGCACGGGTTGGGCGCATAGCCCTGTTGCAACTGCTCCACGTATGTCGCCAGCGCGGCCAGCTCGACCGATCCCCAACCCAGGGGCTCGGCCTGCATGGGCTGGAGCATGCAGAACTGCACCATCTCCGCCGCGTTCACCTCGGCGGCACCGGACATCTGCTTCACCATCGCCACCTCGTGGGGGTAGGGCTTGGCGAAGCTCGGCTGAAACTGGGCGTTTCCCTCGTGGCAGGTGCCACAGGCGGCGCCGTTGCTGCTGAGCGACGCGTCCTTCCAGAGCTGCGCTCCTTTGGCGAGGAGCGCGGCCTTGCTGCCGCCGCCCAGCTTGGCTCCCGCCGGCTGCTTGAAGCTGCACGGGTTCAGCGCGGCGCCGCCGCCGCACGGATTGCACGGGTTCTTCCCGGCACACGGATTGTTTCCGGCGCAGGGGTTGTTTCCGGCGCACGGGTTCTTGCCGGCGCACGGGTTCTTGCCGGCGCAGGGGTTCTTCCCGGCACAGGGGTTCTTCCCCGCGCACGGGTTGAGCGGCTTGGCGGAGCAGGGATTCATCTCGTGGTGGTCGGCGGATGCCGACTGGGGGGCAGCTCCGAGAACGAGGACGGCGAGAGCGAGGCCGGAAACGAGGCTGGGAACGGCGGTCAGGACGCGTGCGTGCATGGAATTTCCTCCTCCCCTTCCTACGTCTGCGCGGCGCTGGGGGTTACAGGCCCGCAAGCCGCTCCTGAGCCACATCCTGGAGCGGGCGCGCGAGCTGCCAGAGGTGTCCGAGCTGTCCGAGGTGGTGGTGGGCCGCGAGGCGCTGGCCGACGCGCGGGCCCGCTTCCGCTAGCCGGCGAACTCCATCTTCTTCAGCGCCTCGATGCGTTGCTCGAGCGGCGGGTGCGACATGAAGAAACGCGCAAAGCTCTTCTTGTCGCCGCCCGAGATGCCGAAGGCCTTCATCTGGGCGGGGAGCGGCTCTCGGGCGCCGCGCCCCAGCGCTTCGAGAGCGCCGATCATGTTCTCGCGGCCGGCCAGGCGTGCGCCGCCGGCGTCGGCGCGGAACTCGCGGCGACGCGAGAACGCCAGCACGATCGTGCTGGCGAGGATGCCGAAGACGATCTGCGCGGCGATCGTGGAGACGAAGTAGCCGATGCCGAAGCCGCGCTCGTTCTTCAACAGCACGCGGTCCACGAAGTGGCCCACGATCCGCGAGAGGAAGATCACGAAGGTGTTCACCACGCCCTGGATCAGGGCGAGGGTGATCATGTCGCCGTTGGCGACGTGGCTGATCTCGTGGCCCAGGACCGCGTCCACCTCGTCGCGTCGCATGCCCTGGAGGAGCCCGCTGGAGACGGCCACCAAGGCGGCGTTGCGCCGCGCGCCGGTGGCAAAGGCATTGGGGCTCGGGCTTTCGTAGATCGCTACCTCGGGCATGCCAATGCCGGCCGCATCGGCGTGGCGCTTTACGGCCTGCACGAGCCACATCTCGTTGTCGCCGCGCGGCTCGCTGATCACCTTGGCACCGGTCATGCGCTTGGCCGACCACTTGGAGATGAGCAGCGAGATGAACGAGCCGCCCATGCCGAGGACGGCGGAGAAGATTAGGAGCGCATTGTAGTCGAGCCCGACGCCCTGCTCGTCCAGGATGCTCTCGACGCCCAGGAGCTGGAGGACGATCGAGAGGACGACCAGGATGGCGATGTTCGTGGCCAGGAACAGCAGGACTCGCTTCATGCAGACATCTCCAGAGGGCGCAGTTTCAGGAAGGATGGTCGCGAACGGCCGGCCGTCAACCACGGCCCGTGCGATTTTCCCGCGGGGAGCGAAACCGACGTCCTCCGCCCGTGTTGGACCGGGCGAGACGAGATTCACCCGGAGGACTTCGACGATGCAGACCCACAGTCGATTCGCAGCGGCCCTGGCATTTTGCCTGCCCCTGGCGCTGGGGGGGGCGGCGGCGGCCGAGGACGCGGACGCCGAGCGCAGCCTGACGTACGAGCGCGACAAGACCGTCACCCACAACGACGACGGCTCCGTTACGGTGGACAAGAGCTGGGAGAAGACCCACGAGGAGTCGGGCAAGACAGCCAACGGGTCCTCGAGCACCACCCACACCAAGAGCGACGACGGCGTCTCCTACGATCGCGACGGCGAGCGCACCACCTTCGGCGGCACGACCTTCGAGAGTGACGGCTCCGGCTCGCGCACCCGCGGTGACGACGGCTCGCTCGACGTGCAGCGCGAGAACACGGTCACCAACACCGAGACCGGGAACTCACGCACCCGCGAGTCGGGGCGCACGCGCACGCCGAACGGCGACGGCACCGGCAGCTTCTCGCGCTACAACGACGTGACCCGCCGCAATCCCGATGGCGATGTGACCGGCTCGCGCTCGAGCTCGGGAAGCGGCACCTGGCAGCGCAACGACCACGGCGGGCGCAGCTGGCGCTACGACGGCAGCACCAGCAACGATCGCGGCCGCTCGTCCGACGTGACGCGCCAGGGCCGCTCGTTCCGCGAGGACGGTAGCCAGGGCCGCCAGGTGCGCTCCGAGCGCACCTTCGACGACGGCCGCAGCGTGACGCGCGGGCACGAGACCCGGGTCAAGCGAGACCGGCGCCACGTGCAACGCCAGGACCGGCACCGCACGAAGCGCACCCCCCCGAGCCGGCATTAGCCGGCGGCGAACGGAATGCGGCGCTAGTGCCGCCCGTCGAACACGGCTACCGGCACGCCCACGGGCAGCCAGCCGACCGAGAGCTCCGGGTCTGCCTCTGCGCGGGCCCGGAGCCGTTCGAAGGTGGCCTCCACGTCGTCCAGCAGGCGGCCCATCGCCAGCTGCGGGCGGGCCGGGCGCGTGAGGTCGTCGAAGTGAATCGGCACCACCCGGCGCGCCTCCACCGCATCCACGACCTCGCGCAGGTAGCGCTCCGCGTACGTGTCGCCCTGGCCATTGAGCCCCCCGACGCCCAGGAAGACCACGTCGGCCCGGTAGTCGTCGAGGGCCCCGGTGAGGAAGCCGGCGCTCCCCTGCACCAGCGCCGTGCCGTCGGGGTGTTCGACGAGGATCGACCACGCCCCGCCTTCCGGGTAGGCGCGGGCGGGGACAGGCGGCACCAGCGGCTCGCTCAGCGTGGTGCCGAGGCTGATGGGAAGTGGCACGTGCTTGCTCGGGATGAAAGTGACCCAGAACTTCCCGAAGCGAAGCGGCACCTCCGGCTCCACCACCACGATGCGCTCCTCCGCCAGCCCGGCGCCGCGCCCGATCCAGGCCGTGGTCTCCGAGCCGAGCAGCTTGGCGCCGGTGCGGCGCGCGACGTCGGGCGCGTCCTGCGCGTGGTCGTAGTGCGAGTGCACCGGGAAGACGGCAGCGAGGCGCGTGACCCCGGCCTCGTCGAGGCCCAGCGCGATGGCCTCCTGGTCCGGTGCGACCGGCGCGTTGCGCAGCAGGTCCCAGACCCCGACGCGTGTGAACCAGCCGTCGGTCATGAGTTGCGTCTCGCCGTCGTCGAACAAGAGCGTGGCGACGCCGAGGAACGTCACGCGGAGACCTGAGTCGTCCCGCGCACGGGGCAGGCTCCAGCGCTCGGCCCACGGCGCCAGGTCCGGACGGTCCCCGAGCTTCCACGCCACCCAGCCTGCGCCGACGACGCCCAGCACGAGGACGCCGAGCACGATTCGCACCAGCCAACGCAGCATCAGGACACCCCGAGTTCTGCGAGCGCCACCGGGCGGCGTTCGCGTGCCGAAATCTCGCCCGCTCGGCGGCCCTCAGTCAACTCGGTAGCGCTCGTCGAGAGCTGTGCGGTCGGCTACGCCGATGCGTGCGTTGAAGTCGTCGAAGGAGAAGGCGCGCCCGGCGAGCGCTGTGGTCGACGCACTCGCGCGGATCTCGCGGTAGGTCTCCTCCAGCGCGCGCGCTGCGGCGTAGAGCCCCGAGAGCACGAAGCCCACGCTGAAGAAGCCGAGTTCCTGGAGCTCCTCCAGCGGCAGGATCGGCGTGCGCCCGCCTTCGATCAGGTTGATGGCCAGGGGCGGCGGGAGTTCGCGCCCGATGATCTGGATCTCCTCGCGGGTGCGCGGGCCCTCCACGAAGAGCACCGTGGCGCCCGCCTCCTTGTAGAGCCGAGCACGGCGGAGCGCCTCGTCGAGGCTGTGCGTCTCGAGGGCGTCGGTGCGGCCGGTGATGATGAAGGGCGCGTCGCCGACGGCGTCTGCGGCGGCGCGGATCTTCGCCGCGTGCTCTTCGGCGCCGATCACCGCCTTGCCGCCCATGTGGCCGCAACGCTTGGGCCATTGCTGGTCTTCGAGGATGACACCGCGGGCGCCCATCTGGATCAAGTCGCGCACCATGCGCTGCACGTTGAGGGGGCCGCCGTAACCGGTGTCGCCGTCCACGATCAGACCCACGTCCACGCCGGCGCGGATCCGGCGCGCCGTATCGAGCACCTCGCTCTGGGTCAGAAGACCGAAGTCGGGCTCGCCCAGCAGGCTCGCCGAGACCCCGTAGCCCGTCAGCACCACGGCTGGGAAGCCGGCCTGGGCGGCGAGGCGCGCCGAGAGCACGTCGTACACGCCGGGAACGACCAGCATCCGACCCGAGTCGACGAGCGGGTGGACCGCGCCCGGCGCAGGCGGCCCTGCGGCCCCGCTCACGGGTTGATCCGGTAGAAGGCGTTCACCGGGTGGCCGAGTTCGAGCTGTTCGAAGCGGGTGAAGCCCGCGTCGCGCGCCATGCCCTCGAGGCGCGCGGGGAAGAGTCCGAGCGTGCCGAGCCCCGCACCGCCGGGCTCCGAGAGCGCCGACGCCATGCACGACACCACCGAGAAGCCGTACATCATCGCGGCCATCGGGTTGCGCTCGGCGTTCTTCGCGTAGGTCTCGTGCGCCTTGATGTCGGAGATGAACCAGGTGCCGTCGTCGGCCACGGCGGCGCGCAGGCCCTTTATCACGCCCGCGGGGTCGGTCATGTCGTGCAGGCAGTCGAAGGTGGTGACGAGCGCGAAGCGCCCGTCCGAGGGAAGGGGATCCTCGCGCACGTCGTGGAATGCAACGTTGTCGAGCCCCGCTTCCCTGCGGTTCGCCTCGGCCCGCTCCAGCGCGTGGCTGGAGACGTCCCAGCCGTGGAAGTGCGACTTCGGGAAGGCGCGCCCCATTTCGAGGAGCGCCACCCCGGCACCGCAGCCCACGTCGGCGACCTCGACACCGGCGGACAGGCGGTCCACCACGCCGGGCAGCTGTGGCAACCAGGCCGAGACTAGAAACGTGCGGAACCAGGGCGCGAAGCCGCGTTCGATCTGCTCCGCACCGCAGGAGCCATGGGCGTCGTAGTCGTAGCCGAGACCGCTGCGGAACGACTCGGGCAGTTGCTCCACGCGGCTAATCTGGCCGGGCAGGTCGGTGAAGAAGCCGGCCCCGAAAGCCGGGTGGTTCTCGTCCACCAGGACTGCGCGGCCCTCTTCGCAGAGCGCGAAGCGCTCGCCGTCGGCACTCTCGAGGACGCCGGCGGCCCCCTGCTGGAAGAGCCACTCGCGCAGCCAGCGCTCCTGGAGGCCGGTCTCGTCGGCCAGCTCTGCGCTGGTGCGCGGGCGTCCGTCGGCGAGCGCCTGGTAGAGCCCGAGCCTGTCGCCCAGGTGGATCATGGTGGAGGTCATCGCGCCGCCGAGCGCCTCGAAGACGTTCTTGGCGTAGTTCTTGAGCTTGTCGGGATCCATGGGGGACTCCTGCTAGCGACTCTTGCTGAAGAAGTTCTTCAACGCCTCGAGGTTCTCGGGCGTACCGACCCGCTCGGTCATCGCCGCCATCTCGCGCTTCAGCGTGTCGTGCACGGCCTGGCGGCGGGGCTCCAGCAGCAGGCGCTTGATGGCGCGCAGCGAGCCCACGCCGTGGGTCGCCATCTCCCGCGCGCGCTCGAGCAGCGCGTCGAGCACCTCGTCGTCGGGCAGCACGCGCGCGGCCAGGCCCAGCTCGAGAGCGCGGGGCGCGTGGATCCATTCGGAGGTAAAGAAGACCTCCGCCGCGCGCTGCGGGCCGATCAGCAGCGGCAGCAGCAGGCTGCTGGCGGCCTCCGGAACCAGGCCCAGTGCGGAGAACGGGTAGCGGAGCCGCGCACTCTCGCCGAGGTAGACCACGTCGCAGTGCAGCGGGATCGTGGCGCCTCCCCCCACGCCCACGCCGCGCACCGCGGCGAGCAGCGGCTTGTCGAACGCGACCAGCGACTCCATGAAGCGAGGGAAAGCCTTGCCCGCTTCCGGCGAGCCCTCCGACATCTCGCCCAGGTCCTGCCCGGCCGAGAAGTCGCTGCCGGCCCCGGTGAGGACGGCGCACTTCACCGCGTCATCCACGCGGATCTCGTCCAGCGCGTCGGTCAGGCCGTGCCACTGGGCGCTGTTGAAGGCGTTCTTCTTCTCGGGACGGTTCAGTGTCAGCAGCGCGACGCCGGCCTGGTCTTCTCGAAGCAGCGTGTCCGTCATGGGGCAGGCATTGTACCCTCGCGGCGTGCATCCGCTCCGCCTCGCCGTCCTGGTGCTGCTGGCCCTCGCGTGGATCACCGCGACCGAATCCCACGCCCAGGCGCAGGCCGAGGTCTACCGCCCGCAGCACCGCCTGGCGTCGGACCTGCTGCCCCTGGCGGAGACCGCGCTGGGCGGGGAGGGCACCGCGGTGCTCGACCCCGGGAGCAACGCCCTGGTGATCGTGGGGGCGCCGGCCGCCGTGGCCCGCGCGCTGGCGTTGGTGCAGGAGATGGACCGCCGGCTGCGCAACGTGCTGATCCGCTACGAGGAGCGCAGTACGGCGGAGCTCGAGGCCGCGGGCGCCGAGGTGCGCTGGAACCTGGCCCAGGGGCCGGTGCGCATCGGCAACACGCGGCTCCCCGAGAGCGCCGAATCTGGAGTCGACGTGCGCGCCCAGGGCACCGCCTCCGACCGCGCCGAGAATCGCGCCGGGAGCCTCAGCGTGCTGGAAGGCCAGACCGGGCGCATCGACCTTGGCACCAAGGTGCCCTACGAGACGGGGACGCTGGGCCACCGGCGCGTCGAGTTCGTGGACGCCAGCAATGGCTTCGAGGTCACGCCGCGGGTGCTGGGCGATGGCCAGGTGCGTCTCGAGCTGCGTCCGTTCGGTGCGCGGGTGCAAGCCGATGGCACGATCGCGACGAGCGGTGCCACCACCGTCCTGGTTCTGGCACCCGGCGAGACCGCCGTGCTGGGCGGCTTCAACCAGGGTGTCGACGCGGCGGCGCGTCTCGTGGGCCGCGGCGCTGCGCAGAAGCAAGAGCGCTCCAACCGCGTGCTTCTGGTCAGCGCGCAGCCGGATTGACGCTCCAGCGCGCTACGGACCTCTTCCCGGTCTGGGCGCTCGCGGTGTCGGCGACGGCCTGGTTCGCGCCCGACGTGTTCGTGCCGCTGCGCCCGGCCATCGTCCCGCTCCTCGGCGTGATCATGTTCGGCATGGGCATCACGCTCGCGGCGCGCGACTTTCGCGCCGTGACCCAGCGCCCCGCGGCGCTCGGCCTCGGCGTGGCGCTCCAGTTCGCAGTCATGCCGGCGGCGGCGTTTGCGGTGGCGCGACTCCTCGGGCTCGACCCGCAGCTGACCGCGGGCCTCGTCCTGGTCGGGAGCTGCCCGGGCGGCACCGCGTCCAACGTGATCGCCTTCCTCGCCAACGCGGACGTGGCGCTCTCCATCACGTTGACCGCTCTCTCCACACTCCTGGCCGTGGTTGCGACGCCGCTCCTCGCCGACCTCTACGTGGGGCGCAGCGTCGACGTGGACGTCGTCTCGATGATCGGGAGCGTCTTGCGCATCGTGCTGGTGCCCGTCGCGCTGGGCGTGGCGACGAACACCTGGCTCGGCGCGCGCCTGGGCGGGTTCGAGAGCGTGAAGCGCGTCTTCCCGCTGGTCTCGGTGGCGGCGATCTGCCTGATCATCGGCATCGTGCTGGCCCTCTCCCACCAGCGGCTGGCGGAGCTGTCGGTGCTGGTGGTGGCGGCCGTGGTGCTGCACAACGGCCTGGGGCTCGCGGCGGGCTACGCGTTGCCGCGCCTGCTGGGCCAACCCGAACGCGTCTGCCGCACGCTCGCCATCGAGGTGGGCATGCAGAACTCCGGGCTCGGCGTAGCGCTCGCCGTGCAGTACTTCTCGCCGCTGGCGGCGCTGCCCGGCGCGCTCTTCTCGATCTGGCACAACCTGAGCGGCTCGCTGCTCGCCGCGCTCTGGTCGCGGCGGCCGCCCCAGGAACCTTGACCCGACGTACGCCTCAGGTGCACATGGCGCCGTCCACGCGCACGAACTCGCCGTTCACGTGGGCCGCGTCGTCCGAGGCGAGGAAGGCGATTACCCCGGCGCAGTCTTCGGGGCCGCGCATGCGGTCGAAGGGCATGATGCGTTGCAGGAGCTTCGGGTCGGCCCCCTCGGGCAGCTCGAAGGAGTCGTGCATGGGCGTCGTGATGCCTCCGGGACACACGCAATTCGTGCGCACGCCCTGGCGGCCGTACTCGATGGCCAGCTCGACCGTGAGGGCCTGCACGCCGCCCTTCGACGCCGAGTAGGCCGCTGCCCACGCGTGGGCGCGGAGCGCCGCGGTGGACGAGACGTTGACGATGCTGCCACCGTCCTTCTGGAGATGCGGGAGGGCGGCGCGGCAGACGAGGAACGTCCCGGTGAGGTTCACGGCCAGGATGCGGTTCCAGCGCTCGAGGGTCTCTTCGTGGGTGTGGGTGAAGTGCAGGATGCCGGCGGAGTTCACCAGGATGTGCAGGCCGCCGAGGTGCTCTACCGCGGCGTCCACCGCGCGATCGACCTGGTCCTCGGAGGAGACGTCGCAGGCCAGCGCGATGGCGTCGGTCCCACGCTCCACGAGCTCCTTGGCCAGCGCTTCCGCGGCGTCGCCGTCGCGGTCCACGCAGGCAACGCGCGCGCCCTCGGCGGCGATGCGTTCGCAGGTGGCGCGACCGATGCCCGATGCCGCGCCGGTGACCAACGCGGCGCGATCCTCGAGGCGGCGCAATCCATCGCTCATCTCAGGCCTCCAGCATCTGCGCCAGCATGCGCGAGCAGGTGTTGTCGATCTCGAAATCCGAGTCCTCCGGCAGGACGCCGTAGTGCAGCAGCTGCTGGCCGAGGCGCGCCATGATCACGCCGAAGCGCAGCGCGGCGAAGGTCTCGTAGTACTCGAGGTTGCGCACCGTGTGCCCGGTCAGCTCCTCGTAGCGGGCCACGGTCGCCTCCCGGTCGGGGAACCCCGGCAGCCTCTCCGCGGCAATCCCTTCGCTGTGATGGCGATCGATGAAGATCCACCACGCCAGATCGAGCTCGCGGCTGCCGAGCGCCGCCATCTCCCAGTCGAGGACACCGACGCAGTTCATGGCGTCGTCGAAGATCATGTTGCCGATCCGCGAGTCGCCCCATGAGACCACCACCGGCTCCTCGTCGCGCGGCGCGTTCTCTCGCGCCCACGCCAGCCCGCGCTCGAGCAGCTCCTTGGGGCGTCCGCCCATCCAGCGCAGCATGTCCTCGTACTCGCGGAGCTGCGCTTCCTGGGGCGTCCTGCCCGGCCGCTCGAGGAACTCGAGGCCGGCGGCGCGCCAGTCGAGGGCGTGGATGGCCGCCAGCGCTTCGAGCCCGTTCCACCAGAGCGCCTCGCGCTCCGCCGGTGTGGCCTCGACGAGCCAGCCGCCCTGGTGGTAGGGCGGGTTGTCGGTGGGGATGCGTCCCTCCACCCGGCCCATCACGTAGAACGGGGCTCCGAGGAAGGCTTCGTCCTCCTCGAGCCAGTGCATCGGCACCACGGGCACATCCGTTCCCGCCAGGGCTTGCTGAATGTGGAACTGCTTGGCGATGTCGTACTCGGGAAAGACGGTCATGCCGCGCGGCTTGAGGCGCGCCACGAGGGCGCGCTCCACGGACGCCCCGTCCTGCGCCCAGCGTGCATCGAAGAGCAACGTGTCGCTGGAGAAGCCCGACGTGCTGGGCCCGCCGAGTTCGCCCACGGTGATCGCGGTGGCGCCCGGCAGCTTCGCCGCGAGCCAGCCCTCCAGCTGCTTGCGAGTCTGCTCGAAGTCGCGTTCCTTGGGTGCCGGCATCGGGAGGGGCAGGGTAGCGCCCACGCCCTCGAGCGCCGCGTTCAGCGCCCCGGCAGCCGCTCCGGCACGTCCAGGTCGTAGAGCTCCACGCAGTTGGCGTGGAGCATGCGGTGCACGAGGTCCTGGGGGACCCCGCGAAAGACGCGCTCCAGGGTGACTCGCGAGTTGGGCCAGTCGGAGCCGCTGTGCGGGTAGTCGGTGGACCACATCAGGTGCTCGGCGTTCATGCGGTGGAGCAGGTCCATGCCCACCGTGTCCATCATGAACGTGGCCCAGAAGTTGCGGTGGAAGATCTGGCTCGGTGTCTCGGTCATCTTCTCGTGGGCGCCGGTGTACCAGCGGTAGCGCATGAACATGTCGTCGCTCTGTTCGAGCAGCGTGGGGATCCAGCCGATGTTGGCCTCCACCAGCACGATCTTGAGGAGCGGGAAGCGCTCGAATATCCCGGAGAAGAGGATCTCGCACACCGCGGGGAGCGTCTGCCCGCCCGCCTTGGTGAGGGCGGCCGCGCCCACGAACGCGAGGCCGGTCCAGCCGCGGGTGCGCTTGGCGGAAACGAGCCCCGGGCGGACGAAGCTGCCGATGTGCACCGCCACCGGGTAGCCCGCCTCCTCGCAGACTGCCCAGAAGCGGTCGTCCTCCGGGGCCGGGTCGAGGTCGCCGTTGGGAAACGACGAGATCACCGCGCCCCTGTGGCCGTGCTCCATCGCCCACTCCAGCTCGGCCACCGCGTCGTCGAGACCGGAGGTGGGGATGATCGCCTGCCCGATGAGCCGCCCGCCGGAGCCCTCGCAGAACTCGAGCAGCCACTCGTTGTAGGCACGCACGCAGGCGAGCTGAAGCTCGCGCTCGTCCGAGTAGATCTTGGCGCCCTTCAGCGTGACCGACGGGTAGAGGATCTGGGCGTAGATGCCGTCGGCGTCCATGTCGGCGAGACGCGCCTTGGTGTCGAAGCTGCCGGGCCGCATGGTCTCGTAGCGCAGACCGAAGGGCTTGTAGTCGAGGTAGCTCATGCCCGCGACTGCGGTGAGACCGACGGGCCATTTCTCCTTGCCGCCGTCGAAGAGCCAGATGTCGCCGCGCTCGCTGCTCTCGACCCGAGGTGCGCGCTCGCGCCACTTCGCCGGTACGCGCTCGAGCCATAGGTCGGGCGGCTCGTTCACGTGGGCGTCGGAGTCGACGATGGGATAGTCGAGACTGGCGACGTCGTAGAAGAGCTCGGACATGGCGGAACCTCGCCGTTCTGGTGGGATCTGACGGCTCGTCAGATTTTAGCGCCGAGCGGCGCGCGGCGCCGCGTTCAAGCGGCAGGCTTGAAGAACGGCACTACAGCCGAACTCTCGCTGCCGGCGAAGCGGAGCGGACGGAAGACCACTTCGACCGGCAGATCTACGCGCAGCTCCCCCGGTGTCCAGTCCACCAGGGTCGTCACCACGCGCACGGCCGGGTCCTCCTCCAGCGCCACCAGCCCCGTCACGTAGGGGACCTTGTCGGCGAAGGGCTTCCAGAGCGCCCGGTGCACCACCGCGTAGGAGTAGAGCGTGCCGCGTCCCGACTGGGCGACCCAGGACAGGGCGTCTCCACCACAGTGGGGGCAGCGCTCACGCGGGTACCAGACCAGGCGCCGGCAGGTGTCGCAGCGGGGAATGGCGAGCTCGCCGCGCTCGGCAGCCTCGAAGAACGGACGCGTGAGCGCGGCGTCCGGATCGGGCAGGGGCAGGTCGCTCACGCGTCGCGCTCCAGCACCAGGGTGCTCGCCAGGTGACCGGTGTAGCCGCCGTAGACGCCGATGCGCGCGCCGGGTACCTGCGCGTGGGCCTCGCCGCGCAGCTGGCGCACCACCTCCACCACGTGCGCGATGCCCAGCACGTAGGCGTGGGAGAGGAGTCCGCCGTGGGTGTTGTAGGGGAGTCCCCCAGCGTCGTGGTACAGGCGCGTGCCCTCCACGAACGCGCCGGCCTCGCCCTTGGCGCAGAAGCCCATGTCTTCGATCTGCATGAGCGCCACGATCGTGAACGGGTCGTAGAGGGTCAGCACGTCCACGTCTTCCGCTGTGACGCCGGCCATGCGGAAGGCGGCGGGCGCCGAGAAGACCTGGGGTGTGGAGGTGAAGTCGCGCTGCTGACTCCAGTAGAGACCGGCGTCCGAGCGTCCTTCGCCCACGCCGGCGACCCAGACGGGGGGCTTGGCCAGGTCGTGGGCGCGCTCGGGCGAGGTCATCACGTAGGCCGCGCCGCCGTCGGAGATGAGGCAGCAGTCCTCCACGCGGAGAGGGTCCACGAGCAACGGCCGCGAGAGATAGTCCTCCAGGGAGAGGGGCTTGTCGTGCAGCACCGCACCGGGGTGCAGGTTGGCGTGGCGCCGGCAGGCGACGGCGATGGCGCCGAGCTGTTCGGGCGTGGTGCCGAACTCGTGCATGTGGCGGCGCGCGATCGTGGCGAAGTAGACCGGCTGCGGGAACCAGCCGAAGGGCAGCTCGAGCTGTGCCTTGAGCGGCTCGCGCGCGTGGAACTCGCCCGGGCCACCGCGCATGCTGCCACGCTGGGTGGCCCACGAGACGGCGAACACGTTCAGCACCACGTGGGCGTCACCGCGCGCCAGCGCCGCGGCGGCCTTGGACGGCGCGGTGGCGGCCCAGGCCATGCCGCCGCCCTCCCCGGAGATCCAGAGATCGTGGCTGGTGCCGAAGTGCGCGTGGAAGTCCTCGGGCAGGAGCTGGTCGCCCATGCCGCCGCTCGTCATCAGGCCGTCCACGTCGCCCGGTGCGAGGCCCGCGTCCTCGAGCGCTCGCTCGATCGCCTGCAGGGAGATGTCGCGGGCGCTGCGGCCGGACGCCTGGGTCTGGTCGGCCTCGCCGACGCCGACGATTGCCACGCGGTGAGACACGTCGTCCAGCTCGACGCTGCGGCCCCAGTCTGCGGCGGCGGTACTCATGCTCGGGGGGAGTCTAGACGGACTCGGGGGGGGCGCGTAGAGTCAAGAGATCCCATGAGCTTCACCCTCGACGCCGACGCCCACATCCTGGAAGGCCCCCTGTTCTTTGCCGAGGCGCTGAAGCGCTGGCCCGACAAGATCCAGGTCCGGGGCGGGGATCAGTTGGGCATCGAGGTGGAGGGTCGCCGCTATCCCGATCCCGAGGGCCCCGGCGCCGGCTGCCCGCCGGAGCACGGCGTCATCACGACGCCGGGTGCCGACCCGTACAGCGTGGAGGGTGTGCTGGCCGATGCGGCGAAGGAGGGCATCGACCAGATGGTGCTCTTCCCGAGCTTCGGGCTCGGCATCCCCACGTTCCAGGACCCGGCCTTCGGCGCCGAGATCGCGGGCTTCTTCAACGAGTGGGTGCGCCAGTGGACGTCGGCGGCGCCCGAGCAGCTCTTCGGCGTGGCCGTCGTGCCCATCGAGGACGTGGATGCCGCCGTCGAGACCATGACCAAGGCCAAGGCCGGGGGGCTCGTGTGCACCGCGATTCCGCCGGCGCTGCGGGGCCGCAACCTCGACCACCCCGACCTCGATCCCTTCTACGCCGCCGCGGCGGAGCTCGACATGCCCCTGGGCGTGCACGGCGCACCGGGGGTGCACCTGCCCAAGATCGGCGTGGACCGCTTCACCAACTACATCCAGGTCCACTGTGTGAGCTTCCCCTTCGACCAGATGGCCGCCGTGACGGCCATGGTGAGCGGGGGCGTCTTCGAGCGTCATCCGAAGCTGCGCGTTGCGTTCCTCGAGTCGGGCGTGGGCTGGGTCTCCTACTTCCTCGATCGCATGCACGAGCACTGGGAGAAGCGCGGCGACTGGATCGAGAACGGCTGGAAGCGCCCGCCGCGCGAATACCTGGAGCGCGGCCAGATCTTCGCGTCCTGCGAGGCCGGCGAGCCCATGCTGGGCGCGACGGTGAACGACCTGGGCGCCGACTTCATCATGTACGCGAGTGACTACCCGCACTGGGACTCGGAGTTCCCGGTGAGTTCGAAGCCCCTGCGCGAGCGCGACGACCTCTCCGACGAGGCGCGCGCCGCGATCCTCGGCGGTACCGCAAAGCGCTTCTTCGGCCTCTAGTCCACTAGAGAAGTTCGGGGAGCAGGTTCACGTGTAGTGCGCCGGGGGAGAGGACCTTCAGCGCCTCGCCGTGGCGGAAGGCTTCGTCGGCGGCCCAGCGCTGCTCGATCGCGGCGAGGCCCACCCGCAGCGCCGCGATCTCCTCGTCGGCCAGCTGGGTCTTGTAGGCGCCGATCGCCTCGGCCTTGCGCTCGCGGGTCTGCGTGACGTCGAAGCAGGCGTTGGGGTCGCGCGTGAAGTAGAGCGCCAGAGCCGTGACATCGTGCGGTTCCCAGGCTGCGTCTACCTCGGGGTCGATGCGCAGGCGGCGGTGTTTGTGCAGCATGCACGCTTCGGCCACGGCCCGGCCCACGCGAAGGTGGTCGCTGTGGGACTCGTAGGGGAGCCACGGGTCGATCGTGAACATCACGTCGGGCCGCAACAGGCGGATGTGGCGGATGATGCCGTTGCGCAGCGCGTAGTAGTCGTACGGTCCCGCGTCCGGGAGGCCGAGCCAGTGCTGGCCCGCCACGCCGAGCACCGCACCCGCCTCGTGTTGCTCCGCGCGCAGACGGCGCGTGGCCTCGTCGTCGGGCAGATCGGGGTCGCGCACGCCCACCAGGTCGTCGGTGGCGGTGAGGTAGTGCACCTCGGCGCCCCCGTCGGCGAGCGCTGCGACGGTGCCGCCGATCCCGAGGTCGTTGTCGTCGTAGTGAGGCTGTACGCACAGCACGCGCCGCGCCTCGCGCAGGGGGGTCAGACGATCGGCGCCTCTCATACGAAGAGCGCCCGCCCGAGCAGGCCCCGGTAGCGCTGGGTTGCTTCGTGCTCGGGCCCGAGCAACTCGAAGAGGTCGAGCATGGCCTTGCGCGCGGCCTGGTCGTCGAACGCCGGATCGCGGCGCACGGCCTCCAGCAGTGTCTCCAGGGCCTCTTCGTGACGACTGGCTGCGGCGAGGGCCCGCCCCCAGGCGATGCGCGCGGCCAGGTCGTCGGGGGCCGCCTGGACGGCCGCGCGCAGCGCATCCGGGTCGGCGGAGTCGGCGCCGTCGCTGCGCAGGCGCAGCTGCGCAGCCAGACGCTCCGCCTCTTCGAAGGCGGGGTCGTGGGGCAGTACGTGGTCGAGCAGGTCGATCGCCTCCTGGGGCACGCCTTCCTCCGCCGACGCCATGAGTTGCGCCAGCATCATCAGCGCGCGGCCGTGGCGCGCGTCGGCCGCGAGAGCGGCGCGCAGCTTCTCGGTGGCGGCTGCCACGTCGCCGGCCTCCACCAGCGCCACGGCCTCGGCAACGCGCTCGTCCGCTTCGCTCGGCAGCACGTTCTGGAGGAAGGCGCGCACCGCCGACTCGGGCTGGGCCCCGACGAACTCGGCACGCACGCTGCCGTCGCGCAGTCCCACGACGGTGGGGATGCTGCGCACGGCGAAGTGGGCCGCGATCTGGGGCGCCTGGTCCACGTCCACCTTGGCCAGCACGAAGGCTCCGGCGTGTTCCTCGGCCAGGCGTTCCAGCAGCGGACTCAGGGTGCGGCACGGACCGCACCAGGGCGCCCAGAAATCGACGACGACGGGCACCTCCGCCGAGCGCGCCAGGACCTCGCGCTCGAAATCCGCCTCCGCCACGTCCACGATCCAGGGAGACTCCGCCATACCCTCTCGTTCGTGCCGCTAGCGCGGCGTGAAGACGTTGCGTCCGTCGACAGGCGCCACCAGCCCGCTGCGCCCCACGCCTTCGGACTCCACCAACGCGCGCAGCGTAGCGGTGTCCTCGGGCGTGTTCGCCACGAAGCGCTCGCCGCGCTCGAGGCGTCCGATGACGACGCCCTGGCTGGGCTCGCCGTCGCGCCCGAACAAGACGGTATAGGCCTCGATGCGGCCTGCGCCCTCGGCAGTCTCCGCCACCGGAAGCGGTCCGGCGAGGGCCACATCAGGGACGTCGAACGCCGGGCGTGTGAGCGGCGCCGAGGCCAACACCGTCGTGGCGTGCTTGGTGAAGTACCAGCCGAGGCCCGTGAGGAGCCCCGACGCGCCGGGTCGCTCGCGAAGCCGCTCCACCATCGCCGCCAGCGACGCGAGGGTGTACGCGTTGCCCGGTCCACCGGCGTAGGGGAGGCCTCCGGTCACGGTGAGGTCGCGCGGGTCGTCCTCGGCGATGCCGAGTTCGGCGCAGGCCATTTCCACCGCCACGGGGAAGCAGCTGTAGAGGTCGATGAGGTCGACGTCGCCGATGCCGAGTCCCGCGCGCGCGAGCGCCGAGAGGCCCGCGGCGCGCAGGGCCGGGCTCGTGTGGAAGGCGGCGCGCTCGCTCATGAACCAGGCGGGCTCCTCGCGGTCCGCCCCGGCGTGCCACCAGACCCAGCGTTCCTCGGGAATGCCCAGGCGCCGGGCCGCGGCGACCGAGGTCACCAGGACGGCGGCGGCCTGGTCCGTGGTCATGACGGCGTTCAAGTACTTGGGGTAGGGCCAGGCGATCAGCCGGTTCGTCTCGTCTACCGTGACCAGCTCCTCGGGGCTGCGCACGGTGGGGAACCAGGCGTAGGGATTCTTGGCCGCCACCTCGGTGAAGCGGCTCATCATGCGCCCCAGGCAGCGCTGGTGCTCCTCCGGTGTGCGGCCGCGGTGGGCGCGCAACGCATTCTCGTACAGCGGGTACGCCTGGAGTGGCAGGCGCAGGCCGTGGGCCTGCTCGCGTTCCGAGGTGCCCCAGCGTGTGCGGCCGAGCATCGTGGGTTCGCCGCGACCGCCGCTCGGCCAGTCGAGCGGCTGCTTCGCTTTGCGGGCCCCCAGCAGCGTCGCCAGGTTGTTGCAGCCGGCGATGAGCCCAACCCCGGCGTCGCCCGCCGCGATGAGTTCCGCCACGTGGTTCAACATGACCAGGCCGCTCTCACCGCCGGTGGCGGTTGCGAGCTGGTGGCGGGGCTGGGCGCCGAACGTCTCGGCCAGAAGGTCCGCCCCGTTCTGCGGCTTCCAGCCCATGACCTCCACCACGCCGCAGGCGTCCAGGGCTTGCAGCAGCGCGTCGCCCGCGCCCGCGTCCGCAGCCGCGCGGCGGGCCGTCTCCGCGAGCATCGAGAGCGGGTCCAACGCTTCGCGCGGGTCCACATCGCGCTGGATCAGCTGCCCCACCCCGACGACGACGGGCGTTCGTTCGTCTCGTTCGCTCATGGGCGGCGGAGGGTATCACGGGGTAGAGTGGTTTCCCGCCCTCGGGCGGCTGGCGGATCGCGGTGCAAGACGTCGACACCCCCATCGTCGCGGCTCGGGAGCGCGAGCGCGGCCTGCGCACGCTGCGCCGCATGGCGTATGTGGGGATCGGTGGATCCGTCATCAGCATGACCGGATGGTTCCTGGCGGGCGACGGCGCCTCGGTCTTCCGCGAGTTCCACCTCGTATTCGCGGCCATGTTCGTGGCGCTGCTGTGGCTGGTGCACCGCGGCCGGCTGATCGCGGGGAGCGTCCTCTTCCTGGGCGTGACGATGGCAGGGGTGGCCTTCATGGCCCTTGCGCGGGGCGAACTCTTCGGCCCGGTCTACGGCGCGCTGGTACTCGGCGTCGTCGTCGGGGCGATGCTGCTCGGGCCGAGGGCCGCCTTCGTCATGATGGCGGTGGCGATCGCCGAGACCTTCGCGCTCTGGGCCCTCGTCGAGCCCGCCGCCCGCAACGCGCCCCCCAACTCCTGGCTTCCGCTGCTCGTCGTGGCAGGCGGCGTAGCCTGGGTGATCGCCGCCGAGATCCGCGCGTCCATCGCGGACGCCAGCCGCTCGGAAGCCGAGGCCGCCCGGCGCGCCGCCGTGTCGCGCGCGATCCTCGACGCCACGCCGCTCGGCGTGATGCAGATCGACCGGCACCGCGTCATCCGTGCGGCCAATCTGGAGTCGCTGCGCATGGTGGGCGCCCCATCGGACGACCAGTTCGTCGGGCGCCACCTGGACGAGTTTCCGGCGATGCAGGTGCCGGAGGTGGCGGCGGCCCTCGACAAGGCGCTCGTCGACGGTGAGCGCGGCCACGCGGAAGCCTCGTGGACCAGCGCCTTCGGCGTCCCCATCTCGGCGCGCATCCTGACGGCTCCCATCCTGGGGCCCGGCGGGGAGCCTCTCGGCGCGGTCTCCGTCCATGAGGACGTCTCCGATCTCCTGGCCATGAACGAGCGCCTGCTTCAGTCCCAGAAGCTGGAGGCGCTCGGGCGCCTCTCGGGCGGCCTGGCCCACGACTTCAACAACTACCTGATGGTGATCATGGCCGCCGCCGAGCGCGTGCGCCGCACGCTGCCGGACGACCACGCCCTCGGCCCGGCCCTCGAGCAGATCCTGCAGGCCGCCGAGAGCGCCGGCGGGCTCACCCACGCGCTGCTGGCGTACAGCCGCAAGCAGGTCTTCGAGCCCCGGGTGGTGGACACCAACGCGTTGGTGGCGGACTTCGCGACCATCCTGGAGGCGTCGCTCGGGTCGGTCGTGGGTCTCGAGCTGGTCCTGGGCGAAGACGTGGGAAGCGTGCGTGTCGATCCGGGCCAGATGGAGGCGGTTCTGCTCAACCTTGTGGCCAACGCGCGCGACGCCATGCCGGACGGCGGTGTCTTCCGCATCGAGACCCGCGTCGAGGACCTGGACCCGGAGGGGGCGGCCGCGATCGGCCTCCCGGCGGGGCCCTGCGTGCTGCTGCGGGTGGCCGACGGCGGTCGCGGCATGGACGAACAGACGCGGCGGCGCGCCTTCGACCCCTTCTTCACGACCAAGGAGGAGGGGCACGGGACGGGGTTGGGGCTGGCGAGCGTGGAGGGGATCGTGGTCCAGAGCGGTGGCGCCATCTCGGTGGAGAGCACGCCGGGTTCCGGGACCACCTTTCTGATCCGCCTGCCGCGGGTGGACGATGCGCCGGAGGCGCTTCCCGGCGCAGCTCGGGTCGCGGCCGGACAGGGCGAGGTGGTCCTCGTGGTGGAAGACGAGCCGGAGCTGCGCGAGCTGACTCGCGACGCGCTGGTGGCCGCTGGCTACCGGGTGATCTCCGCCGCCGACGGGAACGAGGCGTTGAAGTGCGCCGCCGACCACGCCGGCGAGATCTCCCTGGTGCTGTCGGACCTGGTCATGCCGCACGTCGGCGGCGCACGCCTGGCGGCGTCCCTGCGCCGGCTCCTCCCAGACGTGCCGCTGCTCTTCATGACGGGCTTCGCGGAGCACCGCGATGCCGAGGTGGCGCGGCGCATGGGCCACGGTGTGCTCCTGAAGCCCTTTACCACGCCCAAGCTGCTCACCCAGGTGCGCGCGGCGCTGGACGGGCGTTAGTGGCCGACGCAGTGCTCGTGGCCCTGGCGGACGAGGGTTTCCTCGACCAGGCGCGTCAGCTCTTCTCGTGCGTGCACTTCCAGGCCGGCTGGGAAGGCGACCTGCTGCTCCTCGCCCACGATGTCCCGGCGGAGAAGCTCGAAGATTTCGTCTCGCGCGGCATTCATGTGGAACCGTGCTCCGACTGGCTGGCCGCCGAGCGTGGCCAGGACTTCCACCCGCCCACGGTCCTGTCGAAGTTCGACGTATTCGGTCCCGCGCTGCGGCGCTGGGAGCAGGTCGTCTACCTGGACGGCGACATGATGTTCTGGGCGTCCCTCGAACGGCTGGCCCGGGTGCGCGGCCTGCACGCAGTCTGCGAGCGGCGGCCGCTGGCCGGGCAGTATTCGCAGCGCCACGCACACCCCGATCTCGCCGCGGAGCTCGAAGCGCGCTTTCCGCTGGACGAGGTCGCCTTCAACTCCGGGCTGCTGGCCTTCGCCACCCGCGATATCGAGGAGGACGCTCCCGAGCGCCTGCGCGAGCTGTACCTGCGCTACCGCGAGTGCCAGGCGCACCCCTTCGGCGACCAGCCCGCGCTGAACCTGCACTTCTTCCGGCGCTGGAGCCTGGTTCCGGACTTCTACGCCGCGATCCGCGACCACTCGGCTAGCTGGTTCCATCTTGCCGAGGACGAGCTGCGCATGATCGGCAAGCACTTCGCCGGCTACCCGCGCCCGTGGCACGCGGGCCATTCTCGTCACGACGAGTGGTGCGCCAACCTGGCACGCTTCGCGGAGCTGGACGCCCGCTCGCCGCGCCCGGCGGTCCGCGTCTGGAGCGCGGGCGAGATCCGCCGCTACTGGATCCGGCTGCGCGCGCGGCGCGCCTGGTACGACGCGCGCGCACGCTGGAACCGCGCGCGCAGCGAGCTGCGGCGCACCGCTCCCGCCCGGCGCATGCGTTGGCTGGCCGAGCGGGTGCGCGCGCTCCTGGGCGGATGACGCATGGCGTCCAGCGTCCTCGTCACGCTCGCCGACGAGAACTACCTGGAGGCGGCGCGCCAGCTCTTCGCCTGCGTGCACTTCGACGCGGGCTGGGATGGCGACCTGCTGCTCCTCGCCCACGACGTGCCCGAGGCGAAGACTGCGCCGTTCCG
>CAXMOD010000183.1:0-4887 GCA_964194905.1 uncultured Desulfobacterales bacterium | reverse complement strand
CGCCGTGGTCTGCGAGGACGACGAGGATGGTGCTGTCCAGGGTGCCGCGGGCGCGCAGCGCATCGACCACGAGCCCGAGCAGGTAGTCCGAGTAGAAGATGCCCCCGTCGTACATGTCGATGGCCGGTTGGAGCGCCGCCTCCGGGTCGAGCGAGGAGGTGCCGAACTGGTCTGCGAAGAGCGCCATGCTGATCTGGCGCAGTTGCCCGCGCGGCAGGTCCGAGTACTTCGTCAGGTATTCCTCGGGCAGCTGGTGGTACGGGAAGTGGGCCTCCACGAAGTTGAGGAACGCGTAGTAGGGACGCCCGTCGGTGGGACGATCTCCCAGCCAGCGCGCGAAGCCGTCCGCCACGGCGGCACCGCCCTTGTCGTGGGCGCCGAAGCCGAGCAGGTCCCGCACGCGGCCGGCCGAGGATATGGATCGCCCCGCGCCTCCGCTGCGCCAGGCCTCGTCCTTGTAGTCGAAGCCGCGCGTCGTGCCCATGGCGTCGCTGATCCACGGGTTGGCGGTGAAGCAGCCGCTCTCCCAGCCCGCGTCGGTCAGCAGGCCTCCGAGGGTCGGGACGTCGGCGCGCAGGTGGTGGTTCTCCTGATGAGCACCGTGCACCGAGAGGAAGAGCCCGGTGAAGAGCGAGGAATGCGAGGGCAGCGACCAGTTGGACGGCGAGGTGGCGTCGAGGAAGAGCGCCCCGTCCCGCGCCAGCGCGTCGAAGGCCGGTGTCGTCTGCCTCTGGTATCCGTACGTGGACATGCTCTCGGCCCGCACCGTGTCGAGCACCACGATCACCACGTCGGGCGCTCCCCGCGGAGCGGGAACGCGAGCGGCCAGGTTCGTTCCCTCGACGTGTGTCTGCACGCTGCGTACGAACTGGAACCCCAGCGCTGAAATCAGGACGAGCGCTCCAAGCGTCCAAGCCAGCGTAGGGCGCCGCCGCGCGAGCGCGTAGCCCACGAGTGTGAGTACGAGGCCGGCGAGCGGCGGCGCCACGGTCAGCATGAAGAAGAAGTCGCCCTCGGTTCCGCTGGCGAAGCTGAGTGCGATCCAGGCGGCCGCGACGGCCAGCAGGTGGACGAGTCCTCCGGCGGGAAGTCGCAGCAGAGGCGTCAGGACCAGACCGAGAAACACGGTGAAGCAGAGGACCGTCGCGGCCGACTCCGCCGGCATGCGAACGAACCCCGGAAGGTTCATGCGCATCAGCCGCACCGCCATGAACCAGGTCTCGACGCCGGTGACGGCCAGGCCGTAGGCGAGCCCCTGGGCAAGACCACGGATCCAGATCGAAGAAATGGACATGGGATCCCCCTCCGGGCGGATCATCCCATTCCCGCCAACGGATGTGTTGACCTTCGCACATCCCCTGGGGTAGAAGGGCTCTGCACCGAGGCGAGGGAGAGCGGCTTGCACTGTCTGAACTGCGGTACCGAGAATCCGGAAAGTGCCCGCTTCTGCATGGAGTGCGGCGAGTCGCGTGGCGAGCGCTGCGTCGGCTGCAAGGCGGACGTGCCCGACACCGCCAAGTTCTGCCCCGAATGCGGCACGCCGGTGACTGCGGCCCCGGCGCCGCGGGACCTAGCGCCCCAGCACCTGGTCGACCGCATCCTGACGGACAAGGCCTCCGTAGAGGGGGAGCTCAAGCTGGTGTCGGTGCTCTTTGCGGACGTAAAGGGCTCCATGGACCTGCAGGAGGGCCTCGATCCGGAAGACTGGGCCCGCGTCACCGAACGCTTCTTCCAGATCCTGGCCGACGGAGTGCACCGCTTCGAGGGCTGCGTGAACCAGTACACCGGCGACGGTGTGATGGCGCTCTTCGGCGCGCCCATCGCCCACGAAGACCACGCCCAGCGTGCCTGCTTCGCCGCGCTGCAGCTGCGCGACGACCTGCAGGGGTACGCCCGCGAGCTGAAGCGCGACAAGGGCCTCCAGTTCTCGACGCGCATCGGCATCAACTCGGGGGACGTCGTCGTGGGCAAGGTCGGCGACGACTTGCGCATGGACTACACCGCGCAGGGTCACAGCGTGGGCCTGGCAGCGCGGATGGAGAACCTCGCCTCGCCCGACACGATCTACGTGACCCAGAACGTCGCGGACCTGTGCGAGGGCTACTTCGAGCTGGACGACCTGGGGGCATTCAACGTGAAGGGCGTGAGCGAGCCGGTGGGTGTCCACCAGCTCCAGGGCATCGGCAAGCTGAAGACGCGCTTCGACGTCTCGCGTGCGCGCGGGCTCTCGCGCTTCGTGGGCCGCACCGACGAGGTGGCGACACTGACGGCGGCGCTGGAGAGCGCACGCCACGGAGAGGGCCAGGTCGTGGGCATAGTGGCCCACGCCGGCGTGGGCAAGAGCCGCCTGTGCTTCGAGTTCCTGGAGCGCTGCCGCTCCCAGGGCCTCTTCGTGACCGAGGGCCAGGCGGTCCCCCACGGCAAGAACATCCCGCTCCTGCCGGTGATGCAGGCCTTTCGCGCCTACTACGGCGTTTCGGAGAGCGACGACGCGCGCACCACACGCGACAAGATCGCCGGCCGGATGCTGCTCATCGACGAGAGCTTCCGCGACGTATTGCCCCTGCTGTTCGACTTCTTCGGCGCGCCGGATCCGGAGCGCCCCGCGCCCAAGCTCGACCCCGACGCCCGCCGGCGCCAGCTGCTGGGCATCCTGCGCCGCACCGTGCAAGCCGACTCCTCGGAGGACGTGGGGATCACGCTGCTGGAGGATCTGCACTGGTTCGACGAGGGCAGCGAAGCCTTCCTGCGGGAGTGGGTCGAGGCGCTCTCCGGGACCCGCACGCTCCTCATCCTGAACTTCCGCCCCGAGTACCGTGCGGAGTGGATGTCCACCTCACATTACCGGCAGATCCCACTCCAGCCGCTTGGCCCCGGTGCCATCCGCGAGCTGTTGGGCGACCTGCTCGGCAATGACCCCTCCATCGAGGGGCTCGCCGACACCATCCACGAACGCACGCAGGGGAACCCGTTCTTCACCGAGGAAGTGGTGCGCACGCTGATCGAGGACGCACACCTGGAAGGAGCGCGCGGTGCCTACCGGCTCGTCACGCCGGTGCGCGATCTCCAGGTGCCCAACTCAGTACACGCCGTGCTGGCCGCGCGCATCGACCGGCTGGCTGAGCGCGAGAAGCAGCTGCTCCAGACGGCGGCGGTCATCGGGAAGACCTTCGAGGAGCCCGTCCTCCAGGCCGTGGCCGACCTGCCGCTGGTGGACTTTGGCGATGCAATCGCGGTCCTGAAGAGTGGCGAGTTCGTGCACGAAGACTCCCTCTACCCGGTGGTGGAGTACGCGTTCCGGCACCCGCTCACGCAGGAGGTGGCGCTCGGTTCACAGCTGGCGGAGCGGCGTCGGCGCCTGCACGCCGTGGTGGCCGGAGCCATCCAGGAGCTGAAGCCCGAACACCTGGACGAGCAGGCGGCGCTGATCGCGCACCACTGGGAGGAGGCGGGCGAGCCGCTGGAGAGTGCGCGGTGGTACGCGCGAGCTGCGGAACGGGCCGCGTCGCGAGACCCTGCCGAGGGTGTGCGCCTGTGGCGCAAGTCGCTCGAGCTGGCGCGTGAGGCGCCGCCGACCAAAGAGACTGTTGGGCTGCGCAAGGACGCGGTTCGCGAGATCCTGTTCGGCGGCGCGTGGCGCATCGGCATGGCCATGGAGGACGTGGACGCGCTCTACGTCGAGGGCAAGGAGCTCGGCCAGACTGACGGCGACCGGCACTACCTGGCTGAGCTGGAGGTCGGCTACCTGCCGTCGGTGGGACTCCTGGCGGGCGACATCGTCGCGTACGCGGAGGGCAGCCTGCGCGCATTGCCCTTGATCCAGGAGGTGGGCGACGCCGAGCTGCTGATGGTCAACCACGTCACCCTCAGCTACTCGCACTGGCTCAAGGGCGACGCCGAAGCCGCGCTGCGCTACGCGCGCGGCTGCCTCGCGCTGGGTGAGCAGGATCTCGAGGCGGGCCGCAAGTCGGTCGGCTTCAGCGGCTACGTGTGGGCTCTCCAACAGTGCGCCGCCCTTTCGGGCTGGTGCGGAGACGTCCAAGGTGCGCTTCGCGGCCTGGAGCGCGCGATCCGCGTGGCCCGCGATCAGGAAGAGACCGAGGTGCTCGGCTGGGCGCTGAACGACCTGGTCGAGATCACGACGGTCCTGTCCGGCGAGCTGGGGGATGCGCCGGCGTGGGGCCGCGAGTCGATCGACAGCGCCCAACGCCTCGGCAGCTACCTCTCGGAGGTGCACTCCCTGGCGCGCGGCATGGGTCTGGTGCAGATCTTCCGGGGCGAATGGGACGCGGCGGTCGACTCCCTGGAGCGTGCCCTCGAGGTCGCTCGCGAACGCCGCACGGGCATCGAGCAGGAGCCCATCATCATGGGCCATCTCGCACACGCCCACGTGGGTCGAGGCGACCTCGAGCGCGGCCTGGAGATCGCGGAAGCGGCGCTGGCACTCTCCGGCGAGCGCGGTTGCGGCTGGGGCGAACTCGAGGCGCACATGGTGCGCGCGCGCGCGTGGCTCGGCGCGGGGGAGACGTCGCGCGCCGACACGATCGCAGAGACGCTGGACAGGCTGGACGCGCTCGTTGTGGCGGGAGGGATGCGTGCCTTCGAGCCGCAGGTCCTGGAGCTGCGCGGCGAGCTGGCCGGACTGCGCGGCGACGAGGCCGGCCACCTGCGCCTGCAGCGCGAGGCACACGCCCGCTACGAGAAGATCGGCGCCACGGGCCACGCCAGGCGTCTGGCGGACCTGCTCGGCGACGCATGAGCGAGCGGCGCGGGCCGCGCACGGTCGGCGTCGAGTACGTCGAGGTCGAGGCGGTCTACTTCGAGCGCCGCAGCCTGCGCCGCCACGCGCGGGTCGGCTCGCTCTGGGCGCTCGGCGTCGGGGCGGTG
>CAXMOD010000182.1:0-18347 GCA_964194905.1 uncultured Desulfobacterales bacterium | reverse complement strand
AGGCGAAGGCGTGATCTGGGACTACCCGACCGTGGTGATGGACTTCAAGCTCGGCGTCGACTACACCTCGGCGCCTTTCTAGCCCGGCTCAGCCCGCCAGCAGCGACTCGACCGCCTTCGCGACGGCGTCGTCGTCACGGGGATCCAGCCAGAGGGCCTCGGGCACGCTGCGCAGCCAGGGTCGCTGGCGGCGCGCGAAGCGGCGCGTGTCGCGCTGCATCGCCGGCAGCGCGTTGGCCAGGGTTTCGGAGCCTTGCTCCACCGGCCACATGTGCCGATAGCCGATCGCGTTGAGCGGGCGCAGCTCCGGACCGTAGCCGCGCTCGACGAGGCTGCGGACCTCCTGGAGCAGGCCGCCTTCAACCATGTGCACGCAGCGCGCGTCGATGCGCGCGTCGAGTTCGGCCACCGGCGAGTCGAGAGCCAGGTGCAGCACGCGGTACGGCTCTTCGGCGAAACCCTGGTCCCCGCGCACGAGCGACGGCGCGCGGCCCGAGCTGTGCAGGATCTCCAGCGCCCGGACGATGCGTCGCAGGTCGTTCGGGTGGATCAGCGCGGCGGAGGCGGGATCCTCCTCGGCGAGGCGCCTGTGCAGGCGTCCCGGATCTCCCTCTTCGGCGGCGCGCGCGTTCTCCGCCTCCAGCGTGGCGCGGAACGCCTCATCAGCGCTGCCCCCTTCGGTCACCAGCCCGTGCAGGAAGGCGCGAATGTAGAGACCGGTGCCCCCAACGAGAAAGACCGGGCGGCCGCGGCCGTGGATGATGGCGGCCGCCGCACGTGCCTCGCGGGCGAAGCGGCCCGCGCTGTAGACGACGTCCGGCGTCGCCATGTCGAACAGGTGATGCGGAACGCGGGCGCGCTCGGCCAGGCTCGGCTTGGCCGTGCCCACGTCCAGGTAGCGGTAGACCTGCATCGAGTCCGCGTTCACGATCTCGCCCTCGAAGCGCTCGGCGAGCGCAATGGCGAGAGCGGACTTCCCGGTCGCGGTGGGTCCTGTCACCACCACCACCGGCGGACGCTCGTCAGGCGAACTCATGGCGCCCGAGAGTAGCCCGAGAGTAGGGGTTGGGAGCCGGGCCGAGTCTCGCCCTAGCGCCGACCGAAGCGCCGCTCGATCTCGGCGCGATCCAAGGGTACTGCGACCGGCCGCCCGTGCGGGCACGTGGGTGCCCAGGGGATCGTGTCGAGGGACTCGAGCAGGGCCCGCTGCTCGGCTGCCACCAGGACCTCGCCGGCACGCCGCGAGGAGTGACAGGCCAGCGTGGCGAGGATGCGATCCGCCTCCGAGAGCATCCGGGCGCTGGGATCGGCGCCCGCGTCGGCGGCTCCGGCACTGCGCAGCTCGTCGGCCAGGCCGCGCACGAGGAGCGATGGGCTGCGGTCGGCGAGGAGTGCCGGAACGGCGCGCACCGCGACTGCCGCCTCCCCGAACGGTTCGATCTCGAAACCCAGACGCTCGACAGTCTCGGCGTGCTCGTGGAGCAGCGCCGCGGCGGCCGGTTCGATCTCCAGGGTGGCCGGGGCGAGCAGCCCCTGGCGCTCCACACCGTGCTCGAGCCAGGCGGCACGCAGCCGCTCGTAGAGCACACGCTCGTGGGCCGCGTGTTGGTCGACGAGCAGCACCGAGTCCTTGCCCTCGACCACGAGGTAGGTGCCGAGCACCTGACCGACCAGGGTGCAGTCGCCGAAGCGAAGCGGCGCGACTTCGCCACGGGTTGTGCCCGGAAGGGCCCCTGTGGAGGAGTCCGCCAGGACCCAGTCGCCCTGCCCTCCGTCGGGGAGGCGCGGGCCTGGCCCGGCGGCGCCGGCTCCGCGCGTACCCAGGGTCCAGCCCGGTTCGGGAGTGAGCCCGGTCGCCACCTCGCCGGGCGTGGGCTCGGTACCGAGCCAACGGCGCTCTGCCAGCGCGTCGCGCAACGCGTGGGCGAGCAGTCGGTGCAAGGCGCGCGGGTCGACGAAGCGCACCTCCCACTTGGCCGGGTGGACGTTCACGTCCACCGCGTCGGGTGGCACTTCCAGGTACAGCACGGCCGTCGGGAAGCGTCCGCGCGGCAGCACGTCCCGGTAGGTGTCGAGCACGGCGTGGCGCAGCAGCCGGTCTCGCACCGGGCGGCCGTTGATGCACAGGTGCAGGCCGGCCGCACTGGCGCGGTGGTGATCGGGGCGCGAGGCATGCCCCCAGACGGCCAGGGCTCCCTCGCGCCGCTGGACCGGGATGAGTGCAGAGGCCTCCGCCTCGGACAGAACCGCCGCGATGCGGTCGAGGGGCTCGTCGACGGCGGGCCACTGAAGAGCGGGCTTCCCGTCGCGGTGCACGTCGAAGTGGATCGCCGGTTCCGCGAGCGCCGCCCGCGCGAGCCAGTCCGCCACGTGGCCCCACTCTGTGGAGGGACGCTTCAGGAACTTGCGGCGAGCAGGAATCGCGGCGAAGAGGTCCGCTACCTCGACCCGCGTCCCAGGAGCGCCTGCAGCTGCGCGAGCGTGCTGCACGCGGCCCGCTTCCACCTGGATCTCGAAGGCTTCGTCGCGTTCGGCCGTTCGCGTGCGCAGACGCAGCCGCGAGACCGAGGCGATCGCGGGCAGCGCTTCGCCGCGGAATCCGAACGTGCCGATGCGGCGCAGGTCGTCGGCCGTGGCGAGCTTGCTGGTGGCGTGGCGCTCCAGGGCCAGCTTGGCGTCCGCTGGCGTCATGCCGCAGCCGTCGTCGGTAACTGCGATCCAGGCGGCGCCACCGTCACGGATCTCCACCTTGATGCGTGTGGCGCCGGCGTCCAGGGCGTTCTCGACCAGCTCCTTCACGACGGACGCCGGGCGTTCCACGACCTCGCCGGCAGCGATCTGGTCGATGAGCGTCGGGTCGAGGCGCCGGATTCGGCCGCTGGGGTCACCGCTGGGGGCAGCCGTATCGCACCTCCTGTTCGCGTCCCGGCCCGTCCCGAGGCCGGCGCGGGTCCCATGGACCGGCACCCATTTCCCCGTAATCCCGTGTGATTTGGGGGGGTTTCACCATTCCTCGGCTTTATTGCTGAAAAACACCCCGATCCTACCCGCAATTTCATTGACAAGCACCCCGACTTCTCAATAGTTTTTGTCCTGTGGGCCGCGGGGGGGGACTGGCCGATGAGTGCGACGATTTCGCGCCAAGGTGGGCAAAACACAACGACCGGCAATGCGACCGGCAAACAGGTCGGTCGGCGCCGCAGCGATCGGATCGTGGGGAGCAGCGGCGACTCGCGGTTGGCCATCGACCAAGCCGTGGCTGCAGCCCGCTCGGAGTTGCCTGTGCTGCTCGCCGGTCCGGTTGGGGTGGGCAAGCGGTTCCTCGCTCGGGCGGTACACGCCTGGGGTGAGCGCAGCCAGGCCCCCTTCGTAGAGCGTTCCTGTGGCGCCCTTCCGGGGGCGCTGCAATCGCGCGAATTGTTCGGCTGCGCCGCGGGAGTCCACAGCGCGGTCCCGGCCGAGTATGCGGGAGCTCTCGCGGAAGCCGCCGGCGGCACCGTCCTGCTCACCGACGCCCAGGCTCTGCGCACCGAGGTGGCGTCGGAACTGCTCGCGGCTCTCTCGCGTGGCGCGTTCGCCCGCGAAGGGGACGGGGCCAGCCAGCCGCTGCGCACGCGCATCCTGGTGACGAGCCAGGGCGCGAACGGCTCCTTCTTCGGCGACCTGCCCCACCATCGCATCACGCTGCGTCCGCTCGCGGAGCGTCCCGAGGACGTCCTGCCTCTGGCGGCCCATTTCCTGGCCGAGTACGCCGAGGAGCAGGGAGCCGCGCCGGTGGGCTTCACGGACGAGGCCCGGGAGGCGCTGCTGGCGGCCTCGTGGAACGGCAACGCCCGTGAGATGCGCGAGCGCGTGCGTCAGGCGGTGCGACTCGCGGGTGGCGCGGCCATCACGGCCGAAGCGTTGCTGCTCGCGGGCGACGGCGCCGAGGTGCCGTCGTTCAAGGAGGCCAAGCGCGCCTTCGAGACGCGCTACGTCGAGGGTCTGCTGCGCCGTTGCGAAGGCAACATCAGCCGTGCCGCGCGCATGGCCAAGAAGGATCGCAAGGACTTCTACGACGTGATCCGGCGCACGGGCGTCGATCCGGCGCAGTTCCGCAACTGACCGCCGCGGGGCGCGCGCGGCGCTAGGCTCTGCGCATGCCCCGGGTCGGCCTCGTGCAGATGACGTCCACCGATGACGTCGGCGCCAACCTCGCCGCCGCCGAGAAGCTGGTGGGCGAAGCCGTGGCGCGCGGGGCTGAGTTGGTGGCGCTGCCCGAGAATTTCGCCTACCTGCGCCGCGAGGGAATTCCCATTCCCTGCGCGCAGCCGGTCGACGGTGAGTTCACCGCCTTCCTCGCCGCCCAGGCCCGAGAGCACGGCATCTGGTTGCTCGGTGGCACCTTCCCGGAAACGATCCCCGACAGCTCCCGCGTGCACAACACGAGCGTGGCTCTCGATCCGCAGGGCCGCGCCGTCGCGGTGTACCGCAAGATTCATCTCTTCGACGTGGACCTGAGCGCCAGCGGCGGCGACGCGTTCACGGAGTCGCAGACGGTGGCGCCCGGTGACGAGGTCGGGGTGGCCGAGACACCCTTCGGCGGGATCGGGCTCTCCGTCTGCTACGACGTTCGCTTCCCTGAGCTCTACCGTCGCCATGCGGAGCGCGGTGCGCGTTTCCTGGCCGTGCCGTCGGCCTTTGCGCGGGAGACGGGCAAGGACCACTGGGAGCTGCTGCTGCGGGCGCGGGCCGTGGAGAACCAGGCCTTCGTGCTGGCGGCTGCCCAGTGCGGGGTGCACAACGCGGAACGGGCCAGCTACGGCCGTTCGATGATCGTCGACCCCTGGGGCCTGGTCCTGGCCCGTGGCGGCGACCGCCCGAGCGTGGTGGTGGCCGACTGCGACCTCGAGGAGCAGGACCGCGTGCGGCGCGCCCTCCCCGTCCTGGGCCACCGGCGTCTCTAAAGCCCCCCTCAGAACGGGCCGATACGCGAAAAGCCTTCGTGTGAAGGCCGGAGGGGCCATGGCCCGCGCGATGCTGGCGATCCAGAACGGAGGCTTCGAGGGGATGAGCTACGAGCTCGGCGGCGACGCAACGGTGATCGGCCGCAATCCCAACACGGACATCACCCTGCTCGACGAGGGCATCAGCCGTGAGCACGCCATCATCGAATACGACGGGAGCGCTTCCGCCTTCACGATCGAGGATCTCCAGTCCACCAACGGCACGAAGGTCAACGGCAAGCGCATCCGCTCCTGCACGCTGTCCGACGGCGATGAGATCGTGATCGGCCAGACCGCGTTCCGCTTCGATCTGCGCGGCTGAGGCGGGCAGCCCCGGCTACGGGGTATCGCGGCCTTCGTCGGCCTGCGGTCCCAGCTGGCGTTGGCGCTCGCCGTAAGCCCGCTGCACCAGCTCCACCACCTCGTCCACCGAGTCCGTGGTGCGGAAGAGGTCGAGGTCCTTCTCGGAAATCATTCCTTCGCGAAGGGGCTGCTTGCGCACCCATTCGAAGAGCCCGTCCCAGTACTCTGAGCCGAAGAGCACGACAGGAAACTGGCTGATCTTGTGGGTCTGGCTCAGAGTGAGTGCCTCGAAGATCTCGTCGAGGGTTCCGAAGCCTCCGGGCATGCCCACGAGCGCGCAGGCGTACTTCACGAACATGACCTTGCGCGCGAAGAAGTACTGGAAGTGGATGATCGTGTCCGAGTACGCATTGGGCTGCTGTTCATGGGGTAGCTTGATGTTGAGCCCTATGGAGCGCGAAGCGCCTTCCGCCGCTCCGCGATTGGCGGCTTCCATCAGTCCACTGCCGCCGCCGGTGATGACCGAAAAGCCGGCCTCCGACAGCGCTTCCCCCACGCGCATCGCGTCCTGGTAGTAGCGGTGGCCCTCGGCAAGCCGCGCGCTCCCGAAGACGGCCACGGCCGGCCACACCGGTCGCAGCGTTTCGAAGCCCTCGACGAACTCCGCCATGATCTTGAAGAGCGTCCACGTATCCTTCGATCGGCGGTCCATGCTCACCTCTTCCGCATCGGGGGACGGTCAGGACTTCTTGAACAGGGCTTCCAGGTCGCCCCGTGCGGCGTCCTGCTCGGCGGCGCGCTCCCCCCCGGCCTGGTCGCCCGGGGTAAACCACTCACAGCGATTGGCGCGCTCGCGGTCGTCCACACGCTCGGTCTGGGGTTCCCGGCACTCGTTGTAGGCGGATGCATCGTGGTGCGCACAGTTCCGGCACGCGTGAAGGTCCGCGTTGCACGCGTCGCAGGGGTCTCGAAAGCCGATCCGCTGACCGGAGGCCAGCGGAATATCGGCGCCGCAGGAGAAGCACCGCATGGGACGACGGTGGATCCGCGCTGCGCGCCTGTCAAGCCGAGCCGACGGAGCCGGCCGCGTGGGCGCTCTGCGCGCGGAACCGATAGCCTCCGGCGCCATGCGCAGTCTGAGCGTCGCCGGGCTCGCCGCCCTCGTCGCCTTGTCCGCGACCTGGCCCTCGCGCCTCGCCACGGCTGGGGAAATGGACCTCGGCGGATACGTTCTGCTCTGGGCGACGGGCCCCTACGCGTCGCCGGTCATCTGCCAGCTGCCCGGCGGCCCGCGTCGCGTGGCGCGCAACCTCAGCATCAAGCCGCCGCGGCGCAACCAACCCCGGGCGAAGCACAAGCTCACGATCGAGCCCATCGGCATGGGCGACGCGCGCTGCACGAACGAGTTCGGAGCGGCGGAGGTGGAGATCGAGGGCGTAGCCACCCTCAGCTTCGTCGGGCCGAAGCGTCCCGATACGGCGCGGCGCGACTTCGAGCACGAACTGCGCCGCGAAGGCGGCTTCGAGCTGAACGTGGAGTCCGGTCGACTGAAGGTGGGCGTAGGCGAGGCCCAGAGCCTGGTCGATTTGAAGGGAGGCACCCTGCGCATCAGCCGCGTTCCGCCCGGGAGCGACGCCGCGCGCATACTGGGCGACGTAGGCGGGCTGCCGACTCGGACCCTCGAGCTCGAAGCTCCCGACGGGACCCGCTTCGTCTTCCTCGCCGTCCAGGTGATTCCCAAGAAACCCTCCTGACGTTCTGCCCGGATGCGGGTTCCGGTTCCTAGAGGAACCAGCTCCAGTCCACGCCACGCCCCTCCGCCGCAAGCACTGCCGCGAAGATCGCCGCGTTGGTGACCGCGTGGGCGCGGATTACGGCTCCCAGGTGACCGCGACGGTAGAGCCAGGCGTTGTAGATGGCGCAGGTGGCGAACGCGACGGGCCACTCCCACGAGGCGTGGCTGAGCGTGAACCACACCATCGTGAACCAGAACGAGCGGGCTCCGTAGCGCGCCATCGGCAGCGCGCGGAAATTCCCGGAGCGGTCGATCTCGAGACGACCGCCGCGCAGATGGAGCAGCTCGGCGAAGCGGATCAGGAAGCTCCGCACGAAGAGTTCTTCGACGAACGGGGTGACCGCCGCGAAGCCGACCAGCCGCACGGCCAGCGCGAAATGGGTGCGCTCGGCGCCGAAGACGCTGCGGTCGAAGCCGGGGTCGCCGAGCGGCGCCGGCAGCACGCCCAGGACGTAGGGAGCCATCCAGAGGATGGCTACGGCCAGCCCCACGCCCACGTCCGCCAGGAGTCCGCCCACACGGAGCATCGGGCCCCGCAGCTCCGGGAAGTGCCCGCGCGCCGCGTACGCCGCCAGGCAGGCGGCCGGGAGCAGCACCTTGGCCAGGAGCAGCGGCCCCCCCGCAGCCGGCCAACGACGTTCCAGCTCCACGAGGACCAGGAAGAGCGCGTACGGCGCAACGTGGGGAAGCCAGGCCGGGGTCTTTGCGGGCAACGCCACTGCGCGCTCTCTCCGAAGGCTCTCGCAACTGCTTCAGTCGCTCGCACGGAGCGAGCGGCTCGACGCAGTGTACACGGCGTCCTCTGAGCGCCGCCGGGTTTCTGGTACGGTCTTGCGGCTCGTGTCTACGCCGACCCGCCGTCGTTCCCGTTCACCCCGCTCACCCGGCACCGGGACCCTGCTCCTCGTGCTGGCGCACGTCGTAGCCGTTGCGGCGGGCTGCGGAGACGACACAGCGTCGCCGTCGATGAACGGCCCCACAGCGGGCTGGAGTCACTACGGCGGGGACCCGGGCGGCACTCGCTACTCGCCGCTCACACAGATCGACCGCGAGAACGTGGGCTCCCTGGAGCCAGCCTGGACGTTTCGCACCGGCGACTGGCCGCGCGGCCGTTCCGACGCCCCGCGGCGGACCTCCTTCCAGGTGACACCGGTGCTCGACGCCGGCGTGCTCTACTTCTGCTCGCCGCTCGATCGCATCTTCGCGTTGAATCCCGAGACGGGCCGCCAGCTCTGGGTCTACGACGCCGAGCCGAAGCTGGATGGCCTGTACGGGGCCGTGTGCCGGGGTGTGGCTCTCTGGCGCGGTGAGCCCGCAGCCGACGGCACCTGCGGGCGTCGCGTGTTCATGGGCACGCTGGATGCGCGCCTGGTCGCCGTAGACGCGGACACGGGCCGCGCCTGCCAGGATTTTGCGGCGTCGGGCTCGGTGGATCTGAAGCAGGGCATCGGAGACATCGAGCCCGGTGAGTACGCGGTGACCTCGCCGCCGGTGGTCGTGGGCGACGCGGTCGTGGTGGGCTCGTTGGTCGGCGACAACCGGCGCGTCAACGGGCCGGGCGGCGTCGTGCGCGCCTTCGACGCGCGCAGCGGCGCGCTGCGCTGGGCCTTCGATCCGGTGCCGCCAGGCACGGCGCCGCTCGAGCCCGACGCAGAGGGCCGCACCCGCTACCACCGCGGAACGCCCAATGCGTGGGGCATCCTTTCGGCCGATCTGGACCGAGGGCTGGTGTTCGTGCCCTTCGGTGGCCCCAGCCCGGATTTCTACGGCGGCCACCGCCGGGGCTTCGACTACTTCG
Source organism: uncultured Desulfobacterales bacterium (assembly GCA_964194905.1). Classification (GTDB taxonomy): domain Bacteria; phylum Myxococcota_A; class UBA9160; order UBA9160; family JAFDET01; genus JAFDET01. The sequence goes on along the minus strand of CAXMOD010000182.1, from coordinate 9,466 downwards.
GGAGCTCGGTCGTGGCGGTCGACGCGGCGAGCGGCCGGGTGGTGTGGCGCTTCCAGACGGTGCACCACGACCTGTGGGACTACGACGTGGGCTCGCAGCCGACACTCCTGGACCTGACGGTTCGGGGCGCGCGGGTGCCGGCGCTGCTCCAGCCGACCAAGGCGGGGCACGTCTTCCTGTTGAATCGTGAGAGCGGGGAGCCGCTGTACCCGATCGAGGAGCGTCCGGTGCCCCAGACGGACGTTCCGGGCGAGACGACTTCGCCCACCCAGCCCTTCCCGACGTTCCCGCCGCCGCTGCATCCTGCGCGCCTGGATCCCGACGACGCTTTTGGCTTCACGCCGTGGGACCGGGCGCGCTGCCGCGACACACTCGAGGCGCTGCGAAACGAGGGGGTCTTCACTCCGCCCAGCCTGGCCGGAAGCGTCTCGTACCCGGGCACCGCGGGCGGCTTCAACTGGGGCAGCGCAGCATGGGACCCGCAGCGCCGCATCGCGGTCTTGAACCAGAGCCGCATCCCCACCGTCCACCAGCTGTTGCCGCGCACCGAAGGACAGTCCGGGCGCACGCCCCGCAAGCGCGAAGGCGACTACGCGTCCGTCTCGCCCCAGCGCGGCACGCCCTACCGCTTCAAGCAGTCGGTTCCGGTGTCCCCGTTCGGGGTGCCGTGCGCGCCCCCGCCCTGGGGCACCCTCCTCGCCGTCTCGCTCGAGACCGGCGAGCGGCTCTGGGAGGTGCCCTTCGGCACCAGCCGGGACATGACGCCGCTGCCTTTCGGCCTCGACTTCGGGCTGCCCAACCTGGGCGGGCCGATCGTCACGGCCTCGGGTCTCGTCTTCATCGGTGCGGCGTTGGACGACTACATCCGCGCCTACGACGTGGAGAGCGGCGAGGAGCTGTGGCGCGCGCGGCTCCCCGCCGGCGGCCAGGCGACCCCGATGACCTATCGCCTGCGCCCGGACGGTCGCCAGTTCGTCGTGCTCGCCGCCGGGGGACATGGCATGCTGGGAACGCGTCTCGGCGACCATCTCATCGCCTACGCGCTCCCCGACTCCCGCTGAGTGACCCGATGAAGACGCTTCACCTGCTCCGCCACGCGAAGTCGAGCCGCAAGGACGACTCCCTCGAAGACCACGCGCGCCCGCTGGCGCCCCGTGGCCGCCGCGACGCGAAGGCCATGGGACGTTTTCTGGCCCAGCAGGGAATTGCGCCGGACCGGGTGCGCTGCTCAACCGCGCGTCGTGCCGCCCAGACCTGGCGACGCGCGGCCTCCGCGATGGCCGGAGAGACCGATGAAGTGGCCGACGAGTCGCTCTATCTGGCGGATTCGGACGCGCTTCTCGAGCTCGTGCGACGTGAGGACGATTCGGTGGCCTCACTCCTGCTGGTTGGCCACAACCCGGGTCTGGCCGAGCTCGCCGTGGTGTTGTGCGACGACGGTCCCGCCGCCATTCTCGAGCGCATCGCGAGCAAGTTCCCGACGGGAGCATGGGCCGCGATCGCGCTCGATTGTGACTCGTGGAGAGAAATCCGGCCGACATGCGGTCGCTTGCTCGGGTTCCAGGCTCCGCGCGAACTGCGTTAGCCTTGATGGCATCCGTGACAGATGCGCCTCCCCAGGAGACCGAGCTCAAGCTCGAGATCTCGCCGAGCGACCTCGTGCGGCTCCGCCGTCACGCGATCTTCCGCGAGCACGGCGAAGGCCGGTCGCGCACCCGTCGCCTCCACGCCGTCTACTTCGATACGCCCGACCTGGACCTTCACACCGCGGGGCTGGTTCTGCGCGTGCGCCGCGAAGGCCGTCGCTGGGTCCAGGCAGTGAAGGATCGAGACGGCGGGAGGGCGGGCCTGTTCGTCCGATCGGAATGGGAGTGCGCCGTCTCCTCCCCGCAGCCCGACTTTTCCGCGATTCCGGAGCCCGCGCGTTCCCGGGTCTTGAGCGCGATCGGCGATAGCCCGGTCGAGCCCGTGGTCGAGACCGACGTCCGACGCACCCGCCGTGTGCTGCGCTGGAGCGAAAACGAAGCGCGTGCGGACCTGGACGTCGGGGTGGTACGTACCACCCGCGGTGAGGCGCCGGTGTGCGAGCTCGAGCTGGAGCTGATCCACGGAGACGTGGGTGCGCTCTTCGAGCTGGCCCTCGAGCTGCAGTCTTCCATCGCGATGCGACCGGCCGGCGAGACCAAGGCCGAGCTCGGCTTCGCGCTGCTCCAGGGTCGCGGCCCGGTTCCCCGCAGCGGGCGCCGTCCCGTCGTGGCCGCCGACGCCACTCTCGACGACGTTCTCGCGGCGATCTTCGGCGCGGGCGTCGAGCAGATGGGGGCAAACGTGGAGGCGGCCTGCGCCGGCGTCGACTCGGAGGGGGTTCATCAGCTGCGCGTCGGGGTGCGTCGCCTGCGCTCCACCTTCGCCCTGTTCCGGGACTTCCTCCCGGAAGAACCGCCGGCAGGATTGCGCAGCGAGCTGCGCTGGCTGGGCGCGGAGCTGGGACCCGCGCGCGACCTCGACGTCTTCCTGACCGGCGCGCTCGGTCCGCTGGCCGCGCGCTTCCCGGACGACGGCAGTCTGAAGCGCCTCCGCGAGGCCGCGCAGGAGCTGCGCGACCAGGCCTACGATCGCGCACGCGTCGCGCTGCGCTCGCATCGCTACAGCGAGCTGGCGTTGCGGCTCGGCGCGTTCGTGGCGTCAGGTGGGTGGCGCGCCCAGCCCCTGACGGCGCGTTCGTCGCGGCTCTTCGCGCCGGCGCGCACCACGGCGGGGGCGCTCCTGGCGCGGCGTCATCGTCGGATGCGGCGCCTGGCCCGCACCGCGACGACCGCCGAGGAACAACACGCGTTGCGCATTCGCGTCAAGAAGCTGCGCTACGCGTGCGAGTTCTTCGCCGGGCTCTACCGCGACCAGCACCCGAAGCGCATGATCCGCCGCCTCGCCCGTCTCCAGGACGCGCTCGGCCACCTCAACGACGGCGCCGTGGCGGAGCGCATCCTCGACGACGTCCTCGCCTATCTGGGCCCGGAAGCGCGCGCCGAGCACCAGCGGGCCGCGGGCTTCGTGGCCGGCTGGAGCGCACATACGGACGACCATCCCGAGCGGAAGCTGCGAAGGCAGATCCGTCGCCTCGACGTCCTGACGCGCTTCTGGTCCAACGACGCTTGAGCGCGGCTTTCCGACCGTCGATAGACTCAGGGAATGGCACGAGACAAGAAGGCCGCCAAGGCCGCAGCGCGCGCCGCGAGCCGCTTCCTGAGCCGCGAGCTCTCGTGGCTGGAGTTCAACGCGCGGGTGCTGGCCCGGGCCGAGGACCGCAGCCTTCCGCTGCTGGAGCGTGCGAAGTTCCTGGCGATCTTCGGCAACAACCTGGACGAATTCTTCCAGGTGCGCGTCGCGCTGGTACAGGCCGAGTGGGAAGCCGGCATCGGTCGCCCGGCACCCGACGGCCGGACTGCCGAAGCCCAGCTCGCCGCCCTTCGCGAACGCGTGGTCGAGCTTTCGGACCGGGCGGAGAAGGTGTTTCGCAAGGAACTCCGCCCGGCGCTCGGTGAGGCGGGGATCCTCATCTGCGACTGGGAGGACCTCGGCGCCACGGCGCGGGAGGAGGCGACCCGGCTCTTCGACGAGAGCGTCTTCCCCGTCTTGACTCCATTGGCGGTGGATCCCTCTCACCCGTTCCCCTACGTCTCGAACCTGTCGTTCAACCTGGGCGTGCTGGTGCGGGACCCCAGCTCACAGGTGGTGCGCTTCGCGCGCATCAAGGTGCCCCAGCTCATTTCGCGCTTCGTGCGCCTGGCCGACGGCCAACGCTTCCTGCCGATCGAGCAGCTCATCGGCGCACACCTGGACCGGCTCTTCCCAGGCATGGAGATCGATTCACACTCCGTGTTCCGGGTCACGCGTGACGCCGACCTGGACGTGGAAGAGGAGGAAGCCGAGGACCTGCTCCTTGCCATCGAGTCGGGTCTGCGGCGCCAGCGTCGTCTCTCCGATGCCGTGCGCCTGGAGGTGGACGCCGGCATGTCGGCGCACGCGCGTGACATCCTGCTCCAGGAACTGGAACTCGAGGCCGATGATCTCTATGTGCGCAAGGGGCTCCTCGACTACGGCGCTCTATGGGAGCTCACCCACCTGGACCGGTCCGACTTGAAGGAGCCGTCCTGGCACCCGCGCTCCGAGCCGCACTTCGGCGCCCTGGCCGGGGAAGGCGGGCTGCGTTCCGTCTTCGAGATGCTGAGCGAGGGCGATGTGCTGGTGCAGCACCCCTACGACGCCTTCGACACCTCCGTGGAGACCTTTCTGAGCCAGGCGGCGGCGGATCCGCACGTGCTCACGATCAAGCACGCCATCTACCGAACCTCGGGACCGGAGGAAGACACGGTCGGGCGAACGCTGATCCGCGCGGCCGAAGCCGGCAAGCAGGTCGTGACCCTGGTGGAGCTGAAGGCGCGCTTCGATGAGCAGGCCAATATCGACTGGGCGCGCAAGCTGGAGCAGGCCGGGGTGCACGTGGTGCATGGGCTGGTTGGGCTCAAGACCCACGCCAAGATTGCCCTGGTGGTGCGTCAAGAAGGCGACGGTGTGCGCCGCTACTGCCACATCGGGACCGGCAACTACAACCCGGTGACGGCCCGCCTCTACGAGGACCTGGGCCTGTTCACCGCCGATCCGGATCTCTGCTCGGATCTGGCCGAGCTCTTCAACCACCTCACCGGCTTCAGCCACGAGATGACCTACCGCAAGGCGCTGGTCGCCCCGGTGCGCCTGCGCGAGGCGTTGCAGGAACAGATCCGCGAGGAGATCGAGTCGCCGGACGGGCGGATCGTGATCAAGGTGAACAACCTCTCGGACACCCGCCTCATCGATGCCCTCTACGAGGCGTCCCAGGCGGGCGTCGAGATCGATCTGATCGTGCGCTCGGTATGCTGCCTGCGGGCGGGGGTGAAGGGTCTCTCCGAGCGAATCCGCGTGCGCTCGATCGTGGGCCGCTACCTGGAGCACTCGCGCATCTTCCGCTTCGGAAGCGAGAAGCGCGGCCGGCGATACTACATCGGCTCGGCCGACCTGATGCCCCGCAACCTGGACCGCCGCGTGGAACTCCTCGCCCCGGTCGAGGACCCGGCCATCCAGGCGCGCCTGGAGGAGATTCTCCAGCTGCTCCTGGCGGACGACCATCTCGCGTGGGAGCAGCACGACGGTGAGTGGTCCAAGGTCGACGGCACCGAGCACCTCTGCGTCCACGACGAGCTGCGCCGTCGTGCCGAGGAGCGCTCGCGTGGAGACTGACGCACGGAGAAGTTTTGGGTAAGCTGGCCCGGCCCCCCTCCGCCCGTGTACCTGCGCCTGGAGGAGGCAGCCCGACGTGAAGATCTACCTGGTGCGGCACGGGCGCGCCGTGCCCCGCGATGAGTGGACGGGCGAGGATCTGCTGCGCCCCCTCTCCGAGCGCGGGGTGCTGGAAGCGCAGGCCCTCGCCGACCATCTGGCCTCCGATCCCCCGACCCGCGTGGTGTGCGGGCCGACCCTGCGCTGCCAGCAGACGGTCGAGGAGGTGGCGCAGGCCGCGGGCGTGGGCGTGGAGGTGGACGAGCGCCTGGCTGCCGACGAAGAGACGGCGCGCACCCTGGAGTTGCTCCCGACGGCCGACGGCGGGCCCGTACTCTTCTGCACGCACTCTGACGTGATCCTCTCGCTGCTGCGCGTGCTCGAGTTGGCGGAGCCCGAGCGGACGGAACCGGTTCCCTGCAAGAAGGGATCGGTCTGGGCCCTGGAGGGCGCCGGCTACACGCCGTCGCGCGCCACCTACTTCGAGCCTGTGCGTCGGCGCAAGCGCAGCGGGCGCGTGAGGTTCGCCGCCAGCGAGGAGCTGGAGCGCCCGCACACCGTGCGCGCGGCGGTGCTCGACATGGGGAGCACCTCCTTCACGCTGCTCATCGCGGATGCGTCCCTCGATGGAGACATTCGCACGGTGGTGGGGGAGAAGGTGATGCTCCGGCTCGGCGCGGTCGTGGCTCAGGACGGTACGATCCCGCCCGAGGTCTGTGAGCGCGCCATGTCGGTGGCGGACCAGCTGCATGACGTGGCGGAACGCGAGAAGGCGGAGCTCTTCCTTCCGGTAGCCACCGCGGCGCTGCGGGACGCACGCAACGGTCGGGTACTGGCCACCGCTATCGGCGATGCCATCGGGACGTCGGTGAAGATCCTTTCGGGCGAAGAGGAGGCGCGCTTCATGTTCCGGGCATTCCACAGCCGCCTCGCGCTGGGCGACGCCCCCGCCCTGGGACTCGATCTCGGCGGCGGCAGCCTGGAGCTGGCGCTCGGCAGTGGGACCGGCGTTCCGCGCGAGACCACCTTGCCCCTCGGAGCGGTCCGGCTGCACGGCGAGCTGGTGCAGTCGGATCCCATGTCGCGGCGTGAGGCCAAGGCCGTGCGCCGGCGCGTGCGTGATGCCCTGGAGCGGCAGGAGCCCAGCTGGGAGGCGCCGCGCGGAGAGGCCATCGCCACCGGTGGCACGGTGCGCGCCCTGGCGCGACTGCTGCGCGAGCGCGGCCGCGGCGAGGGTGGCGATACCCCGCCGGCTCAACGCATCTCGCGCAGCGAGACCGAGGAGCTGTGCGACCTGCTCGTGGGCTCCACGCACCGGGAGCGGCTCGCCATGCGAGGCGTGCGCCGTCAGCGTGCCGACCTGCTTCCCATCGGCGCCCTCATCCTCGACACGTTGGCCGAGGAGCTCGGGATCGATCACTTCACGGTCTGCGACTGGGGGCTCCGCCAGGGAGTCGTGCTCGACGCCCTCGCCCGCCGTCGCTAGCTGCTGCGGGCGCTCCGGCCCTGGCACCCGCCGCGACCCCCACGGGGCGAGTGCGAATCCTTGGCTTCCGTTGACACAACGCTCGTGCCAACACCACCTTCCATTCGATTCGAACCGCCACAGAGGGGTCTCCGACCATGTGTCACTCGCGCCTCGCCCTGCCCGCCGCACTCCTGTCCTTCGCCCTGTGGGTCCTGGCCGCACCGGCCTGGGCGCAGCCCGGTGGAGGTCCCCCGGGAATCTCTCCTTCCGAAGTGGAAGTCGTGAACACGCCCAGCGTCGAGGTCGTGAACACCCCGTCCGTGGAGGTGACCAACACGCCCTCGGTCGAGGTCGTCAATGTGCCGGAGGTGGAGGTAGTCAACTCGCCGAGCGTGGATCTGCTGCCGGGCGCCGAAGTGCGCGACCGGGACAACCCGGCGCTCCAGCCCACTCACTTCCGCTGTGAGATCGAGCTGCCAGATCTCGACCAGAACGGCGACGCGGTGTGCGGCGACCCGCTACCCGCCGGCCGCCGCCTGGTGGTCGAGTACATCAGCGTGCGCATCGTCTCGCCCCAGTGGCCCACCGCGATCATTTCCATCGCCAACCTCGACCCGTCGGGCTCCCCGCGCGGCATCGAATGGAACATCCCCGTCGAGGACTGCGGACCGCTGGCACCGGCCACCAACTGCTGGCAGGGCGCCGGCCCCGTGCGCCTCTACCACACCACCCAGAACATGGTGCTTCGCTTCCAGCGGCGGGGTCCGTTTACCGGCACGGCCCGCATCACCGCCGACTTCAGCGGCCACTACGTCGGCGGGCCGTAGGCCGGCTCGACGCGCCGGGGCTCACGCCCGAAGTGATGATTCCCTAGGGGCTTCCGGCTGGCGAGGCCCGAGGCGGAATGGCCCGCTTCGCGGGGCTCACTCGGAGCAGCAGCACCTCGGGATGGCCGAGGTCTACGCTGCGCTCGAAAGGTGAGCTCGTCAGCGCGGAAGGCATGGTCGACGAATCGGACTGACAGACCATCGACGCAGAGGGCGACGACGCGAAGCCGAGTCGATCTTCCAAGCCGGGGAATTGTTCGTCGAGACCGATATCCGGGGCTCCGAAGAGCGCAGGCAGGCCCCCGGTCCGAACCGCACAGAAACCCTGCTCGCGGACCCGTCGACAGTCGACCTGATAGTTCCTTTCCAGCGTCAGATCGAAGGCATCTTCCTGGATCTTGGACGGCGACCGGCAGCCGGAGTCGCCCTGGGTGTCCGCGCCGACGATGACACGGATGTTGCCTGCATTCGGGTTCAGCTTGCAGCAAGCGGCATGCTCGACCGCCCATTTGAAGTCCTGGTCGCCTCGCGATCCGCGTCCCCGGCCGAAACCGGTGTTGGCGATGCCCTTCACGAAGGGTCGATCGGAGGCGCTCTCGTTTCCCGTAGCGCACTCCCCCGGCAGCTTTCGATCCCACCGGTCCCGCCAGGCTCCGCGTACGCAGTTCGCGATGGCATCTCGTGCGGCGCGGCGGCAGTCGTTGGCGTGAGCCCGGTTCCTGCAGCTGCCTCGACCCTCGAATTCCCACAGGGTCGATCTCCTGCCATCCGCGAGAATGGCGATCGAGGCTTTGCAGCCGCGCCATTCCCGAGCCGCCGACGGTTGAGCAACGACGACCGAACCCAGCAACACGGCTATGGCGATCAACGGCTTCATCTCCGTACCTCCGGTTTTGCGCAGACGCCGATCATACTACGTCGGCGGGCCGTACAGACCGGGCTCGACGCGCGGCGCCTCACGCCCGAACTGACGATTCCCCTAGGGGCTTCCGGCTGGCCAGGCCCGAGAGGGAAAGCCCCTCCGCCGGCCTCGCAGGCCTCCTATGTTGACGGCGAAATCTTGACGATGTCGACCCTGCGCTACGCCAATCTGAGCCCCAATCCCGTCGAAACTCGACTTCGACTTCAGTTCTCATTGCCCCCGCCGTTTCCCGTCACCACAGTGCAAGCACTGGACGTCGGCGCCGGCGGAGGATTCTTCCTGCCGGGAAGCTTCGACATCGATCTGGGGCCGGTTCAGATGTTCTCCATCTTTAGCAATCTGCCTCGTGGGCAATACGGTCTGCGCTGTGCCCTCGAAGATCCAACAACGGGTGACGTCCAGGCAGAGGACGAGGCAGACTTCGACCTCAACTAGGCGTTCGACCGCGCTCCAAAGCCCTTGCTATCGCGCGTTTCCGTCGTAGCCCAGCGCACGTAGTTTTTCGATTTCCTCGTCGGTCAGTGTGAGTTCGCCCGGCGTAGGTGTTTCTCCGCCCACGACGTTCAAGCGCTTCTCGAGCTCGGCTGCGAGCTCCTGCGCGACGTCGCCACGGGACTGCGCGAGATCCCGGGTCTCCTTTGGGTCATCGCGAAGGTCGTAGAGCTCGAGTCTGCCCGTGTCTTCGTCGCGGATCAGTTTGAAGCGGTTTCCGATCAGTGCGTTCTTGTGTGCCGCCTTCTTTGCTTCCCTCGGGACGATCGGAATGAAATCGACCTGACCCAGAACCGTCGCGTCGGAGTCCTCGGCGCCTCCGCGCATGAGTGGTGCCAGGGATGCTTCATGGAACGCCGGTCCACTGGAGTCGAGCCCCGCGAGTTCGACGAGGGTGGGCGCGATGGCCACGGTCGAGACGATCTGGCCGATTCTGCGCCC
>CAXMOD010000181.1:0-4864 GCA_964194905.1 uncultured Desulfobacterales bacterium | reverse complement strand
TGGCCGTGCGCAAGGCCGAGGCGGGCCGTACCTACGTAGCGTGGCGGCGGCGTCCGAAGAGCCTCGACGCTCGGAAGCGTCGCGCCCTCGCCCGCGAGCTGGGCGCGCTGGCCGACGAGCAGGCGTCCCTGGGGCGCACCCTGCGCCGCCTCTGGCTGGCGCGCAGCGCCATCTCCAACTTCGCCGCCACCAAGCAGCGGCTGGACCGGTCAGTGAGAAGCCTGCGCGCTGCGGCGCGTGCGCTCACCCGGAATCGCCCGCCCGAACCGCCGCCGAAGAGTACCGGCGTCACGTTCCAGGACGCCTTCGTCTCCCTGCGCGAATCGACCGGGCTCTTCTAGGCGCGCCGACGGGGCTCGTCCACGCCCCACAGGATGATCGCCACCGCCGCCAGCTTGAAGCCCACCGCGATGACGATGACCGGGCCGTAGGAGACGCTGGCGGCCAGCAGGCCCCCGGCGATGGGACCGACCACGCCCATCGCCTCCGACACGGTATTGGCCACCGCGATCTGCATGGGGATGTCTTCGCGAGAGCCGAATTCCAGCACCAGGTTCTGAGCCGACAGCATGAAGCCGCCGAGGCCGGCCGCGATGCCGGCGTAGGCGAGGAGCACCCCGGCGAAATTCGTTGTCTGGAGCAACAGCAGGGCCGCCGCGATCCAGGTGACCAGCGACAGCAGGAACGTGGCGCGGAAGCCGGTGCGGTCGGCAACAGTGCCCCAGATGAGCTGGAACGTGGACTGGGAGAGCGCGAAGACGGCGGTGAGCTCGCCTAGCTGGGTGCCGGTGATCTCGAAGCGCGTGCGCGCGTAGAGGACGTAGAAGGGCATCGCGCTGCGACCCGCCACGCCCATCGCGCGCGCCAGGAAGTAGAGCGTGAAGGCGCGGTCGCCGCGCAGCATGGCCGGCAGCTCACGCACCCGCTGGCGCACGGCCGCTTTGGCGCGCACGAAGGGCGAATCCGGCTCCCGCACGAACAGCAGCATGCACAGGCCCGCCGCTGTGAGAACGAACGCCACGAGGAACGTCGAGGCGTAGCCGTTCCCGAGCGCATTCTGGTCGATGAGCCAGCCGCCGAAGCGGCCGACACCCGCGGCGGTGATCCCCGAGAGAAAGTTGCGCAGCCCCATCAGGAAGCCGCGCCGCTCCAGCGGGATCACCTTGGAAACGAGGGTGTTGAAGATCACGCCCTGCATGCCGAGGAAGAAACCGAACACACCCAGCAGCAGGCACACGGCTACCGCGTTCCACTCGCGCGGCAGGAAGAACCCGGCGAGCGCGATGCCGAGCACCTGCACGCGCATCCCCGCGCCCACGAGGAAACCGGTGGGGAGCACGCGCCTGCGATGCTCCACCACGCTGGCGGCGAAGATCGGGGTGAGCGACATGCCCAACGCCTGGAGCCCACGCGCCAGCCCGACCACCAGACTCGAGCCCGAGAGCTCGAAGACGTAGAACGGGATGAAGGTGGGCGCATTGAGCAGCCGGAACCCGGTCTGGCCCAGAAGTCCGTGGGCCAGGTGGGCCAGGTAATTGCGACGGAGGTTCTTCCGGACCTCGGCCTGGAAGACTTCCTCGCTCACGCCAGCAGACGCCGGGCCAGACCCGCCAGGTAGACCGAGCCCGTGGCGCACACCAGGTCGTCCTCGCCGAGGCCCTCGCGCGCAGCCCGCAGCGCCATGTGGGGATTGGGCACGGCGCGCACCGCTGCGCCAGGCGACGCCGCTCGCACGGCGGCCGCCACGTCCGCCGGCTTCAACGAACGCGTGGGCTCGGCGCGCGTGACCGTCACCTCGTCGAAGAGCGGCAGCAGGGCGCCGAGGATTGCGTCCAGATCCTTGCCCGCCGACACCGAGAGCACGAGCCGCGCGCGCCGGCGCGGAAGGGCCTCGAGTGCAGCGGCGAGCGCGCGTGCCGAGGCGGCGGTGTGCGCACCGTCGGCGATTCGCCACGGCGCGCGGCCGAGAACCTCGACGCGACCGGGAAGCTTCAGGTCCGGAAGGGACTTGGCCGCGGCGTCGCGCAGTCGCGCGCCGTCGGGCCCCCCGGGCAGTCGACGCACGCAGGCGAGCGCCAGCGCCGCGTTGTGGGCCTGGTGCGCACCGAGCAGGCTGAGGGGCACCGAGAGCGCGAGGTCACCGTCGCGAAAGTCCAGGGTCGCGCCCGGTTCGCCTTCCCGGTGCACGGCGTACGTCACCTCGCGGCCCAGGCGCACCAGCGGCGCGCCTTGCTCGCCGGCCACCCGCTCCACGACCGCGGCCGCTTCGTCGGGGAGCTCGCCGGTCACCACGGGCACGGCGGGCTTCACGATGCCGGCCTTCTCGCCGGCGATAGCCGCCAGCGAAGTACCGAGGCGATCGGTGTGCTCCAACTCGATCGTGGTGATCGCGCACAGCGCCGGCGAGACCACGTTCGTGGAGTCGAGACGCCCCCCGAGTCCGACCTCGATCACGGCGCGGTCCACGCCCGCCTCGTGGAAGAGCAGGAGCGCCACCGCCGTGGTGACGTCGAAGAAGGTGGGCGCGTCCGCGGGCGTCTCGGCGCGCATCCGCTCGACGTGGGGGCGCACCCGCGCCACGGCATCTGCCACGCGAGCGTCGTCCGCGTCGCCGCCGTCCAGGCGGAAACGCTCGGTCCAGCGCTCCAGGTGCGGGGACGTGAAGGTTCCCACGCGCTCGCCGGAGGCCTGCAGCAGCGCCTCCGCCAGGAGAGCTGTCGAGCCCTTGCCTTTCGAGCCCGCGACGTGCAGCACCGAAAGGCCGTCGTGCGGATCTCCGAGGTCTTCCAGCAGGCGCAGGACGGGGGAGAGGCCCATGCGTGCGTAGGGCCAGTCGGGCCGTCGCTCGACGTTGATCAGCCCTTCGAGCCAGGCGGCGGCCTGCTCCAGTGTGCGGATGGGTCCGGTCATCCCCTCGCTCCCGCTCCCGTCCAGTGTCCGGCGCGTGTCCGGCCGCGGGCCCGACGGGGGGAGCGGCAAAAAAAAGAGGCGGCCCGGAGGCCGCCTCGAAACTCACGCCGGGTTCGGCGCCTCTACTGGGTCATGTAGCGCTTCCAGCGCCGGTAGTCCTTCACCGCGTCGCTGGTCGAATCCACCGCCGGGTAGAAGAAGCGCGCCGCATACCCGCACGCCCCGCAGATCTTGTAACAGAACTTGAAGCCGTCCACTTCGCGGATGTTGCCCACGAGCTCGCGGTTCTCGTCCGTGCAGCACTCCGAAGGCTGGCTCGGCGAGACGATGCGCTTCGGGTAATCGTTCTTCGGCTTGTCGCTGTCCGAGTAGCGGATGATGTTCCGCGTCGGACGGTTGGACCGGGCGTCCGAGTTCTGCTTGCGGATGTTGCTTCCGATTCGCCTCAAAGGGTGCTCCTCGCATCGTTCTCCCGTCGCGACTCCGTCTCGATCCGGAGTTCGCGCAGGAGAGGTGTGAAATCTTCGTAGTCCGTACGGCACGGCGGTCCGTCGGCGAACAGCAGTCGGGCGGGACGCGCCGGCGCGTCGTAGGCCAGCAACGCCGAGCTGCGGGTCCCGTAGCCGCCGCGCGGCGCATCCGTGTGGATGCAGGTGTCTTCCAGAGGGTTGGCCGACCCACGGTGCTGGCGGCAGACCTGAGCCAGCGCGTCGAGCGCCCGGTCGGCGCCAACCTCGGCCGCGCGGCCCGCCTCGATCAAGAGCCGCGCCACCTTGGGCACGTCCCGGTCGTTGGGGTCTGCGTTGCCGATGACGTGGACACCGGGCTGGAGCGAGCGGACCTTCACCTCCTCCTCGTACACGGCCACGAAGGCGTCCCGGCCGTCGGCCACGAGGAGGTTGAACGGGTTGTAGGCACCGGCCGAGATGCGCTCGAGCGCCTCGGCCGCAGCCGCGGCGTCCGGCGCCGCCAGCGCGTCCTGGACCAGGAGCCCCCGGGAGCGGCGCTCCGGGTCCGGTGTCGGACACGGCCGGTTCGTGATGCCGGCGAACAGGCCCGACGCAGCGATGCCGAGCCAGGTCCCGCCGGCGCTCAGATCCCGCGGGGACACCATCGATCCAGAGGGTCCGCTGCGTAGTCCGGGACCCTCGGAAGGGCGATCCAGATACTCGTCACGGTTGGCGGCGATCACGAGCGGCCTGTCCGCGACGCACCGATCAAGGGCAATCAGGGTGCACATGGGGAAGCGCGCATTCTACCCAATTGGGCAAAATACGCAAGTCCCAGGCGAGGTTACGCCCGTCGCGCCCCCACGAGCCGGAGCGGCGGCGTGTTTTCGTCGTCGCTCTCGTCATCGGGGAGATCGGCCTTCCAGCCTCGCGCTGCGCGCGCGCGTTGGGCCTTGCGGCGCGCGGCGCCGCGGTCCATCTCGAGCCCGTGACGGGCGAGCACGTCGCTCAGCTGGCCGAAGTTCTGCTCGATGGTGCGCCGCACCGATTCGAAGCCATGCTCGATGGCTTCGTGGCGCTTCCAGAACGCGAGCGGGTTCACGTCGAAGAACTGGGCGTCGAACTCCCGGGGCTCGAGAAGGACGATGTCGCCCTGGAAGCGGTCGTCGGCCAGGTAGCGCTGGATGCCCAGCTTGAGCCGGGAGTGGAGGAGCGTGCGGAAGACCTGGTTCATGACGGTCTTGAGGCCGCGCTCGGAGAGGTAGCGCCCATCCGCGAAGTAGGTGGCGTCCTCGTTCTCCGCGTCCACCCGGTTGAGGAACGGACGGAAGGGGTTGTAACAGATGATCAGGTCGGCCCCCTTCTCGATGGCCACGTCGATGTTCGCCGTGTGGCGCACGCCGCCGTCCACGTAGTCGACGCCGCCCAGGCGCGCCGGCTTGTAGAAGATCGGCAGCGCCGAGGAGGCCTGCACCGCTTGCGACACCGTCAGCTCCGCGTTCTCG
>CAXMOD010000180.1:0-7776 GCA_964194905.1 uncultured Desulfobacterales bacterium | reverse complement strand
GGCGGTCGCTCTCCACCAGGTCGCGCTCGAAGTGCTCCGGACCGAGGTCCACGGCCGCGCCGTCGTGGGCGCCGTGGTTGCCCAGCTCGTGGCCGCCCGCCACGATCGCCTCCACCAGCGCCTCGTTGCCGGGCACGTGGTCGGCGATCAGGAAGAAGGTGGCGGTGACGCCGTGGCGCTGCAGGACCTCTAGGATCTTCGGCGTGGACTCGGCGTGGGGACCGTCGTCGATGGTCAGCGCCACGACGCGCTCCGCTGTCGCCACCGAGTAGACGACCGCGGGATCACGCGACACGAGCAGCTTCCAGGCATCGTCCGCGTGGCAACCTGTACTCGGGGTGATCGAGGCGAGGAGCACCGCCCAGACCGCCAGGCGCGAGCGACCGCTGCGCACTACAGCAGCTGGATCGGTGAGACGACCTTGGTGTCGAGCCACTCGAGCAGGTCGCGCAGGGACTCGGGACGGATCTCGTGCTCCATCTCGTACTCGCGATAGGTGAGTCCCACACCGAAGGACAGGAGCGTCTCGCGCGACTCGCGCGCGCGCTCGATGCCGATCATGGGGTCCTGGGTGCCGTGGGAGACGAAGACCGGGAAGTTCTCGTGCTCTGGAAGCCGCGGGATCGCCTGGGCGAGCGGACCGGGCAACCACGAGGAGAGCGCAGCCACCCCGGCCCAGCGCGACGGATCGCGCAGCGCGCGGTCGTACGCCATGACCCCGCCCTGGCTAAAGCCCAGCAGGAGCGTCTTGCGCGGGTCCATCGGGTAGGCCTTGCGCGCCTGCACCAGGAACTCCTCCAGGGTGTCTCCGGCGCGGGCGAAGGCTTCGGGGTCGAGAGGACTTCCCTCGCTGAGCGGGAACCACCCGTAGCCGCGCATGCCCGGGCCGACCTCGATCTCGACGGGGCCCTGCGGGCAGACCACCAGGGCTTCGCCGCCCAGCAGGTACGGCGCGAGACCGAGCAGGTCGTGGGCATTGGCGCCCCAGCCGTGCAGGGCCACGATGGTCGGAAAAGGGCCGTCCTCAGCCGGCACGTGTGCGGTGTGCATCAGGTCCATGGGGTCGCAGGCTAGCCTTCGGTAACAGAGGCCGCCGCCGGCGGGGGGTCCATCCATGCGCTATTCAGGGCGGTCTCCAAGGGTTTTCTCATGGGTCGAAGCTTGCTGGACAAGGTGTGGGACGCGCACAGCGTGCGCGAGCTGCCGAGCGGGCAGACCCAGCTCTTCATCGGGCTGCACCTCATCCACGAAGTGACCAGCCCCCAGGCGTTCGCGTCCCTGCACGAGATGGGCGCCCCGGTGCGTTTCCCGGCGCGGACCTTCGCCACGGTGGACCACATCATCCCCACCGAATCGCAGGCGCGCCCGCTGGCCGACCCGCTGGCCGAAGCGATGCTGACCGAGCTGGAGCGCAACTGCGCCGAGCACGACATCACCTTCTACGACCCGCCCAGCGGGCGCCAGGGCATCGTCCACGTGATCGGACCGGAGCTCGGCCTGACCCAGCCGGGCATGACCATCGCGTGCGGCGACAGCCACACCAGCACCCACGGCGCCTTCGGCGCCATCGCGTTCGGCATCGGCACGAGCCAGGTGCGCGACGTGCTGGCCACCCAATGTCTGGCCCTGGCGCGTCCGCGCGTGCGGCGCATCGAGGTCAACGGGAAGCTCGGCGGCGGCGTCTACGCCAAGGACGTGATCCTCTCGATCATCCGGCAGCTCGGCGTCAAGGGCGGCATCGGTTTCGCCTACGAGTACGCCGGCACCGCGATCGAGGCGATGAGCCTCGAGGAACGCATGACCGTGTGCAACATGTCCGTCGAGGGCGGAGCGCGTGCGGGCTACGTGAATCCCGACGACGCCACCATCGAGTACCTGCGCGGCCGGCCCCACGGGCCCGACGGCGAGGCTTTCGAGCGAGCAGTCCACTGGTGGCGCGACATGGCCAGCGACCCGAACGCCGACTACGCAGACCGCGTGGAGCTCGCAGCCGAGGCGATCGCACCCACCGTCACCTGGGGGATCAACCCAGGCCAGAACGGCGGGGTGGACGAGCGCATCCCGTCGCCCCAGGGCCTGCCGTTGGAGGACCGCGCGGGCGTGGAAGAGGCGCTGGCGTACATGGGGTTCACCGCGGGAGAGCCGATCGCGGGCACCAAGATCGACGTGGCCTTCATCGGCTCGTGTACCAACGGCCGCATTTCGGACCTGCGTGAGGCGGCGCGTGTGGCCGGCACGGGGCAGGTGGCGCCCGGCGTGCGCGCGCTGGTGGTTCCGGGCTCGCGCGCGGTGGCGCAGGAGGCCGAAGCCGAGGGGCTGCCGGAGGTCTTCCGAGCCGCCGGCTTCGAATGGCGCGAGCCGGGCTGCTCCATGTGCCTGGCCATGAACCCCGACAAGCTGATGGGCCGCGAGGTCTGCGCGTCGTCGAGCAACCGCAACTTCAAGGGGCGCCAGGGCTCTCCCACCGGGCGCACGCTGCTGATGTCGCCGGCTATGGTGGCGGCCGCCGCGCTGCGAGGTACGGTCACAGACGTTCGGGAGGTGCTGTGATGAGCGACGGGTCCGTCTGCGATCCGCGAACGCGCGTGGAGGGCCGCGCCTGCATCGTGCGCGGCAACGACATCGACACCGACCGCATCATTCCCGCGCGGTTCTTGCGCGTGGTGACCTTCGACGGCCTCGGCGAGCACGCCTTCGAGGACGATCGCCGCCAGGCCAAGGGCGACCACCCGCTGGACGACGAGCGCTTCGCCGGCGCCACCCTGCTGGTGGTGGGCCGCAACTTCGGCTGCGGCTCGTCGCGCGAGCACGCCCCCCAGGCACTGATGCGCCGCGGCTTCCGGGGCTTCGTCGGCTACAGCTTCGCCGAGATCTTCTTCGGCAACTGCGTGGCGCTGGGTCTGCCCTGCGCCACGCTCTCCGCCTCCGTGCTGGAGGAGGTCATGGACTCGGTCGAACTCGACCCGCAGCAGGAACTGGTGCTCGACGTAGCGGCAGGCACCCTCACCTACCGTGGCGGAACCGTTCCTGCGGAGATCCCCGACGGCGCGCGCTCCCAATGGCTCGAGGGCACCTGGAACGCGACGGCGGTGCTGCTCGAGGCGGGCGACGCCATCGACGCCACGGCAACCCGCCTTCCCTACGTACAAGGCTTCTAGGGTGCGAGCGCGGCGCCTCGCCGCGCTCGCCTGCGCCGGACTCCTCGTCGCGTGCTCGGCCCCGCGCGAGCAACCCGACATCATCCTGATCGGCGTCGACACGCTGCGTGCGGACCGCCTGGGCGCCTACGGCTACGAAGGCGCGCGCACGCCGGTCGTCGACGCGCTCGCCGCGCGCGGCCGACTCTTCACCCAGGCGACCACGCCCTTCCCGCGCACGACTCCGGCCGTCGCCTCGCTGTTCACCGGCCTCGAGCCCCGGCGTCACGGCTCCCGCGAGGTCGGCGAGCCGCGCCGTGCGGGCACCACCCTGGCCGAGGTGCTGGGGAGCCGCGGCTGGGCGACCGTCGGTGTCACGGCCAACGGCGTGGCGGGTGCGCACGAGGAGCTGCACACGGGCTTCGCGCGCTTCGTCGAGAAGGAGGACCTTCCCAGCGAGCGCGCCGTCCATGTGACCAACGCCGTCCTGGCCGAGGTGGCCGCGGTGCCCGAGGAGCAGCCCCTGTTCTTGTGGGCCCACTACGTGGATCCCCACTACACCTACAACCCCCCAGCCGACTTCGACCCTGGGGAGGCCGGCGGACCCTGCAGGAGGCTGATGACCCGGGTGAAGGCCCGCGAGATCCGCAAGGGCCGCGTCCAGAGCGACGCCGGGGGAATGTCGAGCGCCGCGCTGCCGTCGTGTTCGCGGCTCTACGATGCGGAGGTCGCGTACGCCGACAGCGAGATCGGACGCCTCATCGAGGGGCTGCGTAGCGCCGGACGCCTCGAGAACGCCTACCTCGTATTCACCTCCGATCACGGGGAGAACCTGGGCGAGGCTGGCCTCTACTTCGAGCACGGCCCGAGCGTGCACGACGCCAGCCTGCGCGTCCCCCTGCTCATGACCGGGCCCGACGTGGCGGCGGGCCGCGATGGACTGCCGATCCTGTTGCACGACCTCGCGCCCACGCTGCTCGGCCTGGCCGGCGTATCCGCGGCCGAGCGGCCTGCGAGCGACGGAGTCGACCAGACCGCGCGGGTGCGTGGTGCGGTTCCGGCGCAGTCGCAAGCAGAGCGCATCGCCTTCGCCGAGAGCGGCAGCGCACTGCGCGTCGACCTCACGCGCCAGGTCTGGTCGGGGACCGCCAGCGCTGCGCAGTGCTTCCACGACCCTCGCTGGTCATATTGCGGCTCGCCGGGCAAGGATTGGTCGTTGCTCGACCGGAACGCGGATGTCTCCCGCGACGCGAGCGCGGAGCACCCGGACGTGGTGGCCCGCTTCGAGGCGGCGCGTGCCGCGTGGCAGCCGGGCGAGGTGCGCGAACGCAGCGCGCGCAGCAACGGCTTCAAGCTGGTCGAGCGCCCGCGGCTCGAAGGCGGCTGGCAGCGTGCGCTCCACGACCTGGAGGCCGATCCGGAAGAGACCCGCGACGTGTCTTCCGCCCATCCCGAGACCGCGGCCCGCCTGGCCGCCGCGCTGGAAGCGTGGCTCGCCGCGACGCCACCCCCAGCACTGCAACCGTCCGAAGCCGACATCGAGGCGCTGAGGAACCTCGGCTACGTGGACTGAGGTGCAGCTCTAGCGACCCTCGAACTTCGGGTCGCGCTTGGCGAGGAAGGCGTCGATGCCCTCGTCCTTGTCGCGGGTGCCGAACACCGTGGCGAAGCCCGCGCGCTCGAGCGCGTGGGCCACACGCACGTCGGCGCCCTGCCCTTCCTGGATCACCTGCTTGGCGAGGCGCAACGCGACGGGTCCGCGCGCGGCGAGCGCCTCGGCGGCCGCCAACGTTTCGCCGAGCAGCGCGTCGGCTTCGAAGACCCGGTTGACGAGGCCGATCTGGCATGCGGTCTCCGCCGGAATGGGATCGCCCATCATCACCAGCTCCTTCGCCCATGCCACGCCCACCCGCCGCGCCAGGCGCGACGTGCCACCGAAGCCGGGAATGAGCCCCAGCTTCACCTCCGGCTGGCCGAAGCGCGCGCGCTCCGAGGCGTAGATGAAGTCGCAGGCCAGCGCGAGCTCGCAGCCGCCGCCCAGCGCGAAGCCGTTCACCGCCGCCAGGACCGGGATCGGCAGATCCTCCAGCGCTCCCATCACGCGATGGCCGAGGGAGCTGAACGCCTCCGCCTCCAGCGGGCCGAACGACCGCATCGCCTCGATGTCCGCTCCCGCGCAGAAGGCGCGCCCCTCACCGGTGATGACGACGGCACGGGATTCGGGGTCGGCGGCAACCGCGGCCGTGTGTGCCGCGAGGCTCTCGAGGGTGGCGCCGTCCAGCGCGTTGAGGACGTCGGGGCGCGCCAGAGTCAGCAGCGCTACGTGGCCACGCCGCTCGCTTCGAACCGGATCACTCACGGGGACTCCTAGGGAAGGGTGTCGGGATCGACGATCTCCGCCACACCGTCGAGAGCGGTGCGAAAGAACTCGATGCGCTGGGCACGCGATTCGGCCGCGCTCTGAGCGCAATAGTGCCCCTCGGCCCCGCTGCTGGGCGAGAGCGTCGCACAACCCGGCGAAGGCGGCAGATCCGGCAGGCCGGTGGGCGCGTACTGCACCAGCGCACCGCTGGTCTCGGCGTCCACGTTGGCGCTCACCGGCGCCGCCACCTGGGCCAGGAAGGGAACCTCGCGCAGCGCCAGGGTCTGGGGAATGTCGAGGGCCCACGCCGCCGACTCCGTCGCCGAGTTGGGAACCAGGCTGTCGCCGAGCCCCTCCACGAGGAGCACGCTCGGCTTGCGCGGGGTCCCCGCCACAAGGAGCGGGTTCCGGTACGCAAACGCCAGATGGTTGTGGCGGTCCTGCTGGTCGAAGACCGTCTGGAAGAGCGACACGCCGACCCAGATCTCCGCAGGCAGGAGCCCGGGCACGAACGCCGGCACCTGGGTCAGGAAGGTGTCGGCCTGCTGGTGCACCAGCACCTCGGCCAGGCGGGCGCCGCCCGCCACGAGCGCGGCGGCGCGCAGCTCGGGTGCGTAGGGCAGGAGCCCTTGCCCGTTGTTCGCGCCCTCACTGATGCCGTGATAGAGGAGCGGCTCCACGGAGAGATCGGGCACCCCGTCGGGTGCACCCAGGGGCAGCACGTCCAGGTCGCCCAGCGACGAGAGGAAGCGCAGGAAGGCCAGCTGTTCGGCCGTGGTCTCCACCCAGTGATCCGGCATGCGCAGGTTCACGAACAGCGCGATGAAGATGTCGAGCACCTGCTGCTCGATGCGTTCCTCGTCCGTACGCGGGTTGCCCATCGCGTCCTCGGGCGGGGACACCTCGCGGTTCAGGATGTCGGTGAAGCCCGCGGCGGCGAAGCCGGCCTCGGCGAGGAAGCGGCGCGAGTTGGACACCACCTCCTCCATCTCGCCGGGGTTGCCGTGCTGATGCATCACCAACGGCACGGGGCCGCTCTCCGCAGCGATTGGCAGCGTCAGCACGAACTCCACCGGCCGGGTGCCCTGCACGACGGGCACGCCGTCCGCGTCGCGCTCCAGGTTCACGCGCAGCAGCGCCGGCAGCGCCGTGTCCGTGGAGCGCCAGTCGGGCGCCTGCCAGGTACCGCGAACGATGGCTGCCACGTGGGTGTCGGGCGTGGGGTCGGCCTCCACCACGAAGCCCGACAGTGCGGGGGGCGGCGCCGCGTGGATCTGCTCGCGGATCGCGAGCAGGTCGAGCGGCACCGTGTCGAGGGAACGCACCGAGATGCGCAGAACCAGGGCCACGTCCTCGCGCGGGACGGGCGGCACGACCGCCTCCTCCAGCACGGGCCATACGGAATCGAGCAGGTCACGCACCCGTGCGACCTCGGGGGCTTCGCCGAAAGTGGGGTCCCCGCGTACCGCCGCGAAGAAGGGCGACGCTGTGAGGGGGCGCGCCGCACCGCCGCCGGGTGCTTCGACGCGGCGAGTCAGCACCAGCGCATAGCTGCCCGCGGCGTCGAGCGGCCGCGCCGGGAAGATCAGCACCGTGTGGGACGTGCCCGCTGGAGTGGTGTCGTCACGTACCTGGGCGTGGAACGGGACACGCGTGCCGCCCGCCAGGTCGACGAGCTGCACGGCGGCGAGGGGATCCAGGGACTCGGTCGCCGTCCGCGGCAGCGTCGCCGGATCGAGCGCGACGTCGGTCTCCAGCACCAGCGGGGCCAGCGGGCTCCAGCCATCGAGGTCGCGGGTGTCGGCCAGCAGCGCGTCGAACAGGACCGAAATCAGACCGGGACGATCCGGCCGCGGAACGTCGAGGCGTCCCTGCGTCGGCGTGGTGGGATCGGCAACCCGGTAGAAGTCGTCGGGAAACGGGGCCAGCGTATCGGCCCGCGTGCGGTCGTAGAGCGCCTCGACCGGCGCCCCGAGCGGCGCCGTCGAGAAGAGCAGCGACTCGACGCCGCCGGCACCCAGCCAGCTGAGTGCACACGCGGCGTCCGCCGGCAGCTCGGGGGTCGGGTTCACGACCACCACGCCGTCGCCCACCGGGTCGGCGCTGAAGGGCAGCGCTGACCCGTCGCAGGCGAGCCCGAGGTGGGCCAGCGCACCGGAGGGCGGGTCCCATTTGAATTCCAGGCGGAGCCAGGCGGCGGGCGAGACGCCGGCACCCCCGGGCGCCGGCTCGGAGCTCGCGAGGGTGGGAAGCGGAGGCGGCGTCGTGAAGTGGCTC
>CAXMOD010000179.1:0-10648 GCA_964194905.1 uncultured Desulfobacterales bacterium | reverse complement strand
CTTCTGCAGGGTGCGGGCCACGAGGTGGTGGATCGCGTCATCGTGCGCGACGACGCGGCAGCGATCGTCAAGGCGCTGCGCAAGGCGCTCGGCGCCGAGGAGGTGCGCGCCGTGCTGTTCACCGGCGGCACCGGCGTTGCGCCTCGCGACGTGACCCCGGACGCGGTGGAGCCGCTCCTGGAGCGCGTGGTGCCCGGCTTCGGTGAGATCTTCCGCAGCCTCTCCTACGAGGACATCGGCTCCGCCGCCCTCTTGTCCCGGGCCCTGGCGGGCATCGCTGCGGGGCGCGTCGTGTTCGTGGTGCCGGGCTCGCGCGGCGCGGTGCGCCTGGCCATGGAGAAGCTGATCCTGCCCGAGATCGGGCACCTCGCGGCCGAGGCCACCCGCACCCGCTAGCTCGGGTCCTCGGTTCCTCGTCCCCTCAGTCGGGCAGGTGGATCGGCCGAAGAGGTCGGGATGCGAAGCCACCTCGCCCCCGGCCTGCTGCCGCTCTGTCTCCTGGCCGCGTTCCTGCTGGCGAATCCGGCTGCGGCCGAGTTCTACACGTGGGTGGACGAGGAGGGCCACACCCACATGACCGATGACCCGGGGGCGGTGCCGCCGCGATTCCGCGAGGGCGCCTCGGGCGCTCCGCTCGAATCGCTCTGGGACGACGGCTTTCGGGGCCCGCCGCTGCTCTCGTCACCGGGCTCGACCAGTAGCGATGGCGACCGCGCCGTACGCCTCCTGCGCGGCGCCGCCGACGACCTGAGTCGCGGCGAGACGGCCCGGGCCACCACCGCGCTGCGCGCCGTGCTCGCCCTGGAGCCGGATCGCGCCGAGGCCCACTGGTACCTGGCGCTGCTCGACCGCCAACGCGGCCGCTTCGACTCGGCGGAGCAGCACCTGCGCGCCTTCCTCGCCAGCGCGGGTGAAGACATGGCGACCTGGCGGGCTTCCGCCGAGCGGCGCCTGGCCGAGCTGGAGGACGAGCGGGTTCTGGCCGCACCGCCGCCGACCGACCAGGACGGACTCCAGATGGTGCGCACCGCTTCGCCCCACTTCCGTATTCTCTACGACGTGGCCCTCGGCCAGGCCAGCGCCGACTACCTGGCGACGGTGTCGCGCTACCTCGAGGAGGCGCGCGCCGGCGTGGGCGTGCGGCTGGGCGTCTACCCCGGTGAACCGACGCGCGTCTTCTTCTACGGCAAGGGTGCCTACCGGCGCGCCCACGCGCACCGCTTCACGTTCCGCACGGTGGGCTTCTACGACGGGCGCATCCACGTGGCCTCGGCCGGACACCCGGGCGGCGAGCTGCGATCGCTTCTGCACCACGAATACACCCATGCGTTGTTCCGCGAGGTGGTCGGCAGCGACCGCCCGATGTGGCTGAACGAGGGGCTCGCAGAGCTCTCGGAGCGCGCGTCGCGCGGTCAGCCGTCGCTCTCGCGGGGCGAGCGCTCGACCCTGCACCGTCGCGTCGTCGCGGGCTCCTGGATTGCGCTCGCCCGCCTGGGCCCCGGCTTCGGTGGCCTCGGCGACGAGGAAGCGCGCCTCGCCTATCTCGAGTCGATCGCCGCCGCCCGCTGGATCGAGGCGCACACCGACGCCGACCAGCGGGCGCGCATCCTGGTGCGGCTGGGCCAGGGGAGTGACGCCGACCACGTGCTGCGCTCCGTACTGAAGCTCGACGTGGAGGGCCTGGAGCGCGCGCTGCAGGCCGAGCTGCGCTCCGAGTTCCCGTCGGCGGTCCCGGCCGCGCCGGCATCTCCGGCCCCGGCCGAGCCGGTCGAGGTCTGGGAACGGGAACCCGCGTCACCGCGACCTCGCACTCGCTGATCGCTCGCACTCGGGCTCGCGGGCTACGTTCGCCTGCACGCAGGCCTTGCCGGGGCCTCAGGCGTCAGCGGCCCATAGCTCGAACAGCGCGCGCAGGAAGCGGGCAGCAGCCTCAGCCACGCCGGGCTCCTCGCTCTCGCGCGGGCCCGCCACGTGGAGCCGGCCTACGGCGTGCTGGGCGAGCCATGCACGTGCCTGACTCGGGTCGGGCGCGTCGCCAAGGCGCAGCGCCAGGGCGGGTCGGCCCAGGCGCTCCGCTTCCTCGAGCGCGAGGGCGGTGCCGCCGCCCGGCTCGCCAAAGGAGAGCACCAGCGTGCCGTCGCTGTCGCGCACGTTCCACGCGGTGCGCTCGGCAGGATCCGCCGACGGCGTCTCGCGCAGCGGGTAGCGGGCCGCCAGCGGACCGTCCTCCGCTGCTCGCCCCGCCGGGCACCAGCCTTCGCAGGCCACGCCGAGGGCGAGCGCTACGTCGAGCGCGGCGCGGTCCACTCCCGTCTGTCCGCCGGACACGATGCGCATCAGCGGATGGCGAAGCTCCGCTCGCCCTGGGGCTCCTCCTCGTGCTCTTCCACACGCTCCACGCGGGCCCACTCCGGTCCGTGGTGGGCGAAGAGCAGCATGGCCTCCACTGCGCCTGTGGTGCCCTCGAAGACCGCCTCCACCGCGCCGTCGGCGCGGTTTCGCACCCAGCCGGTAACGCCCAGCTCCTGGGCCCGCGCGCGCGTGGTCCCCCGGAAGAAGACGCCCTGCACGCGCCCGTGCACGATCACCCGGCGGCGCACCCGGGGGATGTCTACACTCATGGGCCGAACCCCGTCGGAGGAAGCATGGCCGTCCCGCTCGAAGATCTCCACCGGGGGGCGCGCGAGGCGCTGCCGGATCTGATCGCGCTGCGCCGCCGCATCCACGCGGATCCGGAGCTCGGCCTCGACCTGCCGCGCACCCAGCAGGCGGTGCTGGAGGCCCTGGAAGGGCTCGGCCTGGAGATCGCGACTGGAGGCTCGACCAGCGCGGTGGTGGCGACGCTGCGCGGAGCCCGGGAAGGGCGCACCGTGCTGCTGCGCGCCGACATGGACGCGCTTCCCATGCACGAGGACACGGACCTCGCGTTCGCCTCCCGCCACGAGGGGCGAATGCACGCCTGCGGGCACGATGCGCACGTGGCCATGCTGGTGGGCGCAGCCCGGATTCTCTCGCAACGACGGGAGGATGTGGATGGAACGGTGAAGTTCCTCTTCCAGCCGGGTGAGGAGGGTCACGGGGGCGCCCGCATCCTCATGGAAGAAGGGCTCCTGGACGCCGAGCCCCGGGTGGACGCCGCCTTCGCGCTGCACGTGGACCCCACGCTCCCGGCGGGCGCCGTGGCTACGAGGCCGGGGCCGATCCTGGCCGCGACCGACGTCTTCTCCATCGAGCTCACCGGCCGCGGCGGGCACGCCTCCATGCCGCACCACACGGTCGACCCGATTCCGGTCGCCTGCGAGCTGGTGGGTGCGCTCCAGACACTGGTCACGCGGCGCATCGACGCGTTCGATCCGGTGGTGCTCACGGTGACCCAGGTCCACGCCGGCACCACCCACAACGTCATTCCCGAGACCGCCCAGGTGGTGGGCACCACGCGCGCCGTCTCCGAGCGCGCACGCAAGAAGGTGCGCGAGGGCATCGAGCGCGTCGCGTCGGGCGTGTGCGCGGCCCACGGCGTAGATGCCAAGGTGTTCACGCTGCCCGGGTACCCGGTCACGGAGAACGATGCCGGCTTCGCCCGCTTCGTGCGCACGGTGGCCCACTCGATGCTGGGCGATGAGCGCACCATCGACATGCCCGCGCCCATCATGGGCGCCGAGGACTTCTCCTACATCCTCCAGCGCGTCCCGGGCGCCATGGCCTTCCTCGGCGTGCGCCCCGAGGGCGACGGTCCCGCGTACCCCATCCACAGCAATCGCATGCTGCTGAACGAGGGCGCCATGGCCACCGGCTCTGCGATGCACGCGGCGGTGGCGCTGCGCTGGTTGGAGACCGGCGTCTAGCTCGGGCCACCGGGCGGTGCGCCGGCGGGCTGTGCGCGCGGGCGCCGGAGCGGCTGCAGGATCGGCCGGCCCTCGTCATCGAACACGAAGACGAAGGCGCGGCGTTCCGGGAAGCGACGCAGCCAGAAGTCGAGCACCCGCGCCGGCGTGTCGTCGCTGAGCGGGATGCGCACGAAGAGGCGCTCGTCGGAGAGGTCCGGCGATGGGTTCGGCGGGTAGTAGGCCCAGGAGCGTCCCGACGACGGGTGTACCAGCTCGTTGGCGAAGATGAGCGCGTGGTGGGCACCGGCCTCATCGAGGAGGCGGTTGGCGGTCTGCCAGGCACTGCCGGTTCGGTGCAGCGTGCGCAGCTGGATGGGCAGGAACGTCACCGCGGAGATCGCGATCCCCGCCAGCGCCACGGCGGCGACCGCCCTCGGCGAAAAGCGCTGGGCGGCGGCACGCATGCCGCTGGCCGTCAGCAGCACCAGCAGCGGCACCGCCTCCGCCACGTAGACCGGTCCGGTCGTGGCAACGACCGTCTTGGGTACGGCGATGCGGTAGGCGTAGACCGCGAGCAACATGGCCCACACCAGCGCCGCGCCGCGATCGCGACGGGCGAAGGGCAGGAAGAGGAACGAGAGCGGCCAGCCGAAGAGCCAGAAGTTCTGGCGCAGGAGCGCGCCGGCCAGCGACGCGCCGATCCAGTCGAGGCGGAAGAATCCGCCGTAGTGGCCGCCGTGCGCGGCGTCGTAGGTGCTGCGTGCGGCGTCGCCGGTCTGGAACAGCTGCACCGCAAAGAGGAGTGCGCCGAACCCCACCAGAGGTGCGGCGCCGGCGGCGAGGCGGCGCAACTGACGCTCCCAGGGCTCGTCCTGGAAGCGCAGCAGCACCCACACGCCGGCCACCGCCGCGATCAGCAACCCGGGCATGGGCCGCGCCAGCACGCCGAAGCCCAGGCTTGCACCCGCCAGCACCGCGCAGCGCTGCCCCGCGCCCGCGTCGAGGCGCAGCAGCGCGTAGAGCGCCCCGAGCAGGCACACGCCCGACGTGGTCTGCGAGAGGTCTGTGGCGCCGGTGGAGAGGAACTGGGGCGAGACCAGCAGCAGGCCGGCGCCCAGCAGCGCGACGTCGCGCGAGAAGGCGATGCGGCCGGCCGCGAAGGTCAACGCAAGCGCGGCCGCAGCGAGCAGCGGCCCGACCAGCGCCCGCGCCGAGAGCGCCTCGCCGACAGCCAGCACCAGGGGGTGGCCGATGGGGTACTTGCCGTACCAGGCCCCGGAGTCGAGCACCACGAACTGGTTGCCGAAGAACGCGGCGTCTTCGGGCGCCGGGTTCGCGAGCCGCCCCTCGAGCAGAGTGCGGGCGATGAAGACGTAGGTGCTCTCGTCGTCGGCCACCGGGGCGAACTGGATGACCAGCGCGCGCACGGCGAACGCCAGCACCGCGGCGGCCAGGGCCGCGAGCGCCACCGCGTCGGGGGCAACGGCCGCTCGTCGCGCGGCACCGAGTGCGGCGTCGGGAAGACGCGAGCCGTATAGCGCGTGGGTGGCGAAGAAGAGCGCAGGGATGCCCAGCACCAGGTACCACGCCGAGAACACCAGCTCGGCCGGGTGGATGTCCTGCACCCCCACGCCCTGCGGGATGGGGAAGCCCCCGTACGCGAGCCCGACGGCCCAGAAGCAGGCCACGCACAGGGCCGCGAGAAGGGCAGAGCGCATCATGGCCGGCGTATCGGCAGCCGGCAGCTCGAACTGGAGTCCCCCGGAACTGTGGGGCTAGTCGCGTCAGCGGCCCTTGAACGCGGGGTCGCGGCGCTCCAGGAAGGCCTTCACGCCCTCCTTGAAGTCCTCGGTGCGCATCAGGGGTAGGAGCTGGAGGAAGACCTGGTGCACGTTCGCCTCGAAGGTCTCGTCGAGTCCCAGGCGCATCATGCGCTTCGAGGCCTGGACCGCCATGGGCGCGTTGGCTGCGATCTCGTGAGCCAGCGCGAGGGTTTCCTTGAGACACACGTCGGCGGGCACTACCTGGGAGACCAGGCCGAGTTCCCGGGCTTCCTGGGCACCGAGGGTGCGTCCGCGGAAGATGATGTCGCAGGCCTTCTCCCAGCCGACCAGACGCGGCAGCAGCCAGGTGCCGCCCGACTCGGGCACGATGTTGCGGCGGGTGAAGGCGGCCGCCAGCTTGGCCGTCTCGCTGGCCACGCGGATGTCGCAGCCCAGCGCGAGGTCGAGGCCGTAGCCCGCGGCGGGCCCGTTGAGCGCGCAGAGAGTGGGCTTGTCGGTTTCGTGCAGCACCACGGGCGGTGCACTGCGCAGGTCGAACTTGGAGGGCATCGCGCCGCCGCCGCCGGAGCCGATGCCCGTGCCCGCGGCCACGTCCTTCAGGTCGAGGCCGGAGCAGAAGCCTCGCCCCGCACCGGTAACCACGATGGCACGCACCTCGGGGTCGCGGTCGGCCTCGAGGAGCGTCTCGGAGAACGCCTCCAGCATCGGCACGCTGATGGCGTTGAGGCGGTCGGGTCGGTTGAGGGTGACGACGGCGACGTGGCCGTCGCGTTCGACGAGGAGGTCAGGCATGCGGCGAAGGCTAGCATGGGGCTCATGTCGGCTCCCCGCGCTGCCAGGACCCTGTACAACGCCGCCGACGCGCTGCATCCGGGGCTCACGGTAGACGTGGCCGCTGAGCTCGACGTTGCCGACCCGCGTATGGCGCTGCTGCTCGAGGTCCTCGAGTGGCGGAGCCGCCTACGCTTCGGACGCGGCTTTTCGTGGCAGCCGCGGGAGCGACGCCGGGTGCTGCTCGCGAGCTGGCCCGGACGGGCGCTGCGGCCCCGGGTCGAGGCCCTGGTGGCGCGGGCTCAGTCGCGCGCCGAGGGCCCGTAGTACTCGAAGTCCACCAGCTCGTCCTTCAGGTAGACGCGCAAGCGGTCGACCACGCCCTTCTCCAGCTGGCGGATGCGCTCGCGGGTGAGACCCAGCTCGTCGCCCAGTTCCTGGAGGGTGCGCGGCTCCTCGGCCAGGAT
Source organism: uncultured Desulfobacterales bacterium (assembly GCA_964194905.1). Lineage (GTDB taxonomy): Bacteria > Myxococcota_A > UBA9160 > UBA9160 > JAFDET01 > JAFDET01. Next base: position 3,799 of record CAXMOD010000179.1, on the reverse strand, counting down.
GCGCTGCTCCACGATCCGCTGTTCGCGCTCCTCCAGGGTTTCGAGGAACGCCTTCACCTTCTCCAGGAAGACCCGCTTCAGCTCGGCGTCGCCCACGCGCTCGTCGGCGGCCGCGTCGTTGCCGGCGATCGTGTCTCCCAGCAGGCGCGCGTCCGTGTCGCCCCTGTGCACCGGCGCGTCCATGGAGAGCTCGCCCTGGGAGAGGCGCTGCTCCATGTCGATGACGTCCTCTTCCTTCACATCGAGCCGCTCGGCCAGCAGGGCGGGCTCCGCCTGGAAGCCCTGGGCCTCGAGTGCGCGCTTCTCCTTGTTCAGCCGGAAGAAGAGCTTGCGCTCAGCACGTGACGAGCCCATGCGAACCATGCGGATGTTGTCGATCAGGTACTTGAGGATGTAGGCACGAATCCAGTAGACGGCGTACGAAGAGAGCTTCACGCCCTGCGTAGGGTCGAAGCGCTGAACCGCCTCCATGAGCCCTACGTTGCCTTCCTGGATGAGGTCCAGGACGTTCGTCCAGGTGCGCCGGTACTCCATCGCGATCTTCACCACGAGCCGGAGGTTGGCCACCACGAGCTGACGTGCGGCCTCCATGTCGCCCTGGTCGACCCAGCGCGCGGCGAGCGCGCGCTCCTCCTCGCGTGAGATGGGCGGGTGCTTGCGCAGCTCGGCCATGTACGCGCCGAGGGTATCGGGGCGCTCGAGGGCGGTGCTGCTGCGGGTCGCGGGCAGCGTGTCCGCCGCGTCGGGGCGGTTCTTGCGGCGACTCACGGAACCGCCAGGGTAGCGCAGCGGCCGCTACTGCTTGAGGCTGCGGATGAAGGCGATGACGTCGTCGATGTTCGTATCCGACAGCGTCGGCCACGGCGCCATCAGCGGCGAACCACCGAACGCAGCGGCACCCTTCTGGATGACCAGCTTCAGGTCCGCGTCCTCACCGGGCTTGCCGTTCTTGTCGGCGTCGAACTTGAAGGAGCCCGCCGAGAAGTCGCGCGGCTTGGGGTTGAGCACCGCGCCCACCGGACCGTCGCCCTTGCCGGTCGGACCGTGGCACGAGGAGCAGTTGACGTCGTAGACGGCCTTGCCCGCGGCGACGTCGCCTGCGGCGGCCTCGGAAGAGACGAGCGCCGTTGTGGCGAACGCGATGACCAGGGCGGCGATAAACGTGGTGATCTTCATCGGGTCCTCGTTATTCGGGTGTTGCCGGAGGCGGCCGAATCTTAACGGCCTTCAGGCCTTTCGCCAGTTCTGCAGGAACTCCACCAGGAGCCGTACACCCACGCCGGTGGCGCCCGCCGTCTGGTAGGGCCCTGCCTTCTGCGTCCACGCGGTGCCGGCGATGTCCAGGTGCGCCCACGGCACCTCGCCCACGAAGTGGGAGAGAAAGGCTGCGGCGGTCGCGGCGCCGGCCTCGCGGCCACCGGTGTTCTTGATGTCGCCCGCGCGGCTCTTGATCGCGTCCCGGTGCCCGTCCCAGAGCGGCATCGGCCAGACACGCTCAGCGCTGGCCTCACCCGCCTTGCGGATGCGCTCGACCAGCGCGTCGTCGCTTCCGAACAGGCCGGAGCACCAGCTGCCCAGCGCGATGACGCACGCTCCGGTGAGCGTGGCGAGATCCACGATCGCCTCCGGCTCGTGCTCGGTCGCGGCGTGGTGGAGGGCATCGGCCAGTACGACGCGACCCTCCGCGTCGGTATTCAGCACCTCGACGGTTTTTCCAGCCGCTGTCTTGACCAGGTCGCCGGGGCGGTAGGCCGTGCCGCTGGGCAGGTTCTCGGCGGCGGCGACGATCCCGACCACGTGGAGCGGCAGCTTCAGGGCAGCGATCACCTGCATCGCGCCGATCACCGCGGCCGCGCCGGACATGTCGTGCTTCATCTCATCCATCGACGCCGAGGGCTTGATCGAGATGCCGCCGGAGTCGAACGTGATGCCCTTGCCCACCAGGCAGATCGTCGGCTGGCCCTTGCGCCCTGCGTGGTCCATGATGACGAGTCGCGGCGGGTTGGTGCTACCCCCGCCCACCGCCAGGATACCGCCCATGGCCCGCTTCTTGAGCTCTGCAGGGCCGAACACGCGGCAGCGCAGGCCCGCCTTGCGTGCCACGCGCTGTGCGGCGCGCGCCAGTTCCGCCGGCGGCTGCTGGTTGCCCGGCTGGTTCGAGAGCTCCCGGGCCAGATTCTGCCCCTCGGCGATGATGGCTCCGGTTTCGGCCGGGCGTCGCGCGCTGCGCGCGTCCGCCTGCTTTTCGTACAGGAACGTGATCTGGCGCACGGTCGGCGGGTCGTCCTTTGCCTTCTCCTTGTACGCATCGAAGCGATACCCGGCCAGCACCGCGCCCTCGGCCAGCGCCTGGGCCGCCGCGGGAATCCGTACGCGCCGGGTGGTCGGGGCGAGCATCGCCGCCTCTTCGCCTCGCCGGGCGCGGGTGGCGCCCACGGCGGTGCCTGCGGCCTTGCGCAGCGTGTCGGCGTCCGCCTTCTCTTCCTTGCCGAGCCCCAACAGAACCACGCGCTGCGCCGCGACGGCGCCCTCGGGGTAGAGGACCGCGGTCTCGCCCGAGCGGCCTCGGAAATCTCCGGTGTCGAGGACCGCCGCGATCCGCCCCCCCAGCACCTTGTCGAGCCGGGTCAGGCGGGACGGCCTGCGCTCGTCCTTGCGCATCTGGAACACCGGTACGACCAGCACGTCGGCCGAGGTGCGGGTGGGATCTGCGGACGTAACGCGGACCTTCATCGATTCTCCTTTTGTTTCCGGGACCTTTGTTGAAGGAGGCGAGGGCCTCCTCTAGACTCCGGCAACTCCAACGGGAGGGAAATCGTTGGTCATCGCCGGGTCGGCCATGGGGGGACGACTGGCGGGGCTCGATGTGCTCGACCTGGTATTCCAGGCCGGGTGGATCGTCCAAGCCGTCCTTCTCATTCTGCTCGGGTTCTCGGTCGTATCCTGGGCACTCATCATCACGAAGTGGCGGGAGCTGCGTCGTGCGCATCATGATAGCGAGGCGTTCCTCGAGGTCTATCAGGACGGCTCGTTGGATGCGGCGTACGAGGCCGGCCGCGCGTACGACCAGAGCCCTCTGTCGGCCGTGTTCGTCGCAGCCTACGCCGAAGTGCACCGCATGGCCAAGCTGGCGGGCACGCGTGCGGGTCGCGATCTCACGGCAGCTCAGCTCGACACCCTGGAGCAGCACATCCGCTGGACGGCGTCGCGCGAGTCGCTGCGCCTGGAACGCGGGCTCAACTTCCTCGCCACGACCGGAAGCGCGACGCCATTCATCGGACTGTTCGGAACGGTGATCGGCATCATCAACGCCTTTCAGGGCATCGGCCGCTCGGGCTCCGCGAGTCTGGCCGTCGTCGCCCCCGGAATCGCCGAGGCACTGATCGCCACGGCGATGGGCCTGCTCGCCGCCATTCCAGCCACCATCGCCTACAACCATTTCATCGGTGAGTTGCGCCACGTCACGGCCGCGCTGGATCTGTTCGTGGCTGATGTGGGCAGCGATTTCCGGCGTGTGGCGGGGCAGGACGAGCCGCGCCCGCACGCGGCGAGTGCCTAGGCGCGATGGCCGCTACCCGCACTTCGAGCACTTCGGCGGTCCGCCCGCTCTCGGAGATCAACGTCACGCCCTTCGTGGACGTGATGCTGGTCCTCCTGATCATCTTCATGGTGACCGCGCCGCTGATGCAGTCGGGCGTGGAAGTGGATCTGCCGGAAACCAAGACGCAGCCGATGCGCATGAGGGACGAGCCGCTGGTGCTGTCGGTGAAGAAGGACGGCTCGGTCTACGTCGGACGCA
>CAXMOD010000178.1:0-8191 GCA_964194905.1 uncultured Desulfobacterales bacterium | reverse complement strand
TACCGTTGGCTCACCGCCGTCGACGCGCAGCCGGAAGGCCCGGGAGACGTGAAGTGGAACTTCGGCAAGTTTCTCGTCGCCAAGGACGGCACACTCCTCGCCCGCTTCGATCCGGGCACCGAGCCGGAGGCCGCTGCGCTGGTGACCGCCCTCGAAGAAGCGCTGGCCTAGCACTCGCCGTGCGTACCTCGCTCCTCGCGCTCGGCCTCGTGCTTCTGGCGGCCGCACGGGCGGCCGCCTCCGAAGACCTAGCCGCTCTGCCGCCGCACCCGCACGCGCTGGCCTGGCCCACGGCGGCCTGGGTGGAGGGCGAGCCCGAGGCGGGAGTGGACCGCGCCGCCCTCGACGCCGCCTACGAGCGTGCGTTCCGCAGCGTGAGTGTCGACGGCACGTCCAACGTCCGTGCGCTCCTGGCCATCCACCGGGGCGTACTCGTGGCGGAGCGCTACGCACCGGGCTTCGAGCCGGAGACGCGCTTCCACTCCTGGTCGATGGCCAAGAGCGTGACCCAGGCGCTGGTCGGCATCCTGGTGAGCGACGGACGCCTGCGTGTCGACGCGCCGGCGCCGGTCGCGCGCTGGCAGACGCCCGGCGACCTGCGTGGCGCACTCACGCTGGATCATCTCCTCCACATGACGTCGGGGCTCGACAACGCGGACAACAGCGACGGGGGCGGCGGCGCAGGCTTCGTCGAAGAGCTCATCTTCGGCAAGGGGGCCACCGACCAGGCCGCCTACGCCAGCGACGTCGAGCTCGCCCACGAGCCCAATACCCACTGGGCCTACTCCACGGGCACGAGCACCATCGTGGCGTCGATCGTTCAGAACGAAGTCGGCGGGAGCGGCGACGCCATGCGTGCCTTCATGGGCCGACGCCTGTTCCGTCCGCTCGGCATCCGGCGCATGGTCGGCGAGTTCGACGACGCGGGGACCTTCATGGGCGGCGGCTTCGTCTGGGCGCCCGCGCGCGACTGGGCGCGCTTCGGCTACCTCTACCTGCGCGACGGCATCTGGGACGGCCGTCGCATCCTTCCCGAGGGCTGGGTGGACTACTCGCGCACCCCCGCGCCGGCGCCCAACAACGCCGTCTTCGGAGCCCACTTCTGGCTGAACGACGAGCCGTTCGGCGATCAGTTAGCGATTTTGCCCGGCGCGCCGAAGTCCACGTTCTGCGTGACCGGAGCCTACGGCCAGTACGTGTGCATGGTGCCCACCCACGACCTCTTGATCGTGCGGCTCGGCGAGATGCACGGCCTCGGTTGGCCCGAACTCCGCGCGCCGCTGGTGGACCTGATCGCTGCGTTCCCACCCCTGGCCGCCGAAGGGGACGCGCCGTGAAGCGCATCGCGCTGTGGGGCGGGGGCATCCTGCTGCTGCTGGCGGCGCTGGCCGCCGCCGTCTACGGCCCGCGTTTCATGGACATGGCGAGCGTGGGGGCGGGCTACGTAGCCAAGCAGATGTGCTCGTGCCTGTACGTGGCGGAGCGCGAGTTCGACGCCTGCCGCAGCGACATCCCGGACTCCATGGACCGCATCGACGCCGAGCCGCTCGAAGGCCGGCCCGGGGTGCGGGCACACACGATCGGACTCGAACGCCTCGCGGTGCACACGCCGGGCGCCGGCTGCCGACTGCTCCCCTGAACGCGCGTCAGCCGTCCAGCTTCAGCACGCGCAGCGCGTTCTCACGCAGGAACTTCGGCCAGATGGGATCGCGGAACGGGACGTCCTTCATCTCGGTCATGATCCGTTCCAACGTCAGGCCCATGGGGAAATAGCCGGCGTACAGCACCTTGTCGGCGCCGCGCGTGTTCGCGTAGTCGATGACCGCCTTCGGGTAGTACTTCGGCGCGAACGCGCTCGTGGCGAAGTGCAGGCCCGGCCACTTCAGCATGAGCTTCACCGCCAGATCTTCCCAGGGCTCGCAGCCGTGGAAGGTCACGATCCTGAGCTCCGGGAAGAACCAGCACACCTCGTCCAGGTGCTCTACGTGCTGGCAATGCATGGGAACGCGCGGACCGGGAACGCCCGCGTTGAGGAAGATCGGGATGTCCAGCTCCACGCATTTGGCGTAGATCGGGTAGAACTTCTTGTCGCTGATGTTCACCTGCGGCACCAGGCCGGCCGGGAAGCAGGACACCGCCTTGATCCCGTACGTCTCGTAGGCGCTCACCATCTTCCGCACAGTGTCCATGCCGCGGTTGGGATCCACCTGCAACATGGGAAAGAAGCGATCCGGGTGCTCCTTCAGCGCGAGCTTCTGGAGATCGCCCTGGACGCTCATGGGGGCGCGCTCGATACCCCACTTGTCCATCTCGGCCACGGTGGCGTCGACCGGGTTGTCGAAGCCCTTGCCGAAGTCGTGGGGGACGCCCTTGAACATGTACTCGACGGGAAACTTGAAGCTCTCCTTGGCTTCCTTGTCGAGGGTGGCGTCCTTGAGGAACTGGTAGGCGACGTCCGGATTGATCGGAAGGCCCAGCATCATGTCGATGATCGGAATGTCGGTCGGCATGCCCATGCGTGGAAGGCTACATCATTCCAGCAGCGCCACGATGTCGTCCTCCATCCCTCTCGCGTCGGCGCGCCCCATCTCCACCAACTCCGACGTGAAGCACCTGTCGAAGAGCAGGTAGGAGAGCAGGTCCGCCTCGCCCTCCGGAACTCCGCGGCGCGCCATGCGGGCGAGCATCGAGGGGAGCCAGCCCAGGGACTCGCGATTCAGTGCGCAGTAGCACTCGTCCGCCACCGCGCCGACGTCGCGCCCGGGCCGCACGGTGACCACCTTCACTGCCCGGTAGTCGGCGCCGCGCTGGGCGCGCACGGCCACGTTGATGTTCTCCAGGAAGTCGCCGCCGTAGGTCTTTGTGCCGTGCTCGATCCAGGCGTTCACCAGGTCGATGCGTTGCAGCTCGTACTCGAGCTGGTCGAGCAGCAGCGCGTTCAGCACCTTGCCCAGCAGGAATGCGGGCTGGGTCACCACGTCTTCGGGATAGGGCTGCGCACCGCCCAACAAGCCCGGCTGGTGCTTCAGTGCGACGACCAGGACGCGCTCCGCACCCAGGCGCAACGCCGGTGAGAGCGGGGTATTCATGCGCAGCCCGCCGTCCACGTAATAGCGCTGCCCGATGCGCACCGATGGGAACAGGAACGGGATGGCCGCCGAGGCGCGCACGTGGCGCTGGGAGATGGGCTGCACGTACGCCACGGCGTTGGGGTCGTAGGCCCAGGGCGTGGGGTCCGCGAGGGAACCGTCCAGGAAGACGCCCACGCGACCGCTGCGCACCTCGGTGCAGGAAACGCACACCGCGCCCGGGCGCCCTCCATCCAGGTTCGAGCGCAGGTGATCCCAGGGGATGCGATCTTCGACGATGCGTTCGAGGGGTGTCAGGTCCACGAGCCCGCCCACCACGCCGCGCACGTCGTCGCGGCCGCGGCGGCGCAGGCCGCGCAGCCCCAGCGCGCGCAGCGGTACGCCCAGCAGGTCCGACATGCGGAACTGGATGACGTCCTCGAGCTTCATCTCCTCCCAGATGTCCGTCAGGAGCCGGGCGCGCTCCGCGCCGGGCACGTGGGAAGTGGCCGCCAGGTAGGCCGCGTGGATCGCGCCCACCGAGGTACCGCTCACGATGTCGAATTCGAAGCCCTCGCCCAGGCGCGGGCAGATCTCCTCGAAGAGATACGAGAGCACACCGGCCTCGTAGGCGCCCCGAGCGCCGCCGCCCGACAGCACGATGGCCACGCGACGGGGAGAGGAGGGAGCCATCGCGCAAGCTTAGCCCCACTAAATGCAGAAGCGGGATATGCCGATAGAGGTCGAAGACCCGGCGTACGTCTCGCGCCGGTCCTGGGGAGTTGCCTACCGCCGATGAGTGCTCATCCGCCGCACGACCGAGGCCCGCCCATCCGCGTGCTGCTGGTGGAGCCGGACGTCGCCGAAGCCCGGCGTCTTCGCGACTGCCTCCAACGCTACCCCGAGCGCTTCGAGGTGGGCCACGCCCCGCGCGCCCAGACGGCCCTGGCCCTGCTGGGCGCCGATGGCTACGACGCCGTGGTTCTGGCCATCGGCGAGGGCCCCGATGGCCCGAGCACCGTGGCGCGGATCCGCGAGACCTCACCGCTTCCGGTGGTGTGCATCGCAGAGAATGCCACGCCGGAGACGCTGCTCGAGGCGCTGCGCGCCGGCGCCCAGGACTGCCTGGTGCGCGCCGAGGCCCAGCCTTCGCTCCTGATACGGGCGGTGGTGCACGCCGTGGAGCGCCAGCGCCTGTCCGACGAACTGCGCGACGTTCGGGCCCGCGAGCGCTTCCTGGCCACCCACGACCCGCTCACCGGCCTGCCCAACCGTTTCTCCTTCGAAGACCGACTGAAGCGCAAGATCGTTCGCGCCGCCCAGCTCGAAAAGCACTTGGGCGTGCTCTTCATCGGGCTCGATCGCTTCCGCCACGTCAACGACACGACCGGCCACGCGGCCGGCGACGAGCTGCTGGTGCAGGTCTCCGAGCGGCTGCGCCGCACCGTGCGCCGCACCGACGGCCTGGCCCGGGTCGGCGGCGACGAGTTCGTGATGCTCCTCTACGACGTGCGCGGGGCCCAGAACGCCTCGATGGTGGCGCGCAAGATGAAGGACCTGCTCTCCGAGCCCTTCCGCGTGGAAGGCCGCGAGTGCTGGATCACCCCCAGCATCGGTATCTCCATGTTCCCCCGCGACGGCGCGGAGTCGGAGCAGCTGATGCGAGCCGCCTACACAGCGATGCGCGAGGTAAGGGCACAGGGCGGCGGCGGCCAGGGCTTCTTCAAGAGCGCCATGCACGACCAGACCCAGCAGCGCATGCTGCTGGAGACGCGCCTGCGCAAGGCGCTGGAGTCCGGCGACCTGAAGCTCTTCTACCAGCCGAAGGTGGAGACGGACACCGGCCGCATCGTGGGCGCCGAGGGCCTGCTGCGCTGGACCGACGCCGAGCTCGGTCCGGTGGAACCGAAGACGGTGATCCCGGTGGCCGAGGAGACCGGGCTGATCTCCGAGATCGGCGAGTGGTCGCTGCACACCGCCTGCGCCCAGAACGCCGAGTGGCAGCGCGCGGGCTTCGGACCGCTGCGCGTCTCGGTCAACCTCTCGCCCCGGCAGATGACCGACGACGGCATCCGCGAGTCGGTGGTGCGCGCGCTGTGGGACAGCGGCCTCGACCCGAGCCTGCTCGAGCTGGAGATTACCGAGAACTGCCTGGTAGAGAACGAAGAGGCGGCGAGCCGGCTGCTGCAGCAGCTCAAGGAGGTCGGCGTGGCGGTCTCCCTCGACGATTTCGGGACCGGCTTCTCGTCGCTCTCCTACCTGAAGCGTTTCCCCGTGGACATTCTCAAGATCGATCAGTCCTTCGTGCGCGACATCGCCGTCGACCCGGACGACGCCGCCATCGTGAGTGCCATCATCTCGATCGCCCAGAACCTCGACCTGGGCGTGATCGCAGAGGGAGTGGAGACCGAGGAGCAGCTCGCGTTCTTGCGCAGCCGCGGCTGCCCCGAGATGCAGGGCTTCTTGATGAGCCCCGCCGTCCCGGCCAAGGAATTCACCGAGATGCTCCGGCGCCAGGCCGAACGCAGCTGACACCCGCAGCGGGGTGCGTGATACGATCGCGTCCGCATGGCCCGTCGCATCGCGCTGATCTTCCTCCTGATCCTTGCGATCGGCGTGGTCGTCCTGGCGACGCGTCCGGGCCAGGACCGCAGCGCGGGGCGCATCGAGGGCGCGGCACGCGCCGCGGCCGGCGTAGCCGCCGGGGACGAGGCGCGCACCGACGCGTCACGCGGCGTGGGGGCGCCGGCGGAACGCCGTGTCCTGTTCGGCGACCTCCACGTCCACAGCACCTTCTCGATCGACGCGCTCGTCTACAGTCTGCCCATGTTCGGCGGCGAAGGCGTGCACCCACCGGCGGATGCCTGCGACTTCGCACGCTGGTGCTCGGCGCTGGACTTCTTCTCCATGAACGACCACGCCGAGGGCCTCACGCCGGAGCGCTGGCGCGAGACGATCGACAGCGTGCGCCAGTGCAACGCGCCCGTGGGGGCGACGGGTGACCCCGACCTGGTGGCCTTCATGGGCTACGAGTGGACCCAGGCCCTCGACGACCCGCGCAGCCACTACGGCCACCGCAACGTACTCTTCCGCGACCTCGCCGACGCCGACCTGCCCACGCGCCCGATCACGTCGCTCCCCGACGGCACCATGGACCGCGCCGTGGGAATGGGCTTCGTGCGCGCGCTCGACCCGCTCATGCGCGGCCTCGGCGGCTTCGCCGATTTCCTGTGGAACACCTCCGAGATGGTGAAGGTGCCGGACTGCGAGCGCGGCGTGACTTCGCCCGACCTTCCGGCCGACTGCCGCGAGAACGCTTCCACCCCGGCCGAGCTGCTGGAGAAGCTGGCCCAGTGGAACCTCCCCACCCTCGTGATCCCACACGGCCTGGGCTGGGGCGTCCATGCACCGCCCGGCGCCGGGCTCGAGCTGGCCCTCGCGGGTGGCAACCACGACCCGTCGCTCGAGCGCCTGCTCGAGGTGTACTCGGGCCACGGGAACAGCGAGGTGTTCCGGGACGTGCCCGAAGTGGACCCGGAGACCGGCTTCTGTGCGGAGCCCAGCGACGACTACCTGCCGTGCTGCTGGCGCGCCGGGGAGATCATCCGCGAGCGCTGCGGCGACCTCGCACCCGAGGCCTGCGAGGCCCGCGTGCAGGAAGCGCGGCGCCTGGCGGCCGAGGCCGGCATGGAATGGCGACGCACCATCCCTGACACGGGGCTCGAGGACTGGCTCGACTGCAACCAGTGCCGCGACTGCTTCAAGCCCGCCTTCGAGCTGCGCAAGAAGATGACCGCCCAGTACGGCTACGCCCTCGGCGGCTTCGACGAGCCCGAGCGGAGCGAACCCCGCCGCCTGCGCTGGGGGATCATCGGCTCTTCCGACACCCACGAGGGCCGGGCCGGCAACGGCTTCAAGCAGGAGAGCCGCCCCTTCATGACGGACGGCCGCGGCTACGCCGGCCGTCGGACGGAGGAGCGGCTGCGCGACTGGGTGATCGGCGAGCAGCGGGATCCGCAGCGCGCCCAGGCCGTCCCCGAGGAGCCGCGCAGCCTGCGGACACTCTTCGACGTGGAGCGGACGGGCAGCTTCATGTACCCGGGCGGCATCGTCGCGGTGCACGCCGCGGGCCGCAGTCGCGAGGCGATCTGGGACGCGCTGATGCGGCGCGAGGCTTACGGCACGAGCGGTCCGCGCATGCTGCTCTGGTTCGACCTGATGAACGGATCCGACGGCGCGGTGCCGATGGGCGGCGAGGCGGAGCTCAGCGAGGTCCCGATCTTCTCGGTACGGGCGGTGGGCGACTTCGTCCAGAAGCCCGGCTGTTCGGACAGCGCCGTACGCGCGCTCGCACCCGACCGCCTCGAGAGCCTGTGCCACGGCGTCTGCTACCACCCCGACGACCGGCGCCACGCCATCGTTGCGATCGAGGTGGTGCGCATCCGGCCGCAGATGCACGCCGGTGAGCCGGTCGCCCCCCTCGTCGAGGACCCCTGGCGGCGCCTCGAGTGTGATCCCGATCCCGCAGGCTGCGCCGTTCGTTTCGACGATCCCGAGTTCGCCGCATCCGGGCGCGACACCGTCTACTACGTGCGCGCGCTCCAGGAGGCCACACCGGCCATCAACGGCGCAAACCTGCGCTCCCAGCGCGACGTCAACGGCGACGTGGTGAGAGTCTCCCCCTGTTACGGCGGCTGGCGGACACCCGACGACGACGACTGCCTCGCCCCCGTACACGAGCGCGCCTGGTCATCCCCCATCTTCGTCGACCACGCAGGGCCGTCCTGAGCGCAGCCAAAGGGCTCCCGCGGACCCGGCCTGCGTCGCCTTCTCGAGCTAGGCTCGCGTCGAACGATCGCCGAGCTTGGCGAGGCGGCGGCCGATGAGCTTGACGAAGGTCGGCAGCAGCGGGCGCAGCGCGCGCGTGGCGAAGCGCTGAAACGCGGTGACCGGTGGCGTGTTCGCGGCGGCGGCGTAGGCGTCGAGGCCGAGGTCGTGGCGCAGCTCCTCGGTCATGGCGTTGAGTGCCGCGTCCAGCGGAATGCCGCTGGCGTCGGCGACGCGGACCATGCGCTCGAAGTTGGAGGCGACGGCTACCGCATCGGCGACGGCTTCGTCGCCCA